>JAUVCG010000072.1 GCA_030595785.1 Kiritimatiellales bacterium | reverse complement strand
ACTGTTTATTGCGGCACTTGCCGCCTCAGCATCGGTTGTCCGAGGGGAGTTATTCGCGTTTTCTGCGATTACATCCAATGATACAAGTGGCTACGCCCAGTCAGCGGGCGAGTCGCAACTGTATATGAATATAACATCGTTGGGTACGGGACAGGCCAGCCTCGTATTCACGAATGCCGGCCCTGAGGCGTCGGCCATCTCCGGCATCTACTTTGACTCTATTCCCGAATTAAACTTAAGCCTTGCAGCGATCAACGAAGGGAATGGGGTTGATTTCCAGACACATCCCGTCAAACCGAAGAACCTGCCCAGCGGACAGGACCTAGATCAAGTTTTCATCTCTGATCTAGGCGTGACAGCCAAAAGCGCACGTCCGGTCCAAGGGATCAATCCCTACGAGAGCCTGGAGCTCATCATGACCTTTGACGCCTCCTACGACCTCCTCAGCGCACTGGGGAATGAAGCGCTACGCGTCGGCCTTCATGCTCAGAGCTTTTCGGGGGGCTATAGCGAAAGCTTTATCAACGTGCTTTCCGATCCGCACGGCGTCCCCGAACCGGGTACCATCCCCTTATTACTTTTTGGAGGCTTCATCCTTCGCCGGTTGCGGATCAGACCATCCGGGCGTTGAGACTTCACGCCTTCCCGCCGCAAAGTATCTGCCCTGAAGAGTCCTACTCTACTTTTCCGATACCACCACCCTGCCCCTGAAAACACGGTGGATAAACCAGGTGTAGCCCAAAACAATCGGCATACCGACCAGCGCAATAACGAGCATCGAAATGAGCGTTAACCGGGAAGAAGACGAGTTGAACACCGTCAGGCTCCACTCCGGATTGTTTGAGCACGGCACCATGTTCGGGAAGAGCGCAGCCGCCACGGCCAGCATGACAAACGCGATGGTGCAGCTTGAAGCAAGGAAAGCAGCAACGCTCTTCTTTATCTTGTTGAAAAGGAAGGCCCCCGAATTGGAGATGAGCGCCAATACCACGAGCGCCATCGGAATCGCCTTGATGCCGTAGATGCAGTTTTTTATGCCGAAAGCGACGGCCAGCATGAAAAGCGGAAGGAAGACATACCAGACCGTCGCCGCCCACTTGCGCGCGTCTTCGGCGATGTCACCTTCGATTTTCATCGCCAGATAAAGCGCGCCGTGTTGCGCAAACATGGCTAATCCTGTCAGGCCACATATGAGTGCAAACGGATTCAGCAGCGCAAAGAAACCGCCCTGATAGTCGCCAATTTCGTTGAGTTCCAGACCCATCAGAATATTGCCGATGGCCACGCCATAAAGAATCGACGGCAGGATGCTTCCGACGGAAAAAGCAATATCCCAGGCGAAGATCCAATGCGGATGGTCGACCTTATTGCGGAACTCAATGGCCACCGCACGGAAAATAAGACCCAGCAGCACCAGCATCATCGCAAGGTAAAAACCGCTGAAGACCGTCGCATAGACCGGAGGGAACGCGGCAAACAGTGCGCCGCCGCCCGTGAGCAGCCAAACCTCGTTGCCGTCCCAGAATGGTTCAATGGATTCAATAAACGCCGAGCGCTCTCCCTTCTTTTTGGCAAAGAGGTGCCAGAAACCAACGCCGAGGTCGAAGCCGTCGAGAATGGCATAGCCAATGATGAGAATGCCGACGAGGAGGAACCAGATAATTTGCAGGGCTTCCATGTTATAATCCCTCCTTTAGCAAAAGGTCGATGCATCTTCCTGAAATACAGGGTTGTTTTATTTCCGATTTTTGATTTCCGAGTTCCGATTTGCGGGTCTGCGACAGTTCCCAGGAGAAAAAGGCCAACGCCGTCTGAGTTCCACAAATCGGAACTCGGAAATCGACATTCAAAATTCGGCTACTCAGCATCATCGGCCACCTCCGCTTCGAGGATTTCCAGCGCTTCGGGTCCTTTGTGGAACTGCCGCTTGAGTAGATAGATCCATAGGCCAAACAAGAGTGAATAGATGAGCGAGAACATGATGATCGAAGCGAGAATCTGTCCGGCAGGCACACTGGCTGAAACCGCATCGACGGTACGCAATTCGTTATAGACCACCCACGGCTGTCGGCCGATTTCGGCGGCCATCCAGCCGACCTCGTTTGCGAGGAATGGAATCGGCACGGTAAGCGCCGCTGCCCAGAGATAGATCTTCGTGGTCCAAAGCGTCTGTTTAAGCCAAAGAAGCACGCCAACGAATGCCACGAACGCCATCCACATGCCCATGTAAAACATGAGATGGAACGACCAGAACGATGCCGCTACCGGCGGGCGGTCTTCCACGGGAAAGTCCTTCAGGCCCTGCACTTCGGTATCGAACTTTCCTCCGATGAACAGGCTGACCATGCCGGGGATCTGGATGGCAAAGTCATTTTTCTCTTTCACTTCGTTCGGCCACCCGAAGAGCATCATCGGGGCATGGGATTGCGTTTCCCACAATCCCTCGAAGGCGGCGAGCTTGACGGGCTGGGTCTGCGAAACCTGGTGGCCGTGGTGATGGCCCACGAACATGGTCAACATGATCACCGCGAAACAGGGAACGATCGCCGTACGCATTGACATGCGCGCAAATTCGGTATGCCGCCCCTTCAGGATCTGCCAGGCTGAAGTACCAAGAATGAAGAAAACACCCACCGTCAACGCTCCCGTAATGACGTGCGAATACCGCGGCAAGGTAGACGGATTAAACACCGCTTCCCAGAAGTTGGCCAACTGAGCGCGTTGCACTTCCACACCGTTGACCATTTCCGTCACGATTTCATAACCGGCCGGGGTTTGCTGCCAGGAGTTGGCCACCACAATCCAGAAGGCCGACATCGTGGCCCCAAAGGCCACCATCAGGCTGGAAAACCAATACATCTTCTGCGAGACTTTTTTTCGACCGTACAGCAGGATGCCGAGGAAACTTGACTCCAGAAAGAAGGCAAATATTCCTTCAGCAGCGAGTGGTGCACCGAAAATATCGCCGACAAACCGCGAGTAGGCCGCCCAGTTAGTGCCAAACTGAAACTCCATCGTGATACCCGTCGCCACCCCGATCACAAAGGTGATAGCAAAAACCTTGGTCCAGAACTGCGCCAGCTGGCGGAAGACGGGATTCCCGTTTTCCTGGTGCCGCGTATTGTACATGAAGATCATCCAGCCGAGGCCGATTGTCAGCGGAGGGAAGATATAGTGGAACCCGATGGTCAGGGCAAATTGTATCCGTGCGAGCAGTACCGCATCCATAATGCTACTCCATTGAAAGGTGAATGGTTAATACGCGTACACTAGTTTAAATGAATCCAGGATCCATGGATACAGCGGTTAAAAGGGCATTTCAACACCAATCTACGGCTTACAGTCCAAAGATTGGTGAAAGTTTAGAGCGACGAGCCGCGCCAGTGGAGCTTTTGGGCGAGCACGGAAAAATAGCTGAGTCCGGGCAATTGAAGAAACTGCACCGGATGGGGGCTCCTGCGAATCGCGATACGCCCCCCCTGCTCCATTTTGTATTCATCCTGTCCGTCAATGGAGAGAATCAGTTCCTTGGCCGCATTGACGACCTCAACCTCAATCAAGCTGGAATTGGGTACCACCAGCGGACGCGAGCTGAGCGTATGCGGACAAATTACATTGATCCCGAAGCCGCCGATTCCCGGATGCAGGATCGGCCCGCCCGCCGAAAGCGAGTGCCCGGTGCTGCCGGTCGGCGTGGAAACCATCATGCCATCGCACATGAACGAACCCACCGGCTCGCCATCGATGGAAAGCTTCAACGTGACGATGCGTGACGATGCGCCCCACCCCAGTACGATGTCGTTCAGCGCGGGGTCCTCGCCCACCTGTGTTCCGTTGGAAAAAATGCAGCATTCTGCGACATCGCGCACGGAAATCTTATAGCTTTTGTTCGCTATCGCATCCAGCGCCTGTGCCATCTCCGTGTCGCCTACACTGGTTAAGAAACCAAGGCTTCCCAGGTTGATGCCCATAATGGGAATCTTGGATCCGTGCAGTGCGCGGGCGGCATAGAGCACGGTGCCGTCGCCGCCCATGGCAAGTGCGATGTCCACGTTCTTCGCGAACGCATCGATCGGCAGATGCTCCGCCCCGAGCAGTCCGGCCATCTCCACGTTCTCCGCATAGAGCTTGAAGCCATGCCCCTCCGCCAAACGCTGCAACTCGCTTAGTACACTTTCTGTGCGAGGACGCTTCGTGTTTACAATGACACCGATCTTTTTCATGGATTAAAGTATAGGAACAGCCCGCCGCTTTTCCAAGCCTGGGAGCCGTTACTTTTGCGCGGCCTTGAATGCCGCGTAGGGGCTGGAAATGGAGGTTCCGGCATAGGACTGACCATTAAAAACAGCCTTGGCCGGTTCGAAAATATCGACAAAGTCGCCAAAGTTGGAGTTTTCCCATTGGCTGCCGTCGGAGTTCAGGCCACCCACGGCAATGACTGAATCATATCCTGCCGGATAGAGCAGTGTACCTGTGGGCTCATTGCCGGCAGCGGCATAAAGGGTCATGCCGTTTTGCGCGGCATAGTTCATGGCCGCCTCCATAAATGAGCTATCCACCTCGGAACCCCAACTCATATTGACGATCTTTGCTCCGGAGTTGGCGGCATATTCAAGGGCGCGCATCAGGGTGTCGGAGCTGGTCATGCCGTTTTCATCAAACGTACGAATCGCCAGCACCGGCACACCGCTTTCAGCCGCCACGGCCCCCTCGGGCGTTATGACTCCGGCAGCCACCAGTGAGGCAAGGGTGCCATGGCCGAGCGGATCGGATATTTCGGCCGAGGGATCCACCGCATCATAGGTTCCGCGAATAACCGAAAGATTGGCATATTGAGGATCGAGACCGGAGTCGAATACGGCCACGGCGGTTTCGCCGGGCTGGAGCTGTAGATTCGCGCCTCCACCGCTTCCCGATGTTGGCATCGATGTGTTTCCAATCCGCGGAAAAGCAAGGTTGGGTTCGGACGAGTCAACACCGTCGTGCGCGTTTACAATGTCCATCGCCTTTTCGACCGACACGCCCTCGTTGAGCTTGATCCGGTAGATGCCGGGCGGATCGATAACCTCGATGACGGTTCCGCCGATCTTTGCGAGCAGCGCATTGAGGTCGCTGATAGTGGCCTCTTCCTTAAAGCCCACCATGATTTCGCCGCGGATATATTTGATCCCATCCTTGCCCTCTACCACATCGAGCACCCGGCTCTTGTCCGAAAGTCGACGGGCGGCAGGGAGGTTGCCGTCAGAATAGATGCGAATAGACGAAATTTGATAGAGCTCGCCAAGCGGGCTGCGCACCTTTTTCCGCTCAATCAGATAGCTGTGCGGGCTGGCCAACTGGGCAATCAATCGATCGACCTTCGTGTTTTCCCACTCTCCGGAAATCCGTCCCAATTCCAGTGACGGATCGATCAGCACTTCTACACCGCGCTGTTCAAAAAGCTGCAGCACCTTTGACAACGGAGCACTATCGGCCTCCAGCCAGGCACGGTCACCTTCCATCCGCAGCATGGCAGCCGATGCAGCCAGCGGAAGCAGCAGGATCGCAAGAATTGCTAATGCACCTCGTTTCATTGCTGTCACCTTGCGCCAGCCTCTCTTGCTACTCTCGTGTGGAAAAAACTTCATGATTCTCAAGATAACGTGCAGCCGCGAAAAAACAATGCATTAAGTGGCAAACATTTATACATATTCTCAATACGCGTTTTAGCACGTAATAATTTGAAGGGGCTCAATTCTTCTGGTAGTTATTTTGGACATTTTACACCAAACCGAGAATCCGCAGGTGAATAAACCGAAAGGAACATGACGATGAAAAAACTCGCACTCATTCTGACCGCCGCACTGACCGCATCGCTGGTGTCAGCGGAGAGCATCATGAAACCCGTCAACGACAAAGGCTACGGCACGATTTCCGGCCGCATCCAGTCGCTCACCATGTACCGCGATTACGCCGATGACGGGAAAGGCAACGGAGCCAACAGCACGCTTGGCATCATCCTCGGGTACACCTCTCCCGAGTTCGCCGGGTTCGATGGAGGACTGGCCTACAACTATGCCGGTGAATTTTACGAAAATAACAACTCGGGGATGCTGGCCAATGACGACATCCACATCCTCAACGAGGGATGGGTTCGATATAACTTCGGGGCCCTTAACCTTACCAATACCACCGTATTGGCTGGCCGCCGCATTAACAATAGCGAGGTGTTCCGCGCCGACGACTTCCGCCAGAAATCCCGCTCGATCGAAACCATCCAGGCTGAATCAACCGATCTCCCCGACCATCGGTTCACTGTCGGTCATGCCATGCACATGAGCAGCTGGATCCAGGCTGGCGACAAGTGGGACTTCAATAACTTTGGCGATGTCTTCGGAGCAGGCTATGACACGGACGGCGTGACCTGGGGCGAGGTCGTAAACAGCCGGATACAGGGGCTGGAAGTTGCCCTGTTCGATGCCTATGCGTGGGATGTCGCCAACCTGATCGGCACACGCGCCAAGTGGAATGCCGGCGAAAACAGTGCGCTCGTCGGCTACTATCGCCATGAAAACAATGTCGGCGAAGCGCCTGACCGTAATTCGGACGCGTTTGGCCTTGCCCTGCAACAGAAGGTGGGCGATTTCACCATTGAGCCGGGCGTCTTCAGTGTCCACGGAAGCACTCTGCGCTTCCAGGAAACCACAACCGGCATCAACCATCCGCTCGGTTCTTCAATGATGATCTATGCCAAGCAGTTCAATGGGGGTGCGGATACCGCCTACCTTAAAGCCACCACCCAGCTGCATAAAACCAAGCTCTACGCGCTCTATAACTATACTTGGCAAAACAAGGCCGCATTCGATGGCCAGGAACTGAACTTTGTCATCAAGCAGCCGATCGTCGACAACCTGACCGTCGCCTTTAAGGGCGGCATTGGCTACCTCAACTGGAAAGACGGCTCGGGAAACACTACCGCCACCGATGCGCGGTTGTTCATTACCTACACGTTTTAGGTCTTTACGATAGATCAGAAAAAACGCGTTTCCGATCATAGGAAACGCGTTTTTGTTGGAATCATCATTTTCGCCGCGGGGCCATTCAGCTAAGGTGTGCGGATGATTTCACTCGACCCAGTCCCGGCACCGCAGACAGCGGAAACCACCGATCGGTTCTTCGAACCGGGCGGCCTGCTGGAGCAACACTGCACGAAGGGTGGAATTAACTTTGAGCTGCGCCCGCAGCAGCAAAAAATGGCGCGAGCTATCGCTGATGCGGCGGGCTTCGGACACCACCTCGCGGTGGAGGCAGGCACCGGAGTTGGAAAGAGCTTTGCCTACCTCGTCCCGCAAATTCTCACCGCACTGGAGCATGAGACGCGCTGCGTGATCGCGACGTATACCATCACACTCCAGGAGCAGCTGATGCACAAGGATATTCCGTTTGTGCGCAAGGCACTGGGACGTGACTTCAAAGCGGTAATGGTGAAGGGCCGTTCAAACTACCTCTGCCTGCGGCGCCTCCAGCGCACCCGTCAGATGGGTAGCGATCTGCTCGAACCCGAACGCGAAAAACAACTCGACAGTATCTATGCACTGGCGAGCAACCACCAACTGGGTGACGGAAGTTTTCAGGAATTGGAAGAGCAGCCCGACCACCAGGTTTGGGGCGCCATCTGCGCCGAACACGGAAACTGCACCGGTAAGCGCTGCCCGTTCTACAAAGAGTGCTATTTCATGAATGCCCGCCAGGAAATGATGAATGCGCAGGTTCTGGTGGTAAACCATTCGCTCTTTTTTTCCGAGCTGGCGCTGCGAGCCGAAGGCGCTGCGATACTGCCTCCTTACGGATATGTCGTGTTCGACGAGGCGCACCAAATGGAGCAGGTCGCATCGTCGCACCTCGGCATCCGGCTTTCGCCCTACACCGTCGAATACTGGCTGCGACGCATCTACGGTAGCGAAAAGCGCAAGGGCCTCTGCGCCGTGCTCAAGGACGGCAAGGGTGCTCTGCTCGCTACGCAGACCGCGGAAGCCGCGGAACTCTTTTTCGAAAATATCCGCAATCACTTCAAGCTTGGCGCAACGAAAACCCAGCAGCGGGTCTTCGATCCGCCACCCATCGAGACCGATCTACCGCTGAAAATCACCCAGCTTTGCCACCATCTTAAGACCTTAACGGAGACGACCGATAATCCGGATATCGAGTCTGAGATCAAGTCATCGCGCAACCGCGGGCTGGAGCTGCGGGACACAATTGAATCCTTCCTCAAGCAATCGTTGGAAGGCCAAGTCTACTGGGTTGAAATCCAGGGTCGCCGCAAACAAGCCGTGCTCTATTCAGCACCGGTCGACGTCGGCCCGATCCTGCGCGAGATGCTGTTTGAGGAACTCCCGTGTGTTGTAATGACCAGTGCGACGCTGGCCGTCGGCAGCAACCTTGAATATTTCCGCCACCGTATCGGTGCCGAAGAGGCATCGGAGCTGCGCGTTGGTTCGCCGTTTGACTATTCGCGTCAGATGCAGATTCAGATTCCCGTCAACATGCCGCCGCCCACCGCCGATAATTTTGAGACCGCCGCCACAACCGTGATCAAACACTTCGTTGATGAGAGTCGTGGGCGAGCGTTCGTGCTGTTTACCAACGCACGCTTCATGAGAAAGGTGGCTGACGAACTGCGGTTCGACTTCGAGGCCGATGGCTACGGGTTCCTCGTGCAGGGCACCGGTATGCCGCCGAAGCAGATGCTCGAAAAGTTCCGCAGCCACGAAGCAGGAGTACTGTTCGGGCTGGATCGCTTTTGGATGGGTGTCGATGTGCCGGGCGAAGCGTTAAGCAACGTAATCATCACCCGCCTGCCCTTCGCCGTGCCCGACCACCCGTTGATCCAGGCACGCTTCGAGTCCATCGAAGCACGTGGGGGCAATCCGTTCAAAGAATATTCGCTGCCCGAGGCGGTGCTGAAATTCCGGCAGGGCGTGGGTCGCCTGATTCGCAGCGAGAGTGATCATGGCACCGTAACCATTCTCGACAGCCGCGTCCGCAACCAGTGGTACGGACGCCTGTTCCTAGAATCGCTGGACGAATGTCCGGTGGAGGAGGTGGAAGTTCCGGGGATTGAAAAATAAAAAAGCCCGGATGTAATCCGGGCTTTTTATCGTAGGTTAAGCGTAGATGATTACGGATTGACCCAATTCAGGTTGTTGTTTGCATCATCCAATGCATCTTTCAGCATTTCCTGATAATCGCGGTTTTCATCGCCACTAGGAGTGTAGCCGTCCTCACATAGAGCCGTTGCTGCAGCATCCATGAGGTCATAGATGCTAATCATATCCCCCTCCTCACCAATATAGACCAGTGCGTCACCATTCACAAAGCCAACGGATACATTCAGCATCATGGCCGCCAAATGACCGGAAAGCTGATAAGCCATGTTCGTAGCTCTGCGCTTTTTGAGCCAGCGTTTGAATTCACCCTTGTCTGCGAAATCGTCAATATGACCATCATCATCACTCAGACACAGCAGATTCAGCATGTCGATATCACCAGGCTCGATAAGTGCCTGACCGTTCTTGTTCTGCCAGAAGCCGGGTGTATGACCACCACCACCGTCCCCTGGAGGAGTGGTGAAATCGAACCGGATAAGGGCTTGCTTCTCATATCCATTAACGAGGCCCGTATACAAAATATCTGATAGCCCCTCGTTCCCGTCAGGCTCGATTTCCCAGATATACGCGTCAGCTACATCTTCCTGCGCAACGCCCAATCGTTGGATGGTCACAGTAAAACTGCCAGCCGTCGTCGTGTAGTCGATCTCCAGCTTCGGCCGCATTGCGACCGTGACATACTCACTGCTTGCATACGTGGTAAACGGCGTCGCACCCTGTTCCAACAGTATACCGTAATTAGGCTGGCCGTCCACCCAATCCTGAACCAGGTCCGTCACATCAACCAAGTGCAAGCCGTATGTATCAGCAACGAAGGAGTTCACAATAGCGGCATCATAGCTGCCTCCAAAGTTGTTCCAGGTTACTCCCAGTTCCGACCAATCAGCCGTCACCCGATGCACATTTACCGTCTGATTATTCTTAATGATCACATTGACACTCAACGTGGCCGAATCTATGACCGCTCCATCCGGAATTTCGACTAGGGCAGCCGCTGTACCAACAAGGCTCATATTGAGCCCAAACGCCAGCGACGCAATCAGTGTTCTTACTAGTTTATTGTTCTTTCGTTTCATTTTTCTACCTCTCTCATTTTGATTTCGGACTCTATTACATGAAATGCTTCACATTTTCAGTCGATTCAGCGAGCACCCCAAACCCGACGTAATCGCTCACAGGAATACACTTCGTTCGTTATGTGAGGAGTGTATTACAAAAGGAAATTTTGTCAAGATTATTTTATCAGGGCGGGGTTTTACAACATCCTTATTGCCATACTTTAAGAGGAGCAGGGCGGCAGTTTAACGAACAGAATGACGGCGGCGGCGGATTCTCTTTTTATGGGGCTGATTCGCGAGAGTAATATCCCGATGTAAACGTCGGCCATGCGGTCAGGTGTCAGGGACCTGAATCCGTTGGATAACAAGTAGCACATCCATTTAGGGCGATGCACATCCTTTTTTATCGGCGTGACCAGTAGACGAACACGCTCGAATGCCCCAAGCTCGACATCCTGCCGCTTTTTTGCGGCGGTTCCCGGTGATCGGACTCCTGC
>JAUVCG010000069.1 GCA_030595785.1 Kiritimatiellales bacterium | reverse complement strand
GCAGGCCCTGCGGCGGGCGGGCGTGGATGCGGTGATGGTACCGATGTATCTGCCGATGTTTACGGACGGTAATCCAGTGCCGGACGATACGCCGGTTTTCTTTGGCGGCATCAATGTTTGGCTTCAGCAGCAGGTTCCCTTCTTCCGCAAAACGCCGCGTTGGCTGGATCGGCTGTTTGATTCGATGTGGATGTTGAAACGCGCGGCCCGAATGGAGGGCACAACCTCGCCGGCGGGGCTGGGCGCGATGACGCTGTCGATGATTGAGGGGTCGGCGGGGAACCAGCGCAAGGAGGTCGAGCGGCTTGTCCAATGGCTGGAAGAGCACGAACGGCCGGATATGGTTCATATTTCCAATGCGCTGTTGATTGGTTTGGCGGGGGAACTCAAGGCCAGGCTTGATGTGCCGGTGGTTTGTTCGCTGCAGGATGAGGATGGCTGGCTGGATGAGATTAACCCGCCGTTTAACGAAGCCTGCTGGGAGGCCATTCGCGCGCGGACGGGGGATGTTGATCGGTTTGTGGCGGTAAGCCATTGGTTTGCCGATCGTATGAGTGAGCGGTTGAAAATTCCGCGAAACCAAATTGATGTGGTGCATGTCGGCATTGAACTAGAGGGGTTCACGCAAGCCTCGCTCGACTTTGATCCGCCGGTGCTGGGCTATCTTTCGCGCATGAATTCGGCGCTAGGCCTCGACAGGTTGGTGGAGGCATTCATCGAGCTGAAAAAAATCCAAGGATTGGAACGCCTAAAGCTGCGCGCAACGGGCGGGTTGGTTGGCGAGGACCGTAAATGCGTTTCCGACCTTCGGAAAAAACTGGCGGGACTGGGGCTTGCATCCGATGCGGAGTTTATCGAGGACTTTAGCCGCGAACAGCGGTTGGAGTTTTTGTCGTCGCTGTCGGTGATGTGCGTTCCGGTGGAGCGGGGCGAGGCTTTCGGCACCTATATTATCGAAGCGATGGCTGCCGGCGTCCCGGTGGTACAGCCAAATGCAGGGGCATTTCCGGAACTGATCGAGGCGACGGGCGGCGGATTGATCTACGACGATTTGGTCGGGACGCTGCGGGAGGTGCTGACCGATTCCGATTTAGCCAGGCGGCTTGGGGGAAAGGGCAGAGAGTCGGTGCTGGAGCGCTTTGGCGTTGAGACCATGGCGCAGAATATGATCTCGGTCTACAGGGACGTTCGACAAAATGATTAGGGACAAAATAATTTTATTTCTGGCGTGCTGTGCTTCGGTTTGCTGGGGCGCTTGGCCGACGTACCATGGCGGGGCGGATCTGCGGGGCGTTTCGGATGCCGAGCTTCCGGATAAACCGGAACTGCTTTGGCGGTTCAATGCAGGGGGCGAGATCTACAATACGCCGGTGTCGGACGGGGAAAGGATCTTCTTTTCCGCGAAAAAGGGACTGGTGATTGCACTTGATCTAAAAGGTTCCAAGGATTGGGAAAAAAGCTTCACGCGAACGAACGATGCGGGACAGGAGATGCCGGTGCGGTTCGAGGCTCCGCTGGCCTGTGCAGACGGAAAGGTTTTTGCCGGAAGCACGCACGGAACCCTCTATGCATTGGATGCAAAGACCGGCGTTACGGCCTGGCAGTACGATACGGGCGGGGTCATTGTCGGCTCGCCAAACATGATGGGAATTGACCGCAAAGACGCAAAGACGCAAAGCGGAAAGGATCTTGGCGACTTGGCGTCTTTGCGGTCAAGGCTGGTCGTGTTGGATCAGGCGGAGGGAGCCTTGCTCTGTCTAGAGCTTGGGACTGGAAAGTTGCTGTGGAAGACGGAGGGGGTCGAACGGTGTGACGGGGCTCCGGGCGTTGGCGATGGTTGGATTGTATTTGGCAGCTGTCTGGCGGCGTTGCATGTCTATGATGTGGCCGGGAAGCCTTTGAAGGCGATCGAGGTAGGCGGCGACGGGCAGATTGCCGGGGGTGTGGCGGTTGATGGAAAGCGGGCTTTTGCCGGAACGCGCGATGGCCGTCTCATTTGTGCCGATCTGGAAACCGGCGATATGGTCTGGAGTAGCGACGAGTCGGAGGAGCAAACCTTTTCGACTCCGGCCGTAACGCTGAAGAGCGTACTGTATTGTTCCGACGATGGTTTCGTTTATGCCGTGAATCGTAAGGATGGAACGTTGCAGTGGAAGTTCGACACAGGCGGTTCGCCGAGCTCTCCCGTGGTGGCTAAGGACAAGGTGGTTGTGTCGGCCGATGGCGTGCTGTATGTGCTGGGTCTGGCCGATGGCCGGAAGCTGTGGTCGAAGGAAGTGAGTGATGAAATCACGTCACCGGCGATGATTGGCGGTAGGGTTGTCGTCGGCGCGGACGATGGCACGGTATCGGCGTTCGGGACGAAAAAGTAGACGGAGCTTCCAGCTCCGTCTACATTATGAGGGATGCATATGGGTGATTTATTGAAACTGGAAAATATCAGCAAGCGATATGACGAAAACACACCTGTGTTGTCCGATGTCAGGCTTGATATTGAGGTGGGCGAACGTGTGGCGATTGTCGGGGAGTCGGGCTGTGGAAAAAGCACCCTGCTGAATATTGTCGGGACGCTGGACCGACCGGATACGGGATCGCTTAAGTTTGATGGAATGGATCTGCTGGCGATGGATGAGCGGGCGACGGCGGCATTTCGCAACCGGAAGATCGGCTTTGTGTTCCAGCTGCACCATCTGCTGCCGCACTGTTCGGTTCTGGAAAATGTGCTGGTGCCGACGCTGGTAAATAAAGAGAGGGAAGACGCGAAGGCAAGGGCGCTGCGGTTGCTGGAACGTGTCGGGCTGTCGGATCGGCTGTCGCATCGTCCGGGTAAGCTGTCGGGCGGGGAGCGGCAACGCGTAGCCGTGGTGAGGGCGCTGATGAACGCGCCTCAGTTGCTACTGGCGGACGAGCCGACAGGATCGCTCGACCGCGCGGGTGCGGACGAACTGGTGCACCTGCTGATCGAACTGAACCGCGAGGAAAATCTGACACTGGTTATGGTGACGCATTCGATGCGGCTGGCGGAAAAGATGGACCGGGTGCTGCTGCTTGAAGCGGGAAAGTTAAAATCTGAAACTTGAAATGATGAGATTGCTTTTCAGTAGTTTGCGGTTTTACCGGCGGAGTCATTTGGGGGTACTGCTGGGGACGATACTGGCGGCGGCAGTGCTGACGGGGTCACTGCTGGTGGGCGATTCGGTAGATGGATCGCTGCGCAGGTTCGCTCTTCAGCGACTAGGTACGATCCATTATGCGATGCATACGCCGAATCGCTTTTTTTTGAGTGGATTGGCCGGGAAAGTTTCCAATGACGCGACGGCGATTTTGCAGCTGCGCGGTATGGCGATGACGGATGAAAAGCAGGTGAACCGCGTGCAGGTGCTGGGAGCTGATTCCAGGTTCTGGACGTTTGCCGGGCTGGACTTCGAGTTGCAGAAAAATGAGGTGGCGCTGAATGTTAAGCTGGCATCGGTGCTGGGCGTTGAGGTGGGTGACGAGGTTTCGCTGCGGATTGAAAAACCGGGATTGCTTCCGCTCGATGCACCGCTTGCTTCGCAGAAGGCCGACCAAACGGTACGCGGTCGTTTTGTGGTCACACGAATCCTCGGTGACGATGAGCTTGGGCGTTTTAGTCTGACGGCCAATCAGGTGGTTCCATACAACGCGTTTATGAATTTCCAGGAGCTGGGAGCACGTACGGGGTTGGATAAGAAGGCCAATCTGCTGGTTGCCGGAACGCGAGCTTCCATGGAGTGGGACTGTACTGATTTTGGATTGCGGTTTCGCGATGAGAATTCGGTTGTTCAACTGGAGTCGGATCAGATCTATCTGGAACCGGAGGCGGCCCGGGCCGCGAGGGCTGTTCCGGAGGGCGCGGGAACGCTGACCTATTTGGTGAATTCCGTTTCCAAGGGGAGCCAATCAACGCCGTATTCGTTTGTGATTGCCAAGGATGGGGAGGGATTGCGCGACGATGAAATAATCATCAACCGCTGGCTGGCCAATGAGCTGGCTGCGGGGATTGGTGATGCGGTTTCGATGAAGTATTTCGAGCTCCTGCCCTCCAACCGATTTGAAGAACGGGAACGGCAGTTTATGGTGCGCGGCATCGTCGGGATGGATGAGCTTGAAATGGAGCGTAAGCTCGCGCCGAACTTCCCGGGATTGACGGATGTAGATCGTTGCGCGGATTGGGATGTGGGGATTCCGATGGAGCAGGAAAAACTGGAGGACGAGGCGAACGAGGCCTATTGGAACGAGTACAATCAGACGCCGAAAGCGATCGTGTCGCTGCAGGCCGGGCAGGAAATGTGGGCAAACCGGTTCGGGAGCCTCACGAGCGTGAGATGGTTGACGGGGGGACGGATTGAAGAGGCGTTTCGCGCTGAATTCGATCCGGCGGCGGCGGGATTCGTCTTCCTGCCGGTGCGTGAACGGGCGCTGGCGGCGGTGGATAACGCGATGGATTTTGGCGGGCTGTTTGTGGGGATGAGCTTTTTCCTGATTGTGGCGGCGTTGCTGTTGACGGGACTGCTTTTTATTTTTGGTATCCAGCAACGCGCGGAGGAGATGGGGATTCTGTTGGCCACGGGCTGGAGCCCTCGAAGGGTCCGGAGTTTCTTCCTCATGGAGGGCGGGGCCATTGCCCTGGTCGGATCAGTGGCGGGAGCGTGGCTTGGAACAGGCTATACGAAACTGCTGATCCTCGGGCTTTCCAGATATTGGAACGGGGCGGTGGCCCATTCGGCGATCCAGTATTTTGCGAAACCTGAAACGGTGGTGAAGGGTGCGGTTTTGAGTTTTGTCTGCACGTTGGTTGCGATGGGTATGGCCGCATGGCGGCAGGCAAAACATCCGGTGCGCGAGTTGTTGCTGGCGGATTTTTCGCAGCCGCCTTCATCAGGACTGCGGCGCATCAGGGGAATCTGGCTATACACAGCATTGGCCTGCGGATTAGGCGCGGCCGGGATTGTGTTCTATGCGCTGGTTGGCGATACGCAGAGCGTGACGATGCCGTTTTTCGGGGCGGGGGCACTGCTGCTGCTTTCGGGGATTTTATTTTGCGGGGAGGCTTTGCGGCGGGTGGGCAGACAGGAATGTCTGCCCCGCATTTTTGGAATGGCACTGCGGAATGTGGCGCGACGAAGGGGGCGTAGCCTGTCGGTGATCGGGCTGTTGGCCTGCGGCTGCTTTTTGGTGTTTGCGGTTTCGTCGATGAAGGAGAATGTGGCGGCCCATGCGGATGAGCCGTGGTCGGGGACCGGCGGATTTGCCTGGTTTGGCGAGTCGGCGCTGCCGATAGCGGAAGACCTTGGCGGGGTGCGGTTGCGGGTGCGCGACGGCGATGATGCAAGCTGCCTGAACCTGAACCGTGCGCAGTCACCACGGTTGCTCGGAGTTGATCCGGATGCCATGTCGACGCGAAAGGCGTTTGTAGCGGGGGAGGATTTCTGGCCCTTGCTGAAGCAGGAGTTGCCGGACGGTATTGTTCCCGCATTGGTGGGAGATGCGGATACGGCGATGTGGGGGCTGGAGGCAAGGACCGGAGTGGAGACGGGCGATGTGCTGACCTACCGTAACGAGGCAGGGCGCGCGTTTCAGGTCAAATTGGTGGGCCAGCTTCCGATGCGGTTATCGGTTTTCCAGGGAACGATCCTGATTGCCGAAAATCGGTTTGTCCGAGCGTTTCCGAGGGAAGAGGGATATCGGATGTTCCTGCTGAAGGAACCGGTTGAAAGTAAGCGGTATGAGAGAGCGGGTCTGGATGTGGTGCCGACGACGGATCGGCTGCTGGAGTTTTACGCGGTGGAGGCGACCTATTTGGCGATGTTCCTGGTGCTGGGCGTGCTGGGTCTGGCGGTTGGCAGTATGGGCATGGGTGTGGTCGTGCTGCGCAACATGCAGGATCGGCGCACCGAAACCGCGCTGCTCAGGGCGCTGGGCTACCGGGGTCGTGTGCTGTGGAAACTGCTTTTCATCGAGCATGGGTTGCTTTTAGCAGTAGGACTTGGTGTGGGTATTTTAGCCTCGGCCATGGCCATGGTGCCGACGCTGATGGTTTCGAAGTCGCAGGTTTCCTACGGATTCCTGATCGGCTTGCTGGCTACAGTGGCGGGCTGCGGAATTGTGTGCATGGTCGCCGCTATCCATGTGTCATTGAGGGGCGACGTGTTGCGAGGCTTAAGAAATGAATGATTCGAATCAATCCTTAAACGTGGATACGGGAGGCCAACGACTGGATGTTTATCTGGCGGGGGCGGTGCCGGAGGTGTCGCGTTCGCACTGGAAGGGGTTGATTCAGGATGGATGGGTGACGGTGAATGGCTCGACCTGCAAGCCGAACCATACACTGAAGGCGGGCGATGAGGTCTGCTGGTCGATTCCCGGGGAAGCTGCGGCGGAGCCGCAGCCGGAGGATATCCCGCTCGATATCCTGTTTGAGGACGACGCTGTGCTGGTGCTGAATAAGCCGCCGGGGCTGGTGGTCCATCCTGCTGTCGGGAATGAGTCGGGTACGCTGTTGAACGCGCTGTTATTCCACGACCCGGCTTTCCACGCGTTGGGCCGAGCGGGCATTGTGCACCGGCTTGACAAGGATACGAGCGGTGTGATGGTGGTGGCAAAGTCGGATGCGTCGATGACCGAGCTGCAACGCCAGTTCAAGGCGCGCGAGACGAAGAAGGAATACCTCGCACTGGTATGGGGGCATCCGCCGCCGAGCGGCCGCATCGAAACCCTGATCGGCCGGCATCCGGTGCGCCGGAAGAAAATGGCGGTGCTGGAGGAGGGCGGCCGCGAGGCCATTTCTAATTTCCAGATCCAGGAAGATTTTGCCGATGTTGCACTGTTGCAGGTGGGGATTGAGACAGGGCGAACGCACCAGATCCGAGTACATCTGTCACATCTGGGGCATCCGGTGGTGGGCGATGCGGTGTATGGGCGTGCGCGGAAGAATAAGTTACTGCTTTTGCCGAAACGGCAGATGCTGCACGCGGCCAAGCTGGAGTTTACCCACCCATCAACAGGGAAAAGGCTTTCTTTCACCGCGCCGTTGTTTGATGATATGTTCCAGCTCTTAGAACGTTTGCGGAATAGCTAATACGCAGCCCGGGAAAAGAGATGTCTCGCAGAGACGCAGAGATCGCAGAGTAGTATGGTAAAAAAACTTTGCGGTCTTTGCGGTCTTTGCGCCTTTGCGAGGATAAATTAGGTGTAGGAAGAGAAATGCCGGAAACCACATTCCATAGTTTAGTTGAGAATCTGGAGAACTATCTGGAATATCAGCGCGACGAGGGTGTCCAGCGGATGGAGGTCGATCGCGCGGTTCTGGCGGAGCTGGCCAGAATGCCGGATGTCGCACCAGCCGCGGCGGTGGAAGTCCCTGTGGCCGTGGCGATTCCAATCCCTGAACACTTCCAGTCGCTGGAAGAGATCGCGGCGCACGTATCGACCTGCCGCAATTGCCCGCTTTATGAGGGCCGCGTCAACACGGTACCGGGCGAGGGGAATGCGGATTCGCCGGACATCATGTTTGTCGGCGAGGGGCCGGGCGCGGACGAAGATGCGCAGGGCCGTCCGTTTGTCGGTGCGGCGGGACAGCTTCTGACGAAGATGATCGACGCGATGGGATACCGGCGCGAAGAGGTTTTTATCGCCAACATAGTGAAGTGTCGCCCGCCCAACAACCGTGCGCCGCTGCCGGAGGAGATGGAGGCGTGCCTTCCGTACCTGCGGCAGCAGATTGGACTGATCAGGCCCCGGACCATTATCGGAATGGGTGCGACGGCCATCAAAGGGTTGCTCGGGAAAACTGCCGGCATTACCCGGTTGCGCGGCACGTGGCGGGAATACGAAGGCATCAGGCTGATGCCGACATTCCATCCGTCCTATCTGCTTCGCGACCCGTCGAAGAAGAAACAGGTCTGGCAGGATTTGCAACTGGTCCTCAAGGAGCTGGGCAAAGAACCGCCGCCGAGAGAAAAATAAGCGGGAATAATGAACCTTGACGATGATTTTATGTCTTGAAATACTTTACGGACGGAAGGGGATCGCCGGAATGGCGTGATGTGCTGTCAATGGCAGGTAGTGAAAATCCGAATATTGAAGAAATTCCCGAAGAGGCAAGTGTCCCTGATGACGAAGATCTGGTGCTCAGGTCGCAGCAGGGCGATGTGCGCGCATTCGATGAGCTGGTGGAGAAATACCACGGGAAAATCTATGGTCTGACCTACAACATGACCAGTAACCGCGAGGATGCCGAGGATCTCACGCAGGAGGTTTTCGTGAAGGCATTCGAGGCTCTGCCTCGCTTCCGGGGAAATTCGTCATTTTATACCTGGCTCTACCGCATTGCCGTCAATAAGACCATTAACTACCGGAAAAAGCGTAATCGCAAGCGCACCCTGAGCCTCGATCAGTTTGATCAGGAGATCAAAGGGGACGATGTATACCATGATCTCACGGCCAAAGGGTCCCCCCTGCGCAGTATGAGTTTGTCGGAACTTCAAGAAAAATTGAACGAAGCCCTGCAACACCTGTCAGAGAAACACAGAACCGTTGTTGTAATGCACGATATGCAGGGTATTCCACACGAAGAGATCGCCAAAGTGGTAAAAGCATCGGTAGGTACAGTTCGGTCGAGATTATTCTATGCAAGAAGGCAAATGCAGACCGAATTAACGGAATTCATGAAATGATGGAAAAAAGCGACAATATGGAAACGACGTCCGAGGATCCTGCGGACGTGCTGCTGCGGCAGCTGTTCCATCTGAAGGGCTACGAAACACCAGAAACCGCCCGGATGATCAGGAATAAACAGAATATTATGCGCCAGGTGCGCGAAGTAAGCAGCAGGAATCACTGGAATCTATCCGATCTGCTGGAGGTGAACATTCCCTGGTTCTTTGCGGAACCGCGCTACGGCATTGCGGCCCTGTTCGTTGTTTTCGCCACCTTGCAGTTCTGGGGAATCAGCACGAATAAACAGGCGGACGGCAAGACCGGTATCTACTCGGGGGATAGAGGCATTGCCATGGCCGGGCAGAATACCGGTGTCTACACCAACAGCGTTTCCTATCCCAAGCTGCCCGATAGCCTGACTCTTTTCGCGGAAAAACAGGGAGACAGCAGCATCAAGCCTGTCGGCTCGTTTGGGCCAAAAAAATAACGTTCTCCTCTCCACACAGAAAAAAAGCCCGTCCTCATCGGCGGGCTTTTTTGTATTCATTCCCCAACGTTTTTGCAATGGATGTATGGCGCGATTATCCGATTCGGGCTATGGAATCGGGAATTCCGCCGTGAGCGCCAAGACCTCTTCACGAACCTGTGCGATGACGGTTTCGTTGTCCGCATTACGCAGGACGCGCTTGATGAAACCGGCGATTTTTTCCATCTCCTCTTCCTTCATTCCGCGCGTGGTGACCGCCGGCGATCCGATGCGGATGCCGGAAGTGACAAAGGGGCTCTTGGTGTCGAACGGAATCCCGTTCTTGTTGACGGTGATGGCCGCCTTGTCCAATGCGATCGCCGCGTCCTTTCCGGTCACGCCGGTCTTGGTGAGGTCGACGAGCATCAGGTGGTTGTCGGTTCCTCCGGAGACCATGCGGATATCGTCGTCTTCAAGCGCGGCGG
This sequence comes from Kiritimatiellales bacterium, assembly GCA_030595785.1. GTDB lineage: Bacteria > Verrucomicrobiota > Kiritimatiellia > Kiritimatiellales > Pontiellaceae > Pontiella. Next base: position 1,575 of record JAUVCG010000069.1, on the reverse strand, counting down.
CCAGAGCCTGGGCGTTCTTCACGACCTGCTGCTGGTACTGTTTAAATGCCGGTTGGAGCGCTTCGTGGAAGCAGACGGCCTTGGCCGCGATCGTATGCATGAGCGGTCCGCCCTGGATGCCCGGAAAGACCTGTTTGTCAATATCGGCTGCAAACTTCTCCTTGCAGAGGATCATGCCACCACGCGGGCCGCGCAACGTTTTATGAGTGGTGGTGGTTACGAAATCGGCATGCGGCACCGGGTTGGGGTGGCATCCGGTGGCCACGAGTCCTGCGATGTGGGCCATGTCGACCATCAAGTAGGCACCGACATTGTCAGCGATTTTGCGCAGTTTCTTGAAATCGAAGATGCGTGAGTAGGCGCTGGCACCGGCCACGATCATTTTCGGCTTATGCTCATCGGCCAGATTCTGGAGCTGCCCGTAGTCGATCTGTTCGTCAGTTTTGTCGACACCATAGGGGATGATATTGAAGAGGCGCCCGGAAAAGTTCATCGGGTGGCCATGGGTCAGGTGGCCGCCTTCAGCGAGGCTCATGGCCAGAATCGTGTCGCCGGGATTGAGTACGGCAAAGTACACGCCCATATTGGCGGCGCTGCCGCAGTGCGGCTGCACGTTGGCGTGCTCGGCACTGAACAATTCTTTTGCGCGGTCGATGGCGAGGCGTTCAGCTTCGTCGACCCATTCGCAACCGTTGTACCAGCGCTTGGCCGGATAGCCCTCGGCATACTTGTTGGTCATGCGCGAACCTTGGGCTTCGCGCACAGCCTTGCTCACAATGTTTTCGGAGGCGATCAGCTCGAGGTTTTCCTTCTGGCGCCGATCTTCCTTCTTGAGCAGGGCGTAGATTTCCGGGTCGGTGTCGTAGATGGCGATCGTGCCGGCGGTTTCGGAAGCATAGTCCTTGATTTTCTTGACGCGGCGCTCGTGACGGCCGCCCTCGAACGCGGTGGAGAGCCAGGCGTCGATCAGGGCCTCGATTTCGTCCTCAGCCGTGTATTTTCCGGATAGGCAGAGCACGTTGGCGTTGTTGTGTTTGCGGGCCATTTCGGCCATTTCGGCGTCCAGGCAAAGTGCGGCGCGCACCCGCGGGAATTTGTTGGCCGTTATGCTTGCACCGATACCGGTCATGCAGAGGATGATGCCCTGGTCCACGGCCGCGTTGGAGACCTCGTCGGACACGGCGGCCGCATAGTCGGGATAGTCGACCGCTTCGGGGCTGTCGCACCCCAGGTCTTCAACCGTCACGCCTTTTTCCTTAAGAAGGTCAACAAGGCGGGTTTTCAGTGCGTAGCCGCCGTGGTCTGAGCCAATTGCAATTTTCATAAATGGTCCCTCTAAGCCGCATGCAATCCCTTTGGAATTTTCGCGGCAGTTGTTTAGTTCTCAGTTCATTGTTGAGAGGGAATAGGCTGGCATCGACTGGGTTGCTTGACGCATCCCATCAACCAACAACATATCAACCATCAACTTTTCCCGTGTGAATAAAAAGGATCAGGTCCGAAAGGGCCCGATCAATTTCATCCCGTATCTTTCTATAGACATCCAGCGATCCGCCAAATGGATCGGAAATATCG
>JAUVCG010000012.1 GCA_030595785.1 Kiritimatiellales bacterium | reverse complement strand
GGAGCGCGGGCGGCTGCGCAACGACTCGGCTCCGCCCTGTCTATGGAGCGTCACCCAGGTTTGGATCGTGCGCCATGTAAAGACATGGGGCACCCCCTCCTCATCGTGAAAGGTCATTGCGGCGACCTTTTTGATGCGGCTTACGATGCTGTTTCCCTGCACGGAATCGACCGCGCCGACCACCCTGAGCTTTAGATAGATGCTGATTCGTTTCATTCTTTCCTCCTGGGTTGTTTTTGAATGAAGCCGAACCCTATCGAAGCTACGGGCAGGCAGGAGATATGCGTCTCGTGTTGACGGGCAAAAAAATGCGCCGCCCTGCGGCTGCAATGTGGTTTTAGCGCAGCGCAAGGAAGCCGTGTTTACAATCAAAGTTACCGCTGCGACGCATAAGCTGGATGCATACAACAAATATTATCTGGCGGCAGGAGATCAGAAAGTACCCCTGATACTGGAAGAGACAGGCGGGATGAATAAGTGGAAAGAGTTTGAGGCCGGCCCGATTACATTGCCTGCCGGGAACATAGAACTTGTGCTGGGTTGTCGCGCACAACTGCATGTCAGTGACATCGCTATTTCCACGATTACGCTTAAACCTGAGTAACATGGTTCTTACGGGTACGGAATGCGGGCCTTCCGCATTTCTACGAAGCCCGGCACCAAATGCGCAATTTTAGATCATTATTTCCATATAGTATATGATATAAAACAGGGCGAAAAGTGCCATATAAGCACCAAAATATATTATATACGACATATTATAGGGCGCCCCATAAGCCATCAAAATATGAAGCGGGGTTGGGTCTTTGAATAGCATAACGAGAGGGAAACCATGGCAAAACAATCTGCCAGAATGTTCGGCACCAACCTGAAAAAAGAGATGGCCGCCGAAATAATCCTTATGCGTATTTGCGTCCAGTTTGATTGTTGCTATTATCGATGAAGCTGAGGAAACTACAAGCAATGCCATTGGAGGCGCGAATGACAAATTTTCCGGGAAACGTGGAATGGGTGGCGGAGTTAATCCCTGATGTTGCAGCGAAAGTTGCTCCGTTTACCGTGGATACCGAAGAGGTTGACGACGAACTGGTCGAAGTTTTTGTCGATGAAATCCGCCGGTTAACCGGTGAGCTTCAGGACGGGCTTGGGCAAGGCAATGGCGATATGGTTCGCATGGCCTCGCATTCGATCAAGGGCATGGGCGGCACCATGGGGTTGCCGGAAATTTCGGTGCTGGGCATGGAAATTGAGGGCATGGCCAGGGAGGATCGGTTGGCCGATGCCAGGCCGCTTGTCGATGCGCTTGCCGAGTGGATGGCGACCATATCCTAGGAGCCCGGATGCCCGCTATTGAACAGGAACTTCCCGAAGGGAAAGCAACCTCCGGGGGGGTGCTTCAAGGCCTTTCCGGTCGTGTGCTGGTGGTGGATGATGAACTGCCCAACCGTCTTTATCTGCGCAAGTTGCTGGAAGCTCGCGAGTGCGAGGTTTTCGATGCAGCCACTGGCGCGGCTGCACTGGACATTGCCCTGAAGAAACAGCCCGACTTGATTCTGGTGGATATCATCATGCCGGAGATGGATGGCTTCGAGTTGTGCGGCAGGCTTCGTGACGAAACGCGCACCTCCCATATCCCGATCATCATGGTGACGGCAAAGTCGAAAATTGAAGACATTGAGACGGGCTTTGAACGGGGAGCGATGGACTATATCCGCAAGCCGTTTAATCCGCGCGAACTGATGTTGCGCGTCGGCAACGCACTGGCCTTGAAGCAGAGTAACGATGCCTTGACGCTCTGGAACAAGCGGGTCGCGCGCGACATAGAGCTTGCGGGATCCATCCAGCGATCCCTCTTTTCCGATACCCCTCATTTTTCCCGACGTTTCGATGTGCGGATTGCCTACCGCACCTGCATGGATGTGGGCGGAGATGCGTTCGACATTATTTCGCTGCCCGACGGCAAGCATTGTATCTATGTGGCCGATGTGTCCGGGCACGGTGTGGCGCCCGCCATGATCTCATCGCTGCTCAAGGCCACGGCAAGCGAGATGATCCGCCGCTATGCTGATCAGGGGCCCGCGGCCATTTGCAATGCGCTGAATGCGATAATCCGACGGCGGATTGACAACCCCTCGTATTTTGCGACCCTTTTCATGGCGGTGCACGACCCTGAAACGCTGGAATGGCGATGCATGAATTGCGGGCATCCTAATCCGGTCTATCTGCGTAACGGGACAGCGGTCGATTCCGCCATGTTCAGCAGGGGTGGAGGTACGCCGATCGGATTTCCCTTTGGCGACGAAAATCCTTTTTCGGAAGCTGACGAAATCCACTTCAAGGATGAGGGCGACACGTTTCTGCTGCTTTATACCGACGGCCTGACCGAATCGCGGCATGTTTACTCCGGTGATGAGTGCGGCGGACAGATCGATTCGTTCTATGAACAAGTTGCGCAGGACCCGGTTATGCCCGATAAAGCGGGTGCGTTGCTCGATAGGCTGGAATCCGAGGGCTACCGGCTGAGTGGAGATGACTGCACGGCGATCTCGATCCATATGCTTGATCCGCTGAAAATCGTAATCGAACAGAATGTGCGGCGCAATATCTATCTGGTTTCCGATATAGCCAAGCAGTGCGAGGCGGCGGTAATGGCACAAGGGATTACGCGAGATACGGCCGGTCTGGTGCGGTTGCTGGTGATGGAGCTCGGCGCAAACCTTGTCGAACATGGCGGTCTGAATGAAGACGATTCTTTCTGGCTGCAGGTGCGGGTGGATGGGAACGTTTGCCAACTGGTACTGATGGACGAGGGGGAGGAGTGGGATCTGGAGGAGGCCCTGAGCTATGACCTGGACGAGGAGTATATGGGTGAGCGCGGACGCGGCCTGGCCATTACGAACGCGATTTCCGACCGCATCGAACGCTATCGGGTGGAGGATGAAAACATGACGTATTGCACGATTATCGATCAGGAGGAAACATGAGAGAATCGATCTATCAAGCCCGTCGCGAATTATTTGAAACCATGGATATCCCTGTGACGAAGGCAGATGTCACCATCCTGAAGTGGAAGCAGCGTTTGCGGCTGGCTTTTTGGGAGGTCGGCCTGCGCAGCCTGCTTGTGATCAAGCGGGCGGTAGACATCGCCGTTAGTCTCTCGGCCCTGGTGTTGCTCATGCCGCTGTTCCTTGTGGTGGCGGTTTGCATTCTGATTGACGATGGCTTTCCGGTTTTGCTGATGCAGAAGCGTGTCGGCTTGTATGGCCGCGAATTCAAACTGCATAAGTTTCGTTCGATGTGCCGCAATGCGGAAGAGATGAAGGAACAACTGCTCGATCAAAATGAATCGGGCGATGGTATAATCTTCAAGATGAAAAACGATCCGCGCATTACGCGGGTTGGTCGGATTCTACGCCGGTTCAGCATCGATGAAATGCCCCAGTTCCTCAATGTGCTCGTGGGGGATCTCTCATTGGTCGGCCCCCGTCCGCCCATTCCGGAAGAGGTGGCGAAGTATGCCCTTTCCGATCGGAAGCGCCTATACGTAAAGCCGGGATTGACCTGCCTTTGGCAAATCCAGGGGCGTTCGGAAATTCCCTTTGACAAGCTGGTGACCCTCGACATGCAGTACATTCGCAGCCAGAGCATTCTCAAAGATATTATTATTCTCATCAAAACAATCCCCGCCGTGCTGTTTGGCCGGGGGGCACATTAAGGAGTAAAAGATGGTTGTTACCTGTTCAAAAGAACAAGGCGTAGGTATTATCGAAGTGGGCCATGCATTAACGGCGGCCACTGTGGATGCCTTCCGCGAACAGCTTGCCAGTTGGCAGGCGGTCGAACCGGACGTGAAGAACTTTGTTGCAGACCTTAAGCAGGTCGATTTCATGGACAGCGCCGGGCTGGGCACTTTAATTGCCGTGCTCAAGCGAATCAGCGAAGAGGGGGGCGACATGAAAATCGCCTGCCTGCAGAAAAAGCCCCGCATGGTGTTCGAAATTACCCGAGCCTACAAGGTCTTCGAAATCTACGACACCGTCGATGATGCTTTGAAAAAGTTTAACTGAGCATTTGCCCTGATCACCCATGAAAGCCGTGTTCTATACCGCCGAAGCCCTGCCGTGGGCCGAAGACCTGGGCGACACGCCCTGGCCTTTGCTGCCCGTGGCGAATCGCCCGCTTCTGGATTACTGGCTTGAAACCTGTGCTGAAATAGGGATCAGCCACGTGCAGGTCATTTTGGGTGAAGGTGCAGAGCAGGTTGAAGAATTCGCCGGAACAGGTTTCCGTTGGGGCGTGGAAATCCAATACAGTTTTGCGCGTGCCAGTGAGCAGCCGCTGGACTATCTAAAGACGATTTCCGACCGCTGGAACGATGGACTGCTGTTCATTGGCGGAGCCTTCTTTCTGCGTCGTCGGCAGGCCTACGATCCGGCAGGCTTTAAAGCTCTGGAAGCCTGTACCTATATGTCCGGGGGCAGAACCCTGTTCCTTTTCGGCAAGAACGACAGCGAAGTCAAGACCATGCTGGACGGGCAGATGGAATCCGGTCGCGGGCTGGAACAGATCCATCTGCACCCCTATGCCATCGAGGGCATTCCGGCCTATTTCGATCTCAACATGAAAATGGTGGCCGGCGAATCTTCACGCTATCTCACCTCCGGCTTTTCGGAGGCGGACTGCAGTTCAGTCGGCTACAATGTGCTGACCCCGCCCTCGGCGCACCTCCGCCCGCCGCTCATTATCGGCAACGATTGCAGCGTTGGAACCATGACCACAATCGGCCCCAGGGCGGTGGTGGCCGACCATGTCATTGTCGACTCCAATACCCGGCTTACCAATTGCCTGATTCTTCAGGATACCTATATCGGGCAGAACCTCGAAATCGAAAACAAGATCGTCTCCGGAAACCGCCTGGTCAGTGCGAAGGACGGCACGACCATTGAAATCGACGATTCATGGCTCGTGGCCCGGAATCGGCCTGAAATGCGCACGGAGGATCTGGTGAGGTACATCATCCTTTGGTTCCTTGCACTCGGTGTAGCCATCGTTCAGGTGATCCCCTTCGTCATTCTCTATCCTTTGGTGCGGTTAACCCGCATCGGTGCATACGAGGAGGGGATCTTTCATGACCCGCGAACCGGGTTTGTCAAACTGCCTGTTTTCCGAAAGCTTGAACCCCGGAAGTCGGTGGTCTATCGCCTTTTTCGTGCGGCAACGCTCGACCGTTTTCCGTGGCTCCTGTTGGCCCTGCGCGGTCGACTCTTCGTCTGCGGCCAGCCCCCCATGCGCCATCCGGATGATGATGAAGTCGTCAGGCAGCTGTCGCAGTACTATCCGGCGGTCTTTTCCTACGCGGACTATTCCAGGGACAGCGACCGGCTTGTGGACTCGCTGTGGTATGCCCATATCCGATCACTGTTCGAAGATGTGAAGATCTTGATTAAATCCCTTTTATACCGGTTTTTCCGGGCGGGAAGCCAGTAGCCAGTCGAAAGCGGCCACCATGTCCAGACGTTGGAAACTCAAGCCTATCGATGAGATGGCCGTGCGCGAAACCGCCGACCGCACCGGTCTGCCCGTGCCCCTCGCACGCGCGCTCATCCTGCGCGGTCACCATGCACCGGATGAAATCGAGGCATTCCTTAATCCGCGCCTCAGTGAACTGTCCGACCCTTATCTGCTTCCCGATATGCAAAAGGCGGTTTCCAGGATATGGAAAGCCATCGATGCCGGCGAAACCATCTCCATTTTCGGAGATTACGACGTAGATGGTGTGACCTCCACCGCTTTGCTCACACGCATTCTTTCCGCGCTTGGCGCCGATGCGAAACCCTTTATTCCCGACCGGCTTGATGAAGGCTATGGCCTTTCGATCGAGGCGCTTGATCGATGTCTCGAAGAGCACGGTTCTACGCTCGTTGTTACCGTCGACTGCGGAACCAACTCCGTCGACAGCGTGGATCACGCACGAGCCCGGGAGATCGATGTGATCGTGACCGATCACCACGAGCCGGGTGATCAATCCGCTACCGCCTTTGCCCTCATTAATCCAAAGCTTGGTCGAGGAGAAAAAGCGCCCTCCCTTGAAATTCTTTCCGGGGCAGGAGTGGCGTTCAAACTCTCGCATGCACTGCTCAAGGCCGGGCGCGCCAGCGGGAATACTGCTGCTGAACACATAGACCTGCGCGACTACCTCGATATCGTTGCCCTCGGAACCGTCACAGATATTGTGCCGCTGATCGATGAAAACCGGATCATTGTCCACTACGGACTGAACGCGCTGAACGCAACAAAATGGGAAGGGCTGCGTGCACTCAAGGCCGTTGCAGGAATGCGCGGAGAGGCCGATACCTATCATCTCGGCTTTCAGCTCGGCCCGCGCATCAATGCCGCCGGCCGCATTGGACAGCCGATGCAGGCCTTGCGGTTGCTCGTAACCGACGACGCCGACGAAGCCCGGCGGATTGCAAAACTTCTTGACGAAACCAACACCGAACGACGCCGCATCGAAAAGGAAATGGCCGATGCGGCCTTTGCAGAAATCGATGAATATTTCGATCCTGAAAAACACTTTGGTCTGGTGGTAGCGCGAGAAGGGTGGCACCCCGGAGTAGTCGGCATCGTGGCCTCACGTGTTTCACGGCATTATAACCGCCCAGCCATCGTGATGGGTGTCGACGAAGGCGGCAATACGCGCGGTTCGTGCCGTAGCATAAATGAGTTTGACGTGCTCGAAGGATTGCGCGCCTGCAATCAACACCTCATCAAATACGGCGGTCACAAGATGGCCGCCGGAGTAGAGCTTACCGCCGATTCCCTGGATGCATTCAAGGCCGCGTTCGCCGCCGCGACATCGTCCGATCTGAAGGCGCTCGACCTTTCTCCTCTGCAGCATATCGATGCCGAGGTTTCGGGCAAGGAACTGGACTGGAATTTTTTTGAGCAGCTCAAACGATTGCATCCATTCGGGCAGGATAATCCGGAACCTGTATGGGCGCTCTACAACATTGATGTCCTTGGTAAACCCCGCGTGGTAGGGCAAAAACACGTAAAGCTTTCAGTGGCTTGTAATGGACAAAAGTTTGATGCAATAGCCTTTGATTATTCGCTGGATCGCCTGCCTGACGGAAGGCTGGATATCGCCTTCACCCTCAAGGAAAACCGATGGAATGGAAACACCAGCCTTCAGCTGCAGATAAAGGATATCCATGCAGCGAAGGCGGAGAAAGAATCAGTTCCCCAGTTCTAGGAAATCCTGATAAAGCCCGTTGTTATCCATCATCCATTGAAGCCGCAGCTTCATGAAACCATTCTCAGTGCTGTGCGCTTGTTGATAGATCCTTACCCAGTTAACAAACACATTTTGCACGTCATCCGGCAGGTATTGCCCCCTGTTTTTGAACCACTCGAGGCAGGTGTAGGTGAACTTGCCCTGCTCAAAATCGGAGGTATTCATGAACAATTCTTTGAAAAGGAGTTCCTTTTTCATGATGGTTTCAATTTTGTGCATGGTGTAGCGGGCATTCTGGCTTGCGTCGGTTTGGAAGCTGAGCAGAAGTGCTACAAAAAGCTTTTGGCCTGAGGGTTGAAGATATTGTCCATTCTTATTGAACCATAAAATCGCATCGGCAGTGAACATGGCCCGTTGGTACTCGCCTTCGTACCCTTTTTCTATTACGGTCTTATCCGTATTTCCCAGGCTTTTCGTTTTAGGTATTTCCGAGCGAATGTCAGCAAGCATTCCCCTGTAGATATCGTGTAGTTTTCTTCGGGCATCATCGGTGACGTCCTGTGGCTGACTGCCTGTGTCGAACGAGAGCGAAGCAAGGTTAAAGTCGGCCAGCATTTGTTTGTAGATGACCTTCAGCTTTACCTTGGTGCTCTCGCTTATATTATCGCCATTGGCGATTCGCTTTTCCTTGTAGGCCGTAATGACCTGCTCAAAAGAGGGGTATACATCCGCGACATACGCACCTTCTTCCGGAGCGAGGTTCTCAACCCAGACCATTTGGCCTTGCAGCACTCTTTTGGCCAGGGAAATCGCTTCCTCACCGCCAATTAATACTTTCTCAGGATGCGGCTGGATGTACTCGATTTTTTCAAGGTTGCGAATGCGAATAGTAATCGGTTGATTTTCACCGTCAGCTTTGGCGGCCCTGATCGTATTGTAGGAGGGTACCGTATTCACGCGATACCATTCGGCGTGTGCTGTGCTGCAGCCTAGTATGATTATCAATGGTAGGATTTTCATCTCTATCTTGTCCCCTTTGGATTTGTTACGACGCGTAGCCGTCCGGGTTTGCCTGATGCCAGTCCCACGCGCTCTGTACGATTTGTTTAAGGTCGGCGAATTGCGGGTCCCATCCAAGTTCGGTCTTGGCTTTGGTGGCATCGGCAACGAGCGCGGTGCAGTCGCCCGCGCGGCGGGGTTCAAGATCGGCGGGGATCGGATGGCCGGTTACTTCGCGGCAGACATCGATGACTTCCTTGACGGTGTAGCCGTCACCGTTGCCGAGGTTGTACCCTCCGCGGATGCCGGGCTTAAGGGCTAGAATATGTGCCTGTGCGAGATCCTTGATGTGGATGTAGTCGCGCACGCAGGTGCCATCGCGGGTCTCGTAGTCATTGCCGAAGATATAGATTTTATCGCGTTGGCCAAGCGGTACCTGGAGCACGAGCGGAATGAGGTGGCTTTCAGGATGGTGTGATTCGCCATATTTGTCCGTTGCGCCGCAGGCGTTGAAGTAGCGCAGGAATACGCACTCGATGCCGTGGATTTCCTGTCCCCACTGGAATATTTTTTCGCAGAGCAGCTTGGATTCGCCGTAGACCGATTCGGGATGCTGCGGCAGGGTTTCGTCCATGGGCATGCGCTCGGGCGTGCCATAGGTGGCGCAGGTGGAGGAGAAAATCAGTTTTTTGCAGCCGGATTCTACCATGGCGGACATCAGGTTGAGTGATCCGCTTACGTTGTTTTCGAAGAAGGGCATCGGCTCCTTCATGGATTCGCCGACTTCAATGTAAGCCGCAAAGTGGATAACCGCGTCGGGGCGCTCGGCCAGAAGGGCACTCTTGATATCCTCTTTGTAGCGCAGATCACCTTGCAGGAACTTTGCCCGGGGATCGACGGCGGCTTGATAACCGCGCTCAAGGTTGTCAAAAACGATGACTTCATGACCTGCCTCGCAGAGCATTTCGGCGGTAACACTTCCAATGTATCCGGCGCCGCCGGCAACGAGTACTTTCATTTTAATTTCTCCTTATTGCGTACTGCGTATTACGTATTGATCCCCGTCTTCCGGCCCATACGCAGTACACAATGCACAGCAGTTCTTACTTTACAACGGTTGCACCCGCGGAAGGAATAATGATTTCCGCCGTGGGTTCGAGTCCCTTGGTCTTGCAGATGTGCACGATCTTCTCGCAGATGGCGTCGGCATCGGCCGCGTGGACGAGGGCTACGACACTGCCTCCCCATCCGCCGCCGGAGAGGCGGGCGCCGAGTGCGCCGGCTTCGCGGGCAGCCTCTACGACGATGTCGAGCTCGCCGCACGAGTTTTCAAATGCGGTTCTGGAGGTTTCGTGCGAATCGTAAAGGAATTGCCCGAATTCGATGAGCTTACCGCCCTCGGCAAGAAGTTTAACCCCTTGTTCAACACGGGTGATTTCTCCGATGACGTGGGTTGCGCGCTGGGCGGCTTCGGAATTGATCTTATCCTTGTTAGCCTCGAATTCTTCCCACGAAACATCGCGAAGGGCCTTGACCGGGTGGCCGAGCAGTTCATCGAGTTCGGACGCAGCCAGCTCACAGCTGACTCGGCGTTCGTTATATGGCGAGTCGGCCAGGACGTGTTTGATGTGCGGGTTGATCATCAGGAAGACGACATCGTCGGGCAGCATGACCGGGTAGGTTTCCAGACTCCGGAAGTCGCTGTGGATGAGGCCGTGATGAACGCCATAAATACTGGAAAACTGGTCGAGCAGTCCGCAATTGCACCCGGCAAAGTTGTTTTCCGCGGCCTGGGCGAGTATGCCGATCTCATCTTTTCCGAGTGTTTTTCCGGTGTATTCGAGCACGGCGAAGGCGGTGGCAACTTCGAGCGCGGCGGAGCTGGATAGCCCGGCTCCCATGGGGTTGGAGCCGAGGAACGTACAGTCAACGGAGTCGTTCTCAACCTTCTGGCCGCGCAGGTAAAACATGACGCCTTTAACATAGTTGGCCCACTGGAGGTTTTTGGGCAGGCGCTCGTCGGATGCGGGGTCAAATTCGGTTGTTTCGAGGAGGTCGCCTGCGGTCAGGCGTACGCCGGGTTTATCGGAAGCTGAAATACAGAAGCAGTGGCCCATGTTGATGGCGGCGGAAAGGACAGTGCCTTCGTTGTAATCGGTGTGATTTCCAAGCACCTCGATGCGGCCGGGAGCGTAGGCTACTGCAGTTGGCTCGGTTCCATAGGTCTTGGTATGAACAGCAATGGCTTGTTCAACAATACTCTCATCGTACATGATTAATTCTCCCATAAATTATCAGCTACGCACTTTAGAGATTTCCGAGGGATAAGGCCATAGGAGATTATCAAAAAATGAGTAGTGGAGGTGTGCCATTGCGCCTTGAGTAGACGGTTGTAGGTCCTCAGCGATAGTGGCACATATAGGTCCCTTTTTCTAAGAGATGAATGCGCTTTCCGAAACCATGCGTCTCCGTGCATTCGATATTCTGAAACCCGAACAACGCAAGCCCGGTTTTCGGAAACAAGGGGGAGTATCAGACCTGCCAATAGGCGAGGAATTCGACGTTTCCTGCGGGTCCTGTTATGGGTGAGGTGCAGAGCTCCAGCCACTGAAAGCCAAGCTCTTCGGTGCCGAAGCGCTTGATCTTTTCGATGACTTCTTCGTGTACGGCCGGGTCTCGCACGACGCCACCTTTTCCAACCTGCTCTTTTCCCGCTTCGAACTGTGGCTTAATGAGTGAAACGATATGCCCGCCGGGTTTCATCAGGTGCTTGAGCGGCGGCAGGATATTGGTGAGCGAGATGAATGAGGTGTCGATGCTGCAAAAGTCGGCCTTCTCAGGAATAGCCTCTTCGGAAAGGTAGCGCGCATTGGTGTTTTCCATGACGACGACGCGGGGATCCTGGCGCAATCTGTAGTGTAATTGATTGGTTCCGCAGTCAACGGCATAGACCTTGGCCGCCCCGTGCTGGAGCATGAAGTCGGTGAAGCCGCCGGTGGAGGAGCCGATATCAAGGCAGACCGCGTTTCCGAGAGCGAAGCCGAACTGCTTGTGGGCCCCTTCAATCTTCAGTCCGCCGCGGCTGACATATTTTTCCTTCTCCTTTACGAAGAGGTCGACATCGCCGGCAAACGAATGGCCCGGCTTTCCGGCGGGCTGGTCGTTCACACGTACCATACCGGCGCGGATCAGGCGCTGTGCCTGCTCGCGGCTTTCGGCCAGCTTTCGCTGAACCATCAGTTGATCGAGTCGGATCTTTGGCATCGGGCGGAGTAGTTGTCGGTTATTTGTTATTGGTTATCGGGAAACTCCGGAGCAATCTAGCCGGTAGCCCTATCAAGGGCAATGAACTAATAACCAATTAACGAATAACTGACAACTGATGACTGGCCTATACATTCATGTGCCCATTTGCATTGCGAGATGCAGATATTGCGATTTCTATAAGCTCACTCCTAATGAATGGGACAACATCGACCTATTTATCCAATGCCTGGAAACCGAGCTGCAGCGGTTGCCGAAAGAGTTTTTACCGGATACGGTGTTTATTGGTGGAGGTACGCCTACGGCATTGGCCCCTGAAAAACTCTCAGATTTTTTTGAGGCCATCAAGCGTACGATCACTCTTTCCTGTGTGGTCGAATTTTCGAGCGAGGCCAACCCGGGCACGCTCACCCCGGAAAAACTGTCCATTATGAGAGAGGGTGGAGTCAACCGGGTGTCGATCGGTGTGCAATCCTTTAACGATAAGGCGCTGCGTCTGCTTGGACGCATCCACGAAGCCGATCAGGCCGTCGAAGGATTCCAGATGCTGCGCGATGCCGGATTCGACAATGTGAATATTGACCTGATCCAAAGCATCCCGGGCATGACGCAGGCCGATGTCCTCGCTGATGCGCGAATGGCGATTAATTTGGATCCGGAACATCTGTCCTATTATAACCTGATCTATGAGCCGGGCACACCAATGACACACGATCGGGACGCGGGTCGGATAATTCCGCCCGGCGACGACGAAGAGGCGGATAACTATTTTGCCGTCAAGGCATTGCTGGAAGACTCGGGTTACGGGCACTACGAAATTTCCAACTTTTGCCGACCTGATCGCGAATGCCTGCATAATCTGATTTATTGGCAGGGCGGCGAGTATTTCGGGTGCGGTCCGTCGGCCCATTCGCACTGGAATGGCGCGCGTTACGGTAATGTCCGCGACCTGCAGGGATACTGCGACCAGCTGTTGAAAAATGAGAATCCGTTCGGCGAGCTTGAGCGGCTGGGGACCGAGGCGAAAGCCCGCGAACGATTAGTGACGGGATTGCGCCTGACGGAGGGGGTCGATCTCTCGGCGTTTGAACGGCTGTCCGGGACGAGCGTCGATGAGCTGTGCGGGCCCGTCATCGACGACCTGATCGAAGAGGGCTTGCTTCAAAGAGAGGGAAACCGGCTGGCGCTGACAGCAGATGCCCTGTTTATTAGCAATTCGGTCTTCTCGGAATTGGTTTAAAAACCTGCCTTTTAGCCTTGCAAAGCCGCCGGGAAACCTTAAATTCCCAAGCTCTTATTTGAGACAACCGAGATTTCCGGAACCTATTACAGAGGAATTTACAATGGCTAGAGAATGTGCAGTTACAGGGAAGAAAACCATTTCCGGGCGCAGTATTGTCCGCAAGGGTTTGGCGAAGAAAAAAGGCGGGATTGGTCTGCACGTGACCAGCGCAACCAAGCGTACGTTCAAGCCGAACCTGCAGCGTGTTCGCATTAGAGACGAAAACGGAACCGTTAAGCGCGTGTGGGTTTCCACCAAGGCATTGCGCTCCGGAGCGGTCAAAAAAGCCTAGCTCTCCAAACGTTGGATGCAGCAAGCCGCCCTCAGAAGGGGCGGTTTTTTTTGTTTATGTCCCTTTTGCGGGGCGCCAGTATTTTTAGTCGAATCGCGTCAGAACAACGCTTTCCCCTGTGGGGTGAAGCGAAGGAAAGCGTCCCCCGGAAATGGGGTATATAAATAAAAAAAACACCCCGCAGTGAGCGAGGTGTCTGAATCCTTCAACGAAACGGATTTGTTACCAGCTGGCCTTGGTCATGCCCGGTATCTTGCCTTCAGAAGCCATTTCGCGAAGGGTGATACGGGAGAGGCCGAACTTGCGGTAGACCGCGTGCGGACGTCCGGTGACGGAACAACGGTTCATTATACGGTTGGGGTTGGCGTCGAGCGGAAGCGAGCGGAGCTTGCGGACGGCGGCCATGCGATCCTCGGGGGAGGTCGTCGGGCTCTTGATGGATTTCTTCAGCTCGATGCGAAGGTCACGGTACTTTTCCGCGCACTTGATTCGCTGTTCATTTTTTGCAACTTTGCTTTTCTTAGCCATATATCCGTTGTTCCTTTTGTTGAAAGACCCGTGGATAAAACATAAAAGCGCGGGGGCGTGCAACACTAATGATTAAAAAAAGAACGCAGCTCAAAGCCCCTCCAGACCTGCCCGAATGCACTCCGTTTCCGCTTTTATCTTGCAAGCGGGGCGGAGAACCGTATTTTTGTGGGCATTCAACCTGTGAAAAGGATTAGGGAGATTTGTATGCCAGATGTAAATAACGAAGACGTGGCCGAACTTAAAATCGGCGAAAAGACCGTTAAATTACCAATAATACGTGGATCGGAGGCTGAAGTTGGCATCGACATTCGCACGTTGAGAAAAGAGACCGGATGTATCACCTACGATCCCGGTTTTGTAAACACAGGGTGCTGCAAGAGCGACATCACCTTTATTGATGGCGAAGAAGGGATTCTTCGCTACCGTGGATACGACATCAATGACCTTGCCGATAAGTGCCAGTTTATTGATGTGGCCTACTTGCTGGTCCATGGAAAGCTGCCGAATAAAAAGAAGCATCAGGCCTTTTCCTCGCACCTCAACAACCATTCGATGATACATGAGGATATGCGCCACTTCTTCGATAACTACCCGGACCACGCCCATCCAATGGCCACGCTATCGGCTATGGCCGTCTCGCTTTCGTCGTTCTATCCGGAACTGGAAAGCAGCAGGAAGGAAAATGTGGACTTCAAGGTGACCCGCCTGCTTTCCAAAATGCGGACCGCTGCCGCCTTCTCCTATAATAAATCGATCGGACATCCCATCGTACAACCCCGGCATGACCTGACATACTGTGAAAACTTTCTAAACATGATGTTCTGGACCCCGGTCAACGACTACAAGCCGGATCCGGTTTGCGCGAAAGCGCTGAACAAGCTGTTGATCCTCCATGCCGACCACGAACAAAACTGCTCGGCCTCCGTGGTGAAAATGGTGGGCAGTTCCGGTGCCAATCTATATGCATCGATTTCGGCCGGCATCTGCGCACTGTGGGGACCGCTGCACGGCGGAGCCAATCAGCACGTCATCGAAATGCTCGAACGGATCATCAAAAAGGACAAGGGCGACGTAAAGAAGGTGATCGAACGGGCCAAGGATAAAAACAACAGCTTCCGGCTTATGGGAGTGGGGCACCGCGTCTACAAGTCGTACGACCCGCGTGCGAAAGTGGCCAAGCAGATGTGTAAGGATGTGCTGGACCAGATGGGCTTGAAAGACCCGCTCGTGGATCTGGCTCAGGAATTGGAGGAAGCCGTCATGGCGGATGACTATTTCCAAAGCCGCAGTCTCTATCCGAACATTGATTTCTACACGGGACTGACCTATCGGGCCATGGGCATTCCGACCGACATGTTCACCGTCATGTTCGCCATCGGCCGCATTCCGGGGTGGATTGCGCAGTGGTTGGAGATGCACGAGGATCCGCACGGCCGTATCGGCCGTCCGCGGCAGATCTACACCGGTCCCACACAACGAGAAATCGGATAGGATCCGGTAGGTTTTTTCATGAGCAAGGATAGAACAAAGGGCTATGCCCATCACAATACCGTCGAACTCAAATTCCTCGAAAAGATATCCGGGCGCCTGCCCGAAGACCTTGAGGTTTTACAGGCGCTTGCAGAGCTTTACACTAAAACCGGGCAATACGAAAAAGGGCTGGCGATTGATCTCCAATTGAGCCAGCTGCTGCCTAACGACGATCTTGTTTGGTACAATCTGGGCTGTTCTCACGCGCTTACCCATCATTCCGACGAAGCCTTCGAGGCATTGACGAAAGCTATCGATTTGGGATATGGCGATTATGATTGGATGAAAACCGATCCGGATCTGGCGAATCTAAACGTCGATCCGCGCTTCGAATCGTTGCTCAATTGGCTCTATACCGTTTGTAGCGAAGAAGAAATGTAGCCTTTCTGCGCCGCGTTTTCGGGCGGCGAATGCGGGTGCGTTAAAAGAGAAGTGAGCGCGCAATCCGTCAAATGGATTGTTGCATCGAAAAAAAGAAGAAAAAGGTGGATTTTTTATACGGTATGGTTCAGCTTGTACTTCGAGATTTTGGTGAGTGTCAGATCCGACAGGGCATCTGATGGGGAAACTGAAGGATTAATCCGATTAAGGGTTTTTATGGGGCATATAGGAAAATCAACAGCTCGGCGGTGCGTATCGACCGTTTTTTTGGTGCTGTTTATCAACATAGGGATCATGGCGGCAGAGGACGAGAGTCCGGGGGCGCTGCTAAAGGGAGCGCTCTCATTGATGGAGGCCGGGAAGTATTCCGATGCCGCCGTGATGATGAGCCGTTATCTCGAAATGGTCGAGGGTTCGAATGCAGATCGCGTGATCTCCATCGCGCAGGACATCCGCTTCAAGCTTGCCACCATCCTGATTGAGGAGAACCGGCTCGAAGAGGCGGCCGAAGTTCTTCAGGACTATATCGACAAGCCGCTGTGCAAATATACCAGGCAGGGGATGAAGATGCTCGCCACCTGCTATTACGAAATAGGGAAGCCTGAATTTCCGGGCGGTTCCCCTGACGAAAACGCTTTCAAAAAATGCGTGACGGCCATTGAGACCGCACTGGAATATAACGAAAACCCGGTTGTTGTGGTGAAGGCCGTTTCCACGGATAGCGACGAATCGAATGTCCTTGCCGTCAACAACAAAGAAGACGACCCGGAATACACGCAGGACGAACTGACTCTGTTGAACCTGACCCTCGGCGAAGCCCAGTACGGCCTTGGGCAATGGGCGGAGTGCATCGATCCCTTCACCTATGTGATCGAAAAAACGACGGAGGATCAACGCAAGGGATATGCCATCATGCAGGTGATCAACGCCCTGATCAAAATTCCGGATTTCGCGCGTATCACGGATTGGATCCCGCAGCTTTACCGCACCGATGCGCGCTACGACATTCGGGTGAATCTGGCACTGATGAACGCTGCAGCGGCACTCTATACGGCGAAGGAGTACGACAGTGCTCTGCCGCTCTACCGCATGATTATTCCCCGCGATGAGGTTATTGCCTTCCAGCAGGAGCGGTTGCGTATGCTGCGTCTCGGTGCCGGCATGACACCGGAACTGGGCATGGCGGTAAGCGAAGCCGAGTTGCTGCTTTTCGGCGGCGGTGATGAAGAGAAAGAAAAGCCGAACGCTGCGGATGCGGAAGCTGAGCCCGAGGAGGAGCAGACCCCCCGGGAGGTCCTCGAACTTGAAAACCTGATCAAGGCGCTGGAGCAGCTTCCGGCCTATGAAAATAATATCGACTACCGCATGGCGCAGCTCTACGAACGGGTTGATCGCTATTGGGAAGCGGTACGGTTTTTCGACAAGGTCTACACGGTGGCTCCAGATGACGATTTGGGCAAACGCGCCATCGCCGATGTGATCAATATCCTGATTGATAACCTCGCTGAAGTGGACGAGGCTAAAAAGCGCGGGCTCGACTACATAGGGCAACATAAGGAGGGGGCCATCCCGCGCCAGATCGCCTATTTACTTACGGGACACTACCATGAGACCAAGTCCATGGATGAGGTCAAAGAACTGCTCCCGTACATTGACAACTTTACGCGCACCAATGATACGCTCATCGTGAAGTATGATTCCGAGCTCTACTTTATGCAAGCCGTTGCCGATCTGATGCTGTTCAATTACGAAGCATCCGAAAAAGGGTTCAAGCGGGTGCTCGACGAATTTCCAAAGTCAGATCAGGAGAGTAACGCACTCTATTGGTATGGCGCGTCGAAGTTGTACCTCCAGAAGTATGAAGAGGCGTGGCCGATCTTTGAGCAATATATCAAGGAATTCCCCTTGGGGGACTGGATCGACGAAGCCTATTTCCAGGGCGGGATCTGCCTCTTCGGTCTGGAAGATTATAGTGCGGCGAGTGAACGCTTCACACTGGTGATCAATACCTTCCCCGATTCCGGCGTCTACCCCAATGCCTGCAGCATGCGTGGTGACCTCTATGGATCTGAGGGGTTGCTGGACGAAGCCATTGCTGACTACAAACGCGCCGTTGCCGCTGCTGTGGTCCTCAAGAATGTCAAGCAGGCCACCTATGCCACCTTCAAGATGGCCGAGGTCTACGAGGCCGATGCCGAAGCCGCCGATGACGAGGCCGTTACCGAGGCCAAATATATCGCTCTCGTCGACGGCGTGCAGAATTACCTTGATACGTGGGCGGCCGATGCCGATATAGCCAAGGCCCTCTTCTGGATTGGAAAGACCAAGATTCAGCTGGGGCTTGTCGACGAAGCGGTGGAAACCTATCTGGATGCCATTGTCAGGTTCGGCACAGACCTGCAGCAGGACGGCGTGGACATGATGATTGCTGAGCTCGTCAAGGTGTCGGCCATCTGGCTTAGCCTCGAAGCGCAAAATCAGCTTATGGCAGATCTCCAGGCCGCCTTGGATTCCACAGACAATTTAGTGTTGCAGTTGCGGTTGCGCGTGACCATGGCCAAACTCGACTATACCGAGGTCGAGCTCGGCAAGCAGTTGATTAGAGAACTTCCTGATTTGAAGGCGGCCTCGCCGCCGATCCTTGCCGCCATCTGCGCCGCCTCGTTCGAGATGAAGGACTATTCTCGTGCCAAGGAACTGCTGAACATCTTTATCACCCGGTTCGAGGAGTCCGACTACATGCGTGCGGCCTACAAGCTGCGAGCCTATGGCCAGTATGACGAAAAGGATTATGAAGCCGCCCTCATAACCATCGAGGAGGCGCAGGAGACCTATGGCCATGACCGCGACGTGGTCTGGGCTCAGTTGATGAGAGCGCAAATCCTGCTTGCTGAGGGCGATCTCGAAGGTGCACGTAAAGCAAATATGTATGTTAAGAATATACCGGGTTGGCGCGGCGAGCCGGTGGCGCAGGCCACGTACCAGCTTGGGCTGGTTGCGGAAAAGGAGGGCAATTTGCGCAATGCCTTTGGATTCTACCAGCGTACCTACGTCCAGTATAAGGGATATTCCGGCGGCTACTGGGCCGCTGAGAGTTATCTTGCCAGCGCGCGTTGCCTCGAGACATTGGGTCTTGAGAACGAAATGATCATGACCTACCAAGCCATGCTATACGATACCTACGTGAATGATCTGCCGCAGGCCGAAGTGGCCCGTAAGAAACTTGGATCAAGCGATGTCGCCCTAATAGAAACCTATCTCGCCGCCGGAGGAACGACCAACATCGTCATTGCGGTCGACACGGGGGACATGGTGGATACCACCTTAGTGAAGCAGAATGCAGAGATTACCCCTGAAACGGAGACGGACTCGGAGGAACCTGCTGTGACGGAAACGAACAAAGCCGTTGACGCCGAAGCAGAGCCGAAGATGGAGGAGCCTTCTGAAACGGATGCGACCGGGACGGAGGGCGAATCATGAAACGCTTATGGATCAGCTTGATGGCTCTTGTCGCCGTGGTTGCGATGGCGCAGACCCCGGAAGTCCAGTCCGGTACACCGGCTTTGCTCGAGGCGATTAACGGGAAGCAGGCGCGCGTATTTCTCCAGAAGATGGAAGACGGTACGCTGACGTTTCAACCGCTTAAATCCACCAGGAACATGACGGCACCCATTTCGAAGATCAGCCGCCTGACCTTCTTTCCCAAGTATGATGCCGCTGCCGTTGAGCAGCAAGTCAACTCGGGCGACTATGCTGCCGCACTTTCCACGCTTGTTCCCCTGATGGAACCCTATTGGGAGTACATGGTGGTGGAAAACAATATGCGCGACCCCTTCTGCATGCTGATGGATGCATACCGGAAAAATGGTGATTTTCCAAAGGCGCGCGAGGCTGCTGACGTTCTGTTGAAGTGCAGCGATTCGAATATGGTATACCGCGGACAAGTCAATATCGCGCTCGTGGCCATTGCCGAAAACGACCTCGAGACAGCAAAAAAAATCCGTAACGAAGTAACCTCCGAGACGGCGGGACTCTACCTGCAAGCCAGTATCGAACGGGTGGAACAGGGGCCTAAGGTCGCAATCTGGACCGTTACGGGCATTATTCTCAACCATGCCAACGACGTCGAATGGCTCGGACCCAGCGAACTGCTCTGCGCCAACCTCTATGTGGACATGCTTGGAACCAACTCGGTCATCACCACCAATTCACCGATGCTTACAGCCCGGGCGGTGAAAACCATGTACAATGGAACCAGTGTTGCGGCCGATGCGGAAAAGCTATGGATCAGTCTAGGTGGCGCGGACATTGAAGCTGCCATTCTTGCGAAAAAAGACGAGGATGATAGAATAGCAGCCGAGAAAAGAGAAAAACGATTGGCCGAGCAGGAAAAAAAAGAAGCCGAGGAAAAGGCGAAAATTGAAGCCGAGGAAAAGGCGAAAATTGAAGCTGAGACGGCCTTACAGGCGGCTAACGAAGCTGGAACCAATGGTACTGAAAACGCGGAAATAGAAGCCGGAACCAATGTAAATACAAGCACGGAAATGGAATCTGAATAAGGAAACGGAGGAAGACAGAATGAAAAAGGGACTCTTTATAATTGCACTGTTGCTCGTGGCGGGAAGCGTACTGGCGCAGGGAGAAGGCATCGAAGCCGAAGCAGCGGCCGGGCTGGCGGAAAAGACCAGTCTGGTTGAGTTGGTCAAGACAGGGGGCTGGGCGATGTGGCCGTTAGGGTTGTTCTCGTTCACCATGACAGTTCTTGTGATCCAGAACTTTCTCTCCTTGCGCACCAAAACCTTGCTGCACACGGAGCAGATGCCTGAACTGCTTGACATGATGCTTAATAAGAAGGTCAAGACGGCGTTGATCTACTGCCGCAAGCACCCGTCAATGTTTGCCAATGCCTTTGGTGCCGGACTTGAGCGATGCCTCGACGGTGAAGTAGAGATTAACTTTGATAAGGTGAAGGAATCGGTTGAGGAAGCCTCGGTCGAGCAGATGTCCAGGCTCATGAAACCGATCGACCTGCTCTCAATTATCGGGGCCAGCTCGCCGATGGTCGGACTGCTGGGTACCGTATCGGGCATGATCAAGGCCTTCCACACCATGGGTACGCAGGGCATGGGCAAGCCGGAACTGCTGGCTGCCAACATTGGTGAGGCACTGATCACGACGGCGACCGGTCTGGTGATCGCCATTCCGGCCATGTTCTTCTTCTTCTATTTCAAGAAGGGCTTCCAGAAAACCCTCGCCACGCTGGGCCGCAATATCGGTTTCCTGTTCGATGCCCTTGAAACCGGTAAGAAGCCCGTCAGCTTCATGGATCTCGAAACCCTGGAACAGATGGACGGCGAATAGGGCAGTTTTTTTGATGGGATGTTTGATTTGCGAGCCAATGTCACTCTGGCTCCATAAATCAAACTCCAATAATTAAAGGCGAAGCCAAACATGAAAATCGAACCCAAATACGCTGACGAAGATATCGAAGTCGATATGTCTCCGATGATCGACATGGTCTTCCTGCTGCTGATCTTCTTTATCGTGGCCTCGACCATTATCGATGAGAAGGTGTCGGTGCAGATCCCTAAGGCAGCCTATGCCAAAGTGCCGAAAGACACGACCGGCCGGCTCGTGATTTCGGTGAACAAGGACGATAAAATGTTCATTGGTCCTATGCCGGTAGACTTCAGGCAGCTTGAGAACAAAATGGCGCTAGAGATCGAGGCCGATCCCAATCTGCGCATCCTTATCCGCTCGGGCAAGGAAGTAAAATACAAGACCAACGAAAAGATCATGATGACCTGCGCAAAAGTGGGCGCCAGTGATCTGATCTATTCCGCGTTCGAAGAGTAGGAGTGTTCTGTGAATTTTCAAAAAAATATTGAAGAGACAAAACTTGAACTGCAGGTCGCACCGCTCATTGACGTCGTCTTCCTGTTGCTGATCTACTTTATGGTCACCGCTGCACTTATCAAGAAGGAAGGGGACATCTCCTTCATGTTGCCTGCCAACATCGAACCGAGCGAGATGATCATCATCCCCGTTGAGGCACTGATTGAAATCACCGCCGACGGTGCCGTGCTGATGGATGGCATGCGCTTCTCGAGCAAAGACGAAAACCTCAATGACCTTGTGACTCAATTGCAAGGCCTCAAGGGCATCGCGGATTCGCAGAGATCACCCTTTTATGTGAACATCCTGCCGAATCATGAATCGGTGCACCGCCGGATCATCGACGTCATGGACGCCTGTGCGGCGGCCGGCGTTAAGAACCTGAGCTTTAGCAGAGCAGCGATGTAACAGAACGAGGCGGTAACATCCAGGATCGCAGGTCTGGTGAACTGCTTTAGCGGCCTTTTCCAGCGGATTCAGTCGCCTGGGCGGCTTTGTTGGAGCAACCATTCCGCTTTGGCGATGTCTTCCGGCGTATCGACTCCGATGCCGAAGTCCCGCGTTTTGACGACCTTCATACGGCATCCCATATCAAGAGCCCGAAGTTGTTCGAGCTTTTCCAGGTTCTCGAGCGCGCAAGGCGGTTCGGCAACAAATTTCAGAAGGTAGTCCCGACGGTAGGCATAGATGCCGATGTGCCGCCAGTATGTTCCATCCGGTGGGACGCCGGTGAATTCCCGGATGTACGGGATGGTGGCGCGCGAAAAATAGAGCGCCTGTCCATGACGGTTGAATAAGGCCTTTACGACGGATGGGTCATTGATTTGTGCTTCGTCTTCGATGAGGGTGGCAGCGGTGGCCATGTCCCATTCGCCGGATGCAATCACTTCAGCCAGTTCGTCAATCAAAGCAGGGTCGATGAGCGGTTCATCGCCCTGCACGTTGATGACCGCGTCAATGTTCAGGTCCTGAACAGCCTCTGCGATGCGGTCAGTGCCGGTCGGATGGTCATCGCGCGTCATGGCCACCCGCACATCGGGAATATCCAGCGCCCGGACGCACTCGGCAATGCGCTCATCGTCGGTTGCAACAATCACCGCGTCCAGTTTGCGGGCCTGCTTCACTCGCTCCACAACCCACTGGATCATCGGCTTGCCCGCAATCATTGCAAGACTCTTGCCCGGGAATCGTGTTGACCCCCAGCGCGAAGGAATCACGCCAACTATCGTGCTCATATTTGCTCCATTACTCTTCTTTGTCCCAAAAGTCATCACCGGTTCCAGAGAGCGTTTGCAGTTTCACTTTCACCCGGCCTACAGCCACCTTGGCCTCTACACATGTTATGATGCGGCGCTTCTGCTTGGAAACCCAAAAGGATACGAAAAGACGATCGAACTCGGCGAGTGGCTCGATTTGAACACAGGCTACGTTCCCATAGTCTTGAAGCTTGATCTTACCTTCTTTTCGAATTTTCAGGCTTAGACCGTAAAGCTTGCCGTCTACGAACAAGGTATGTTCCGCTGAAGTCAGGAAGTCCAAATCCCGGCTGCGTGCGGAATAGAGAAAACTGAAGATATCCTGGGTTCCGCTTTTGATCGACACCTCCCTGATGTCCTTGCTGATACGGTCCTGGAAAATCGCCACTTTTTTGTTGTGATAGAAGGTGGTCAGGTGACTTCTGTGAATGGTGCCTTCGTTAACGATCACGTCGAGGCGCAGGGGCAGGGCGGTTTCAGGATCGATGACCACCTCGGTAATGTCGTTTACCTTGTAGATGTACGAGGACGCCTTGTAGTTCCTGGAAACCATTCGGATACGGATCAGTTTACGCCCGTCTTCCTCAATGCTACTGGTGGTGTGTTCCGACCAGGCCAGGGGAATGCCCATCCATGACACTTTGTACTTCGACACTTCGCCGGGGATGAAACAGGAGGAAAAGGAGGTTGAGTTGGTTTCGCTATACGCATTCTGAAAACAGAGTAAGCAAGTCAGGCAAATCATTAACGCGGATCTTATGGAAGGGTGGAGTATAGGAGTATGGGCTTGATGTAGCCTTTCTTTCGCAACCCGGTCGAGCAGAGTTTTTACCCTGTGCGCCATAACTCCAATACTCCAGTACATCGTCACCTCTGGCGGGTTTACTTCCGCTTAAACTGCCGACACATCACACCGGCTTTGGTAAATAGATCGCGAGCCTGTTCGGTGAAATGGTATTCGGTTTCGTAGACGACTTCCTTGATGCCGGCGTTAATAATCATTTTTGTGCACATCAGGCAGGGGCTAAGGATGCAGTAGAGTGTGCTGTTGCGCACAGCGATTCCGTGGTAGGCGGCCTGCACGATGGCGTTTTCTTCGGCGTGTGCACAGATGCATTCGCCAAGATTTTCCCCCGATGATGCGTCACTGGCGCACCGCGGGCAGCCGCCTTCGAAGCAGTTGTCGATCCCGCGGGGTGTCCCATTGTAGCCGGTGGAGATAATCCGCCGGTCGCTAACGATCACTGCGGCGACTTTCCGGCGGCAGCAGTTTCCACGCTTTGAAACCACGTGCGCGATATCCATAAAATATTCGTCCCAATCCGGACGCTGGAAATGTTCTTCATCCATGCGCAGTATCGTACTATTAGCCGTGGGCGCATTCAAGGCGTCATGCAGACGTTGTTCAAAGGGCAGATGGAC
>JAUVCG010000003.1 GCA_030595785.1 Kiritimatiellales bacterium | reverse complement strand
TATATCAGATAGATAGCTGAACAGCAGATCCATCTTTTCAAAGGGAATGGTGCCCTGGATCCAGTCAAGGCCTATGGACCGCTTTGCGCACAATAGCCACTTGCTTTCGGGGGAGTTCCCGAAGGCGGGAGTGGCAATTGGAGAGAGGGGTCAGCTGTGCGCAATAGAATGGAGCAGGGAAAAAGACTGGATTCTAAAATTCATCGGCTGACCCCATTTCGCGCAGTTGTCTTGAACCTTAATTTAAATGTAGTGACTGACGATAGGAGCGGGGGGTGTGTCCGGTTTTCTTTTTGAAGATACGACTAAAGGCCTGGGGCGATCCGAAGCCGGCCTCTTCAGCGACATCGGCGATGGATAGTGTGGAGGTTCGCAGCAATGCCATTGCCCGGTTAATCCGGTAGTTCTGAATATAACTTCCAAGCGGTATTCCGGCGGTGTCCTTGAATAAAACGCGCAGGCGCGATTCAGAATAGCCTATAGCATAGGCGAGGTCGGTCACTACAACGGTTCTGCCCCGCCATTCGTCCATCAGGCGGTTGATGGTTCGCAGAAGGTTGTCCTGGGGTTCCGGTGGAATGTCGGTGCCCGATGCCTGGCGATCCTGCTTCAATGAAAGCAGTAGGTGCAGTAAGATCGCCTGCAATTGTGCTGCTTGGAGTTCCGCATGGGGCTGGTGCCACTCATTCAATAAATCCTTCATGGTCTGCCGTGTCTTGTTACCTGTATTGATTACCCTGTTTCTCAATGGTTCGAGGAAAGTGCGTGGTTCGAGCTCGAAGGTGCAGAAAAGCCACTTGAGCTTGCTGGAGGCCAACTGGCTGAAGTGGTGGAACTGGTAGGGGAGGATCAGCAGCGCCTGTCCAGAGTTGAACGGCAGCGCGAGATTATCAAGATGCACATGCCCTTCGGTTTCGAGGTTAAAAGCCAGTACGAAGCGGTGGTGCGATCGATTTTGCAGGGCTTCCTGTTGCAGCATTTCTTTAGTCTTCCGGAGAAACAGGATCACATTGGTCGGTGTGGGTAATTGGCTTTTACCAATCCCGGAAAAATAATCCGGTGGTTCTATCAGCTTTAACAGCGACTCCTTCATGTGGGTAGAATGCCTACATGATGGAAAAAGTCAATATAGTTAAAATATAGCTAATAAACATAAAATATAAACCTTTATGGTTTATCTGTGGTGCTCCATCCTCCTTGCTTCAATTGAGAGGAAAACACTGTGATAGTTGAAGTATCGATTAAACCTGAACTGGATCCGGAATTTGTGCCGGCCGTATTATGGAACCGCGCCTATTTACAGCAGGCGGATGCATCAGTGGAAGTTTCCATTGCGTTGTTGCGTCCAGACGAAACCTGTTCAATTTTCAAGACAGCCATACGGCCGCTGACAGAAGATAACGAGGAGCTGACGCTCCATTATCTGGAGCGCATCCTTAAGTTTTTACTTTGGCAACGGGGCGGATGCAAGGTGTTGTTTGCAGGATGCGACGGTCTAACCGAGAAACTTGCCGCGATCTATTCACCCGGTGGCGAGCGAGCATTCGACCATGCCTTTTTCGGAGAGCAGATATATCTTCAGCCACTGGAAATCCACACCTGTTCGTTCGGGGAGATTCCTGCGGCCAACGAAGCCTCCATGCCGCTCGGTCGCCATCTCGACGGGTGCCGCATTGGATTCGACCTCGGCGGTTCCGACCGAAAATGCGCTGCTGTGATCGATGGCGAAGTGGTTTTTTCCGAAGAGATGGAATGGAATCCCTATTTCGAAAACGATCCGAACTACCATATCGAAGGCATTAACGACACGCTCCAGCGTGCAGCCTCTCATCTGCCACGGGTTGATGCTGTCGGTGGCAGTTCCGCAGGCATCTACGTCAATAATGAGGTGCGCGTGGCTTCGCTTTTCAGAGGAGTCACTTCGGCAGATTTCGAATCCAAGGTGCGCCGTATCTTTTTCGACTTGAAAGAGCGATGGGGCAACATTCCGTTCGACGTTGTCAACGACGGTGAGGTGACCGCGCTGGCCGGTTCGATGTCGATGAATGAAAATGCTGTCCTTGGTCTGGCCATGGGAACCAGCGAAGCTGTTGGCTATGTGACACCCTGCGGTACTATTACACCCATGCTCAACGAACTGGCCTTTGCACCGGTCGACTATCGCGAAGACGGCCCCGTCGATGAATGGTCGGGCGATATCGGCTGCGGTGTGCAGTATTTCTCGCAGCAGGCCGTGGCGCGGCTTGCCCCGCTGGCCGGCATTGATTTTCCGGAAGGCATGCCATTTCCCGAACAACTTGTCGAAGTGCAGAAACGGATGGCCGAGGGCGACGAACGCGCCGCGAAAATTTATTCCACTATTGGAACCTATCTCGGCTACTCAATTGCGCACTATGCCGACTTCTACGAAATCAGAAAGGTGCTCCTGCTGGGTCGCGTGACCAGCGGACAAGGCGGGGCGGTCATTGTTGAAAAAGCCAATGAGGTGCTTGCCGCCGAGTTTCCGGTGCTGGCAGAGCGGATTGAAATCGTAACCCCGAACGAGAAGGACAAGCGGCATGGACAGGCCGTTGCCGCCGCAAGCCTTCCTATGGTTGGAAAATCAAAATGAATCCATATCTTGAATTTGTTGAAAGCATTAAGCGAGCGACTGAATTGGCAAGGAGCGTATCGGTTTCCGGCAAAGTGGAACCGGTGGAATCAGCATCAAAGGTGCTGTTGTTCTCACCACATCCGGATGATGAGTGCATCACGGGTGCTTTGCCGCTGCGCTTAATGAGGGAGCTGGGGAAGCAGATCATAAATATTCCAGTCACGTTCGGAAGCGATGTCGAACGACAGGCCGGCCGAGCCGGGGAGTTGGAAAGTGCCTGCAACTATCTCGGTTGGGAAATTCATCATGAACCGGAAAACTTTCAGGCACTGGAAGTCGAAGATATGGTTCAGATTCTTGAAAACTTCCGGCCGGAAATCATTTTTGTACCACACTCCAAGGATTGGAACTCGCGGCATATTTCGACTCACTTTCTGGTTGTGGATGCGTTGGAGAAAATGGAGTCCGATTTTTCATGTGTCGTGGTGGAAACGGAATACTGGGGCGCAATGGACGACCCGAACCTGATGGTCGAGGCCGATATCAAAACCGTCGCCGATCTTGTTGCTGCAACTTCCCTGCATGTCGAGGAGGTGGCTCGAAACCCATACCATTTGTTGCTGCCCGCGTGGATGCAGGATAACGTCCGCCGGGGTGGCGAACTGGTGGGCGGGCAGGGCGGTGCTGCTCTGGATTGTTCGTTTGCAACATTGTACCGCCTTCGCAAATGGCAGGAGGGTGAATTAGTCAACATGATCGAAGGCGGCAAGTATGTCCCGATGGGCACCGAAGCTTTAAAGGAGGTATTCTAATGGAAATCATCATCAAGGAAAATGGAGAGGCGGCCAGTGAGGCTGCGGCGCGCGTCGTGGCGCGACTGGTACGCGAAAAGCCGAACGCGGTGCTGGGACTGGCCACGGGCAGTACGCCGCTGGTGCTCTACAGGGAACTGATCCGTCTGCATAAGGAAGACGGGCTGGACTTTAGCCAGGTCACCACGTTCAACCTGGACGAGTATGCCGGGCTGGAAAAAGAACACGAGCAGTCCTACCACAGCTTCATGTGGAAAAACCTCTTCAGCCAGATCAATATCCATCCGGAAAAGGTTCATATCCCCGACGGCATGGCCGACGATATTCCTCTGTCATGCGCAACGTATGAATCCACCATAATTGCAAATGGCGGTATAGATCTGCAGGTGCTGGGCATTGGCTCCGATGGCCATATTGGTTTTAACGAGCCGACCTCGTCGTTTGCATCGCGCACCCGCATCAAAACGCTGACGCAGCAGACCGTGACCGACAACGCTCGCTTCTTTGATGGTGACGAAAACAAGGTGCCGCACCACTGCATCACCATGGGCATCGGCACCATCATGGATGCACGGATGAACCTGATGCTGGCTTTTGGCGAAGGCAAAGCCGAAGCGGTTGCGGCCATGGTCGAGGGACCGGTCTCGGCCATCATGCCCGCATCGATTTTGCAGCACCATCCGGCCGCCAAGGTTTTTATCGACGAACCCGCCGCATCTGCGCTAACATTATCCGATTATTATCGGTGGGTCTATGACGGTAAGCCCAGGTGGCAGCAAGACGCATAGTTCAAGGAGAAGCCGTGCAACTGACAGGACTGGATTGGGGATTTATCTTAGGATTCTTCGTGCTGGCGCTGAGCATCGGCATAATGTGTACGCGGCAGGCGGGGAAGAGCTCCTCTGACTTTTTCCTGTCAGGGCGGAACATGCCGTGGTGGCTACTGGGGGTTTCGATGGTGGCGACCACCTTCTCGACCGATACGCCCAATCTCGTCACCGACATTGTTCGAAAGAATGGTGTGGCGGGCAACTGGGTCTGGTGGGCGTTCCTGTTGACAGGTATGCTGACGGTTTTCATCTATTCAAAACTTTGGCGGCGGTCCGAGGTTTTAACCGATGTGGAGTTTTACGAAATCCGCTATAGCGGGAAAACGGCAGCCTTTCTGCGCGGCTTCCGTGCGATCTATCTCGGCGTCTTTTTCAACATAATGATCATGGCGGCGGTGTCGCTGGCCGCGATCAAAATCGGCGGGGTAATGCTCGGTTTATCTCCAATCAACTGCATTGTGTGGGCGTCGATTGTTACGGTGCTGTTTTCCTCGCTCGGCGGTTTGAAAGGGGTCCTCCTTACCGACTTTGTTTTGTTCATCATTGCCATGATAGGCGCGGTGGGTGCGGCGGTCTTTGCAGTGAATTCAGCGGAGATCGGCAGTCTGTCTGCACTGTTCAGCCATCCGGCCGTGGCGGATAAACTATCGCTATTTCCACAGCTGGTTCCGGCGGAAGGCGGAGGCTATACGCCCGAGAGTATGAACCTGCTGGTTTCCGTACTGGTTATTCCGATCGCCGTACAGTGGTGGAGTGTGTGGTATCCCGGTTCCGAACCGGGCGGCGGCGGATATCTTGCGCAGCGCATGCTGGCCGCCAAGGACGAAAAGAACGCCACCGGCGCCGTGCTCTTTTTCAACATTGCACACTATGGCTTGCGCCCCTGGCCATGGATCATTGTGGCACTCTGTTCGATGGTGGTTTTTCCAGACCTGGGAAGTTTACGTGAAGCCTTCCCGAATGTTGATCCGAACATTGTGAATGATGACCTGGCCTATCCGGCTATGCTGCAGAAAGTGCTGCCTGCCGGCTGGCTCGGTTTGGTGCTGGCCTCGCTGACGGCAGCCTACATGTCGACCATTTCAACGCACCTCAACTGGGGCTCTTCGTACGTCGTGAACGATTTCTACAAACGCTTCGTGAAGCCCGATGCGCCCGAGAAAGAGCTGGTGCTGGTGGGCCGGATTTCGACCGTGCTGATGATGGTCGCCGCCGGAACCATAGCGTTACAACTCACCAATGCCTTGCAGGCTTTCCAGATTCTGATGCAGATCGGAGCAGGTACCGGGTTGCTCTTTATTCTGCGATGGTTCTGGTGGCGCATCAACGCCATCAGCGAGCTGGTGGCCATGGTGGTTTCGTTTGTCGTGGCAGTGGTTTTCCAGGTTGTGGATAACGGGTTGGAGAGCTGGCAGCAACTGTTGATCGGAGTGGGCATCACAACAGCGGCATGGCTTACAGCCGCGATGTTCACCAAGCCGGTCGACGAAGAAACACTCAAGTCGTTCTGTAAAAAAACCAATCCGGGAGGGAAGGGATGGAAGCGCATCTATGCTGCCATCGACGCCGAAGGCGGCAAGGTCGAAGGCGATGCTGTCAATCTGCCGCGAGGTATCCTGTGTATGGTAATAGGTTGCGCCCTGGTCTATAGCGCGCTGTTTGCCACCGGCTGCTGGCTTTATGGTCAAATTATGCCGGCCACCATCCTTTCAGTCGTTGCGATCATATCTGCTGTTGTGTTGTTTAAGCTATGGGGTAGAAGATGAAGCAGATAAGATTTGCAGCCATTGCGCTGTGCATCGGGTTGAGTACGGGCTATGCCGCCAGGTCGCAGTGGTACAAAGGAAATACGCACACGCATACCTTCTGGTCGGACGGGAAGGAGTTTCCGGAGACGGTGGCGGATCGCTATAAGGAAATGGGCTACCATTTCCTGTCGCTTTCCGACCACAACGTAGTTTCACGCGGCGAGCACTGGAAAAACTACAAGGCAGATAGAATGGACGCGGCCGTCGAGCGGTCGGAAGCCCGCTGGGGGAAAGAGCATCTACAGTTTCGCGAGAACGATGGGAAACGCCAGATACGGCTCATGCCGCTGATCGAGGTTCGGGAACGGGTCGAAGAACCAGGGCGGTTTATCATGATCGAAAGCGTCGAGCTGACATCGGCGTTGTCCAGCGGGAAACAGGTGCATTCCAATCCGATCAATATTCAGAAGTCATTGACCGTGGCAAGGCAAAGCCCGAACACGGTGGAGCAGGAACTGGCGCTGCATGAAAAGCTGGTGCATGGCCACATCGATGAGGCGGATCATCCCATCTTTTGGCACATCAACCATCCCAACTGGAAATCGTCCATCACTGGAGAGCAGCTCGCCGCGGTCGAGGGTGCCCACGGGGTTGAAATCATGAATGCCAGCAGCGGCTGCCTGAACGAAGGCAACGGTGTCGACCTGCCGCCCATGGAGCGCGTCTGGGATATCGCCAATACGGTGCGGCTGAAAAGGGGGCTGCCCATTCTCTACGGCTGCGCCACCGACGATACGCACGATTACCACCATGAAACACCTCACGCGAATGGTCCCGGACTGGCCTGGGTCATGGTGAAAAGTCCCGAACTGACGGCGGATGCCATCACGGCGTCCATGTTGCGCGGTGACTTCTATTCCTCCACTGGCATTACGCTGAAAAACATTGCGTTCGACCAGAAGGAACGCACGTACACCGTTGCGGTGGAGCCGGAGGATGGCATCAACTACACGATCACGTTTATCGGCAGTACGGCGGAAGAAACCGGCAAGGTTTTCCAAATTGTGGAAGGTTCGAAGTCAGTCTACACATTGAATGGCAGAGAGTTGTTTATTCGGGCAGTGGTGAGTTGTGACGCGCCGGCCGTATGCGCCTACGACGAGTTTGGCGACATTGTCCCCAAGGCTTGGACGCAGCCGGTGGCAACGGCACTCGGCGGCGCTTCCCCGGCCATTATTCCGCAGCCGATGGAGCTGAAAGAAACGGGCGACACGTGGGAGCTCAAACCGGACGTTGTAATCGCCTATGCCGATGCTTCAGCCAAGGAGACCGCCGAACTGCTCGCCACCCAGCTTCGTCCCGCCACCGGCTTCCAGCTTCCGGTCCGGCAAGGAAACAAAGGTGATATTGTTTTCAAAACATCGAAAGATAGTTCCCTGGGCAAAGAGGGGTATGAATTACGCGTCACGGATTACGTATCCATTAAGGCGCCGCAGGCGTCCGGTCTCTTCTACGGCGCGCAAACTCTTCGTCAGCTCCTGCCTCCGGAAATTTATTCGGCAAAAAAAAGTTTCTATGATTGGAAAATTCCGACGGTTGAAATCCGTGACGTGCCACGGTTTGACTGGCGCGGCTTGATGCTGGACGTTGGCCGCCATTTTATGCCGAAGGAGGACGTACTCAAATTCATCGACACGATGGCGACACTCAAATTTAACACCCTTCACTGGCATCTAACCGAAGACCAGGGATGGCGTATCGAGATCAGGAAATATCCGAAGCTCACCGAGGTCGGAGCATGGCGCAAGGAAACCGTGGTAGGCCATATCCGTGACTATCGTGAGAAAAAGATTCCGTTCGAGTATGACGGGGAGCCGCACGGTGGCTTCTACACACAAGACGACATTCGCGAGGTGGTGGCCTATGCCGCTGAGCGCCACATCGTTATTATTCCGGAAATCGATATGCCCGGCCACATGCAGGCCGCCATTGCGGCCTATCCGGAACTGGGATGCACCACCAACCCGCTACCTGTTAAAACGGAGTGGGGTGTCAGTAAAAACATCCTCAATCCCGAAGATTCCACCGTCCGGTTTTGCAAGGATGTATTGACCGAAGTGATGCAGCTTTTTCCCTCAGAGTTCATCCATATAGGCGGTGATGAGGCGAAGAAGGATCAGTGGGAGGCCAGCGAGCGCATCCAGCAGCTGCGCGAAGAGCGCGGTTTGAAGGATATGCACGAAATGCAGAGCTGGTTCATCAAGCAGATCGATGACTTTCTGGTGGACAATGGCCGCCGGCTGATCGGCTGGGACGAGATAGCGGAGGGTGGACTGGCCGAAAATGCGGCCGTGATGTGGTGGCGCGGAAAGGCCGGGCAAACCCATGGTTTGGAGATTGCCAGGAAAGCTGCCGAGGAGGGACACGATATTGTTGTGGCCGCCAACGGAAGCCTCTATTTCGACTACTACCAAAGCAAGGACAAGAAGAACGAGCCGCTGGCCATTGGCGGTTACTTGCCCTTGGAAAAAGTCTACAACTTTGAGCCGGTCATCCAAGGGGTCGATGCAGCAACGGCTGTACACATTCTCGGAGCACAGGGTCAGATCTGGACGGAATATATTCCGTCGATGAAACACGCGGAATACATGGCCTTCCCGCGCGCCTGTGCCCTCACCGAGTTGGTGTGGCTCCCGCAGGAGCAAAAGGACTACGAAAGCTTTCTCGAACGCATGAAGGTACAGGAACGCCGCTTCGATGCGGTGGGCATTAACTACAGGGAGATGAAGTGATGAACACAAACCGTAAAGATTTCTTGATTGCAACCGCGCTGGCGGCTGCGGCTCCGATGATTGCACGCTCTGCTCCTTCGCGGGGAAAGATCCGCGTCGGCATCATTGGCCTGGGTATGCGCGGCAAGGGGGCGGTCAAGCGCCTCTCGAAAATTCGCGATGTCGAAATCGTTGCGCTGTGTGATTTGCGCGGGGAGATGGTGGCGAAGGCGGCAAAAATTCTCGCCGATGCCGGGCGTCCGGCCGCGAAGACGTTTTCCGGCAATGAAGAGATCTGGAAGGAATTGGTCGCCCTCGATCTTGATCTCGTCTATATCGCCACGCCGTGGCGCTGGCACACGCCGATGTGTGTGCATGCCATGCAAAACGGCAAGCATGCCGCCACCGAGGTTCCCGCCTCCACATCGACCGAAGAGTGCTGGCAACTGGTCGAAACATCGGAGAAAACCGGCAAGCACTGCATGATGCTTGAGAATTGCTGTTACGACTTTTTCGAACTGCAGACGCTCAACATGGTGAGGCAGGGCGTTTTCGGTGAACTGACCCATGCGGAGGGTGCTTACATCCATACGCTGTGCGGTTTGATTTCCAAAGAGAACGGCTATCAGGGCATGTGGCGTTTTCATCAAAACAACACCAAGAACGGCAATCTCTATCCCACCCATGGACTCGGACCCATTGCACAGTGTCTGAACATCAACCGCGGGAACCGGTTTAAACATCTGGTCTCCATGTCGAGCCAGCAGGCGGCCTTCACGGCGTGGGCGACGGAAAACAATAAACCGAACATGGCCTCGCTCGAAAACTATCGCGGCGACATGAACACGACGCTCATCAAATGCGCCAGGGGGCAGACGGTGATGGTACAGCACGACGTCAGCACGCCGCGCCCCTATAGCCGGATCCACCTATTGCAGGGCACCAAGGGCATGGCACGGAAATATCCCGAGCCGCGCATTGCGCTGGGGCACAAGTGGCAGACTGCCGAGCAGATGAAAGAGCTGGAAGAAAAATACCGGCATCCACTGAGTCGCACCATGGGTGAGGTCGCCCGCAAGGTGGGCGGCCACGGCGGTATGGATTTTATCATGGACTATCGGCTGATCTACTGCCTCAAAAACGGGCTGCCGCTCGATCAGGATGTGTACGATGCTGCCGCATGGAGTAGCATCATGCCGCTGAGCATCGAGTCGGTTGCGAAGGATAGCGAACGGATCATGGTGCCCGACTTTACCCGAGGGCAATGGAAAACCAATACACCGCTGGGAATCGTGGATGTCGACCCGGCCAAACTTCCAGTGATTGGAATGTAGCATGAACAGCAGACGAAAATTTATGGTGTCGGCAACGGCCGCATGTACTGCTGGATCCGTTCTGGCAGGGGCCCGTTCCTCGAAGCCGCCGAACATTATTCTGGTGATGGCCGACGACCTCGGCTGGAAAGAACTTGGATGCTACGGGCAGAAGAAAATCCGCACGCCGCATCTTGATCAGATGGCGGCGGAGGGGATGCGCTTTACGCAGTTCCACACCGGCGCGCCGGTCTGTGGCCCGGCCCGCTGCAACCTGATGACCGGCAGGCATGGAGGTCATGCCTGCATCCGCAACAACGGCGAGATCAAGGCGAACCAGTATGAACTCAATGGCGCAACCATCTATGGCGGGCAGACGCCCCTGCCGCCGGAAGAAACCACCATCGCGGAAGTCCTCAAGGCCAAGGGCTATAAAACCGGGTGCTTTGGCAAGTGGGGGCTCGGCGCAGCGGGTACCACCGGCGATCCGCTCAAGAAGGGCTTCGACCACTTTTATGGCTACAACTGCCAGCGCCATGCACATAACCTTTACCCGAAGTATCTCGACCGCGACGGCAAACCCGAATTCCTCGATGGCAACACGCGCGGCGTGACCGGCGAAAAATATGCGCCGCAATTGATTGCCGACAAAATGCTGGAGTTTGTGAGGAAAGAGCATGACAAGCCTTTTTTCGTCTACTACCCAACCGTAATTCCGCATCTGGCACTCCAGGCTCCGCAGGAAGAGATCGAGGCCTATCTCGGGGAGTGGGAAGAGACCCCGTATACCGGAAGGGCATATCAGCCCCATCCAACGCCGCGCGCCTGCTACGCTGCCATGATTGCCTTCATGGACAAGCAGATGGGGCGTCTATTCGCGCTGCTCAAGGAACTGGGCATCGACGAGAACACGATTGTGATTTTTACCTCCGACAATGGCGTGACCCACCTCAAGCAGGTGGACTATGAATTTTTCGACAGCGTCGGCGAACTGCGCGGTCTCAAGGGCTCGGTCTACGAAGGTGGCGTACGCGAGCCGTTCATTGTCCGCTGGCCGGGACATGTTCCGGCCGGCTCCGTCTCCAGCCATATTGGCGCGCACTACGATATGCCGACCACGCTGGCGCAAATCGCCGGAGCCGAAGTTTCGCCCGATACCGATGGCATCAGCATCCTGCCCGAGCTGCTGGGTCAGGGCGCGCGGCAAAAGAAGCATGAATTTATCTTCTGGGACTTTGCCGGCTACGGCGGGCAGATTGCCGTGCGGATGGGCGATTGGAAAGGCGTGAAGCGGAACGTGAAAAAGAATCCTGAAGCCCCGCTCGAGCTTTACAATCTGAAGGACGATCCTTCGGAAAAAACCAATGTGGCGGTACAGCACCCGGAGATCGTTGCGAAGGTGGAGGCGATTATCCTTCGCGAACGCGACAAGCCGGTGAATACAAAATTCCAGTTCGGAAAATACCGGAACTGAGACTTGAGGAGGAACCCATGGAACAGTTCAACGAAATCGCTTCGGCATTCCAATGCCCGGGCACCTACCTGGGTGAAGAGCCGTACGGTAGCGGGCATATCAACGATACCTACAAGGCGTACTACAACGAGGACGGAAGCGTGGTGCACTATATCCACCAGCGGGTGAATCATAATATTTTCAAGGATGTCCCGGCGCTGATGGAAAACATTGGTCGGGTGACCCGCCACCAGCGCAAAAAGTTTGAAGAAGCTGGAGCGGGGGAATTGGATCGACGGGTACTGACTCTTGTCCCGACGGTCGATGGCAAGGATTTCCATCAGGATGCCGCGGGGGATTTTTGGCGTACGTATGTGTTTGTCGAAGGCGCGGTGGGCATCGATGTGATCGAGAATACGGATCAGGCCTATGAATCAGCCAAGGCGTTCGGTGAATTCCAATGTCAACTGGCCGATCTGCCTGGGCGCCTGCATGAAACCATTCCCGACTTCCACCACACACGCTCGCGTTATGACACGCTGATGGCTGCCATTGAAGCGGATCCGTTCAACCGCGCGGTCGGCGTGAAGGCCGATATTGAGTTTGCAACGGCACACGAGGGGCTGGTGGATACGGGCATTGATCTGCTGGCCTCCGGCGAACTGCCGGAGCGCGTGACGCATAACGATACGAAGCTGAATAACGTGCTGCTCGATACAGTAACCGGAAAAGGCATGTGTGTGATTGATCTGGACACGGTGATGCCTGGCTCGGTGCTTTACGACTTTGGCGACATGATCCGCACCACGACTAACCAGGCGGTCGAGGACGAGGGGGACACATCCAGGATATGGATGGATATCGACTATTTCGAAGCTTTGGTGAACGGCTACCTCGAAACCGCGGATGGCTTCCTGGTGCCGAAGGAAAAGGAACTGCTTCCCATGTCGGGTCAGTTGATTACCTTTGAGATCGGCTTGCGTTTCCTCACGGACTATCTTCAGGGCGATACCTATTTCAAAACACATCGTGAGGGGCAGAATATTGACCGTTGCCGCAAGCAGTTCAAGATGGTTCAATCCATGGAGGAACAGATGGATGCCATGCAGGCAATCGTGGCGCGGTAAAACCGCGATACGAAAACTCCAAATCCTAAGCTCTAAATTCTAAACAATTCCAAAAGGGGAAGAGAAGAATGCTCGAAACAGGGTGAGGCCAGTTGTTTTAAAGTTGGGGATTGTGGCTTGGGATTTGTCTTGGATTTAGATATTAGAAACCAGGAATCTGAATATGACAATACTTGTAACAGGTGGAGCCGGTTTCATTGGCAGCCATATCGTTGAGCATTTCCAGGGCAAAGCCGAAGTGAGGGTTCTCGATAATCTGCGCAGTGGTTATCTCGAGAACCTTCAGGGATTTGAATACGAGTTTGTTGATGGCTCGATAACCGACCGCGACACGGTTCAGGCGGCCGTAGCAGGGGTGGACTATATTTTCCATATGGCCGCGATGATCAGCGTTCCTGAATCGATGGAAAAGCCGATTGAGTGCGTGGAGATCAATACCACGGGCACACTGGTTGTGCTGGAAGAGGCCGCCAAGGCCGGCGTAAAGAAAATGTGTTTTTCCAGCTCGGCCGCCAGCTACGGCGATAATCCAGTGGTTCCAAAGATTGAAACCATGCTGCCGGAGCCCAAGAGCCCGTATGCGATCACCAAGCTTGACGGGGAATATTACTGCGACATGTTTTCGCGTGAAGGGAAAATCGCTACGGGCGTCATGCGCTACTTCAACGTCTTCGGACCGCGTCAGGATCCGGGCAGTGCTTATGCGGCTGCGGTTCCGATCTTTATCGATAGGGCCGTACGGAACGAAACCATTACGATCTTTGGCGATGGGGAGCAGACACGTGACTTTATCTATGTGAAGGATATAGTGGCCGCCAACGTTTTCCTCGCCATGAACGACACCGCTCCCGGCTTCTATAACGTGGCTTACGGTCGGCGGTTGACCATCAATGACCTCGCCCGGAAAATCATAGAACTGACAGGATCGTCTTCGAAGATCGACTATTCTCCTGAGCGTTCCGGCGACGTGAAACATTCAATGGCCTCTGTTGAAAAAATCACGTCGGCCGGTTTTATGCCGGCTTGCAGTTTTGATGAAGGTCTCCGGGCCACAATTAAATATTTTACAAAACGCTGAGTGCAGAAACCCGGAGGCATGTGATGACACCAACAGCTGTTGCAAAACAATTTGAAGTTTCCGGGCAATTGGCAAGTATTCGGCCGACCGGCAGCGGGAACGTCAACGACACTTATCTGGCGGTGTTCCGTACCCACTTTTCTGAAGAGAGAATCATTATCCAGCGTGTAAACAGCCATGTTTTCGCTCATCCCGAGTGGATCATGGAAAACATGAGTATTCTCACCAACCACTGCCATAAACAACTTCAGGCTGAAAGCGCAACCGCCGACCGTATCTGGCAGCTTCCGCGTCTTGTTTCCTGTCGAGACGGACAGGATTTTTTCAAGGATGCCGATGGTCACTACTGGCGGGCATTGACCCTGATTGCTTCAGCCAAGTCCTACGATGTTGCACAGAGTGCTGAGCACGCTTACGAAATCGGAACTGTACTCGGACTGTTCCATCGCCTGGTATCCAGCATGAATCCTATGAGCCTGCGCGATACGCTTCCCGGCTTTCATGAGACACCGAAATATCTGGAACAATACGATGCTGTTGCGCAAACGCCCGAGGTAAAGGATTTAATTGGAAGCTCAATGGAAGTGCGAAACCTGCAGCGCTTTGTCGAGGATCGGCGCGGGTTTTCCTCTGTTTTGCATAACGCACTGGATGCCGGCGAGCTCGAGGTGCGGTTGATTCATGGCGACCCCAAGATCAGCAATATTATGATCGATGACGATACGGGAAAGGGCACCGCGATTATTGATCTAGACACGGCAAAGCCCGGCCTAATCCATTACGATTTCGGCGATGCATTACGCTCACTATGTAATCGTGAAGGGGAGGAAACAAATGAGCTCGGTCGTGTTTCATTCGATCTGGATCTCTGTGAAGCATTCGTTCGTGGATACATTGTCCAGGCTAGGGATTTTCTTACCGAAAACGATAAGAAATATCTATACGATTCAATCCGTCTGATCACCTTTGAGCTTGGATTACGCTTCTTCCAGGATTATCTCTCGGGGAATCGTTACTTCAAGGTGAAATCGCCCGAGCAAAACCTCCAGCGAGCGCAGGTTCAATTTCGGCTCTGTGAAAGCATAGAAACTCGCCAACGCCAGATCAAAGAGGTCATTTCTCTTGCGATGGGCTGAGACTCCCTTTCGCGTGATGTGGCGTAAAATAGGGTCTTGTATTGCGCACATGCTCTGTTGTGCAGTACGGCTTACATGTAATAGTATCCCTGTGTTTCAATAGGGAATGAATTATGGCCTTTCATGTATCAGATCCGGATTTTGTAAAAAGCCCATTCACCGGCATGTCACGCGAGCATTGGGTGCTGATTGCCGGCGCGAGCAAGACTGGGTTGCGGGTGCTATCCCCGATCCGGTAACGATAAGCCTATGTGCGATCTCTTCCATCTCACCGACCCCGAGCCTGCGGAAGTTAAGGCAAAATAATTTGGGGAGAGAACAATTTTGCCCGTCCGCACCGCAATTATTCTGTAAAAAATCCAATCCGCACCGTCTCTTTCCCTTTTTTGGCGGAGTGGAAAGGAGCGACCTACTCCTTTGCGTGCAGTGGCAGGTGGGGCAGGAATTCTGTTGAAGGCACCATTTTTGATCGGGGCATGCCAGGCGCCCACAGCAGCAATGTTCCGCAGCGGTTTTCTGCTCCGTTGGATGAGACGCTCTCGTACAGGTAGAGTTCGAGGATCAACAGCGCGCAGAGCGCTTCCAATGTGTTTTTCAGGTTTGCCTTTTCGAAATTACTGTCGCGATGATGTTTGATGTCCTGGTAGGCATTCCACCAATCGAGCCGCCCGCCGGCGTTGTTCCATTCAGCAAAGGGATGTACGGTCCGATCAAACCGGTCCAGTCGAACCGGGGCTTTGTGCATCTCTGGAAATTTTTTCAGCATGGTCCGTTTATAATGCCCCATGTTGGCGGCCGGATTCTTGGGGTCGATTATTTTACAGATCTTTTTGAGGATCGCTTCGCATTCCGTATTGATGCAGACGAGCTGCTGCGCAAATTCGATGGAGCAGGTGGTGTCGTTGGTTTTGGAACATGCGATGTAGCGCGTGGCGGCGTGGAAATCGGATTCCAGCTTCAGGAAATACTGCCAGTAGGAATCGTCGAGAGGGTTTTGCTTTTTTGACGTATGCTTGGACATGAACTACTCCTTCTGATTATGTTGCTGCACATTTGAATCCGCTGGTTTCATTCCCAAAATATGATCATGGCCGGTTGGGCAAGGACGACTAATGCAGACGCTACCTATCAATGAAAAGTGATACTCCCACGGGGCAAGCCCCGGGGTATTCTGCGACAATTTCGATAAAACACTATATATCCAAGACCGGCAAGGGCGAACTCGGCAGTTCAAGCGAAAACCACTTTTCAGCTCCAACAGCAACCTCTGCGCCGAGGCTTGCACGAACGACTTTGGGGAGGGGAATACGCTTTTCCGCTTCACTGATCCGAAGTCTTCAGAATAGATGCGAAAAAGTCGCTCTACGAAGCATGACATCATGATGCTGTTCCAAGGGGAAGGAAACGTAGCGAAACAGCTTTCCCTGATCTATTGAGTCAAATTTATTGTATTTACACTCATTCCGGCAGTGGGTATAAGCGCGGTGACGGTGGGCACAGTTTGTGCTAAGCTTAGCGTCTTTATAGATACCTAAGTCGAATAAAATTCCCATCTAGTCGGCCGGGTGAAAGGTACAAAAACATGCATAAGACCGTTGTATTGTTTCTTATCGGATGGGTTGCCTCAGCCCAGGCCATCGTTGTGGAGAATTACACAATAGCGGCGTCCGCACCTCCCGGCCTGGACTGGAGCCATGTCTACTACTACAAAGGAAGTTCTGCTGTGGCGGTGGATGACTATTGGATACTGACCGCGAGGCACGTTGCGGATGATGGCGGAACAGGCTCATTGACCATTGATGGCACTGTCTACACTCAGCAGGAGATCATTAACCACCCCTTGGCCGATTTGGCGTTGGTTCGTTATGACAAGGCCTTGCCGGGATATTATCCCCTATACACGGGAGATCTGCTGCCACAGGGAGAGGATCCCAAGCTTCAGGTGCTCATGGTGGGGTTCGGTACGATGGGCAGTGCTCGTAATTTCTCCTGGACCGATAACGGGGACGGGAGGGGAACAAAGCGTTGGGGAACTCAGGAGATGGATCGGACCGATATTCAGTGGTATGAGGTCGGCGGTGTGACGACTAAAAACAGCGGCTTTTGGATGGACTTTGATCTCATCAACACGACCTATGAGGCCGGGACGGGTGAAGGGGACTCAGGGGGTGGAGACTTTTACAATGATGGCGGTGTTTGGAAACTCGCAGGAATTAACACTCTGCGCTCGTTAATTGGCGGTGACTATAAAGCAACATTTGCAATTGCCGTGGATGACTATGCGGACTGGATCACGGAAACCATTCCGGAGCCGGGAACGATAAGCCTGATGGGCTTGAGCACGATCGGTCTGTTTCTCACCCGCTCCAAACGGCGGCGCAAACTGGCCGGCAGTAGCGTGTTCCCAATCAGGCGTGAGCATTTGTGCGATATCTTCTTCTCTATGGAAGAGGGGGAGGTCGGTTGTGGAGTATTGGACGATCTGACCGGGCTTCTGCAAGCGGTGAAGACACGACTGCTCCCCGTTTGGCGCAAAGTACATGTTTGGTACAAAGGGTTGGATCAGATGGTCTGGAACCATATGGTCGTTGCGCATGAACGTAAGATGGCCCGAAGAATAGTTACCAAGGCTGCTCTAAAGAAAAAAGCACTAGACGGCTTCGATGCGTTTCTTGCATTGATTATGAAATAGGGCTGATTAAACGTTAACCCAATCCTTTCCCCGAGGCTTACAACGGCCAGATCAAAAAGCAGCATCTTCCACTGTGGTTGTATCCATAATCTTTCGCACTTTTGTTCTGAGGTCCTCGGTTGTTTAATAAAGGAACCGCAAGTTCCGGTCCTGCTACTTCCACCTTGGCAACGCCGAGGTGGGTTGATCGGGGTTTTTAGACGGCCGCCTTGGCCTTCACCAAGAGCCGTTGCTCGGTCTTCCTGGGCATGGATGGTTGAGCACGGCGGCAGCACAGCTGAATTGCAGTAGGGCGGGGCGTCCTCCCTGCCGAGGCCCTCTTCCTCCAACGTGATGAAAAACAGCATTTGCGCTGTCGTTCCGGAAATGTGACTTGAACCATAAAAAAACCCCGTCACTGACGGGGTTTTGCAATGATTTGGAAGATGCGGTTAGCTGATGAAGCGGCGGCGTGCGAGTACGATCAGTGAGGATGCGCCCAACATCAGTGCCACTGAAGCCGGTTCGGGGATCACTGTGATACTTACTCCAACATCAAAATCCTTTTTAGAGATGCTGGCGATGGTACCTGCCTCGGAAAATGCCGAAAGCTCATTGTTCAAGTCTATGGAAACTTTGGTTGCGTGATCGGTTTCAGGATCATAACCGGCCTGATCCAGCATGGCGATAACGTCAACCAAAATATCGCCTGACCATGCTATCTGGGTTCCGGCACCATCCGTGATCTTCTGATACGTTCCATCGCCGGGAGAGAAATCCAGCGAAAATGATTGGCCAAAGTGCTGAACAGGAGCACCGTTGATCTCGTAGACTTCCAGAATAAACGATGCCGTAACATTCACGTGAGTTGCATCCGTTCCTGCGGCGCCCAGAAGTGAGTAAAAGCCGGCCTCGGAAAAACCAACCTTATCAATAACGGCGTCCCCGCGGCTCTCGATCTGGAAGACCAGGTT
This sequence comes from Kiritimatiellales bacterium, assembly GCA_030595785.1. Classification (GTDB taxonomy): domain Bacteria; phylum Verrucomicrobiota; class Kiritimatiellia; order Kiritimatiellales; family Pontiellaceae; genus Pontiella. The sequence goes on along the minus strand of JAUVCG010000003.1, from coordinate 20,083 downwards.
CCCATCCGTAAAATCGACATCCCCGTTGCCTGCTTCGGCAGAGAATCCGACCGGATTAAAATCCATTGAATCACTGCCTGCATTGACAATCGGCATGCCATACTTAGGCACCGTGTCACCAAAGGTTGACGTGTGCTCCTCAACACTAAGAAAATCCACCGACTGAGCGGCGAAGTCACCATAGTTGGTGGAGGTTACGTTTGCTATTGCGGAGAATGCCAGCATTGCAGCTAACGCGGTTAATCCCACATATTTACTCGTTTTCATTGTTTTACCTTCCCTGCTCGACAGGAGTAGTTTCTCTGATTCACGGTTTTTTTATACCATGCACCATCTGAGCTGTCAACCGATTTTAGTATCTATATACCTGTTCGCGAGTGCCGAGTTGATGCATTGTATCGTTAGTTGTTGAATAATAAGGAGAAGCGATAGTTTATAAATGGAAATTATTTTTCATAATTATCAAATCAGCGCTGGCCTTCGCATCCGTTTTGCGGAGTAGCGCTAGGGAGTTAATCAAATGAGATGTCATTACTTCACGCAAAGACGCTAAGACGTAATGGCGCGAAAAGTTGTGGATTTTGTCTTCTCAGCGCCTTTGCGTCGTTGCGCGGTATCCTCCATTCTAATGGGCTCTGCACAGTATGCGTCATATCGAATCGTTAAATGCTCTGGATCTGCGGACAGGTAGGTCCTTCATCGCTTTCGCATCAATTTATCACTGAAATTGTATTGTAGGTGATAGGTGATAAACTAGTATGCGGATTATGAAAGAGCTGATTGCTGCTATTATTGCCGGTTCCGCGCTGGGCTGGGTTGCCATTCCGCACTGCTATGCCATGTGCGGGCCGTTGCACATCTCTGTTTGCGCGCTGCACCGCGAGAAGAGCCTCAAGGCGTTGTCGCTGTTTAATCTCGGTCGTATCGTGGGCTATACGGTTGCGGGGCTTCTATTCGGCGCATTTGGCGAATTCATCAACATAGGCCCGGCGCATTACTGTTGCCAGGAAGGCGCCCATCCGTTGCGCGGTGCGTTGTTGGCGCTGTTATTTCCCGGCGTGATGATGTTTTTCATTGCCTGGTATGCCTTCCGCAAGAAGGGGCTGAGGGCACCGAAGACCAGCTGGATGTCGCGCTTCTTCAGCGGCGGGCTGGGCAAACTGACGGCGGGTGGGGTCTGCACCTCGCTGATTCCCTGCGGCATGCTTTACGCCGCCTTTGCCATGGCGGTCGGAACCGGTAGATGGTATCTGGGCGGGGCGTTCATGCTGGCCTTTGTCATCACCCAAACCTTCTTTATGCAGCTCGGCATCTCCCTCGGCCGGTTGGTCGACAGGAAATGGGGGGCACGTTTCGAAAAGGCCTTCCCGTGGATCTGCCTGGCCATCGGAGTTTTCTATGTCGTCATGTTTGCACAGAAACTGATCCCTGCTGAGTAAAATGGAATCCCCTTTCTTCATAAAAACTATCAGGATTGTTCCTCGCAGAGGCGCTGAGACCACAGAGCTGTTGCGCTGTTTTCTTCGCGACCTCTGTGCCTCTGCGAGGGATTTCACGATACACTGCTATGGCTGAGCACTGCATAGTCTGTAATCGAAGCGTTCCCGGCGGGGAGGGGGAGTTTTGCTGCCCAGGGTGTGCGGCGGTTTATACCATTGTCGGCAAGATGGGGCTGGAAGGTTCAGCGCGCGACGAGCGCATCACGCAGCTGCTCGAAGGCGTTTTTCCGGCGGGGCAGGAGATTGATAACGCCATGGAGGAGGACGTGGAGCATGGCCAGGAGCTTTGCTTCCTTGTGGGCGGAATGGTTTGTCCGGCCTGCTCATGGCTCGTTCACCACAGCCTCGGGAAGCTTTCCGGGGTCGGGAACATCAACCTGAACTTTATCGCCGAAACCTGCACGCTTTCCTATGACCCGATGAAGATCGGTAAGGACGACATTGCGCAGAAGATTAAGACCCTCGGCTATCAGTTCTACGAGGGCGACGACGCGCAGCGCGGCGGCTACGACTATTTTCGATTTGGGGCGGGCTGGTTTTTTGCGCTCAACAACATGATGATCTCTTTCGTGGTGTACTCCGCCGAGCGCTGGGAGGTGCCCTTTGCGATGCAGCTGGTCTGCTCGGTTCTTCTCGCGCTGTTCGGCACGCTGGTACCACTCTATGCCGCGCGGAACACGATGCTTTCCGGCCTTCGTCAGCTCCTGATGCGTCAGTACCGGATGGAAAGCCTGGTCTTTCTATCAGCTACCGCCGCGTGGATCTATTCCGTCTATTCGATGGTTATCGGCGATTTTGCGCATCTCTACTTCGACGTTGTCGCGCTGCTACTGATGCTTATCGAGACCGGCAACCTGATCTCCGGAAGCTTCTACAAAAAGCTCAGTCGTCGCGTCAGCTCGCTTGCGTGGCAGCTACCGAAGAAAGCGCGGATCGCCGACGACGACTATGCTGTCACCGAAGACCTTCAGCCGGGGCAGGAGTTTCAAGTGCTGCGCGGCGAGATTATCCCGACCGATGGCATCCTGATGGCGTCATCCGAGTTTGACTTCAGCTTGATCACCGGCGAGTCGCACGGTGTGACATTGGAGCAGGGGCACTACGTCGGGGCGGGCGCCAAACTGCTCTCCGACGGGGCCCGTCTGTCGGTGCCCGCGACCGGGATAAGCAACCTGATCCAGAAGATCGTCGAAAGCACCATCGAGGCCTTCAACACTCGCAAGGAGCAGCTTTCGCTGGGCGATCGAATTAGCCAGGTGTTTGTTCCGATTGTGGTAGCCATCGGTCTGCTGGTCTTTGTTGCCAATATTTTATGGGGGGATAGGAGTCAGTCGGTTATTCGCCTGTTGAGCGTACTTATTGTGGCTTGTCCGTGTGCCTTTGGAATTGCCGAGCCGATGGTGCTGACCGCTGCCATTGAAAAAGTGCGCGGGTTGGGTATTCAGATTTTCAATGGGGCCGTGCTGGCGCTCAAGCCCACCGTGGCCGTGTTCGACAAGACGGGTACCCTCACACGTGGTGCGCCGGAAGTGCACGACATCATATGGCTGGTCGATGAAGAACCGGACCTTCTCAATATTCTCGCCTCACTCGAAAACGGTATCGAGCATCCCATCGCCCGTGCGCTCACGGTGGTCGGAACACCCCGCGCCGTGAGTGAACGCACCATTGCCCGCACCGTCGTTTCCGCCAAGGTCGGTGATCTCCACTATATCGCCGGAAGCGCCGGGTTATATCCCGATTTGGAGATTCCGCCCAACCTGGAAAATTCCACCATTGTAACATTTGGCACGGCGGACGAGTGCTATCTCATCGCAGGCTTGCGGGACACCGTTCGTGACGAGTCAAAGGCACTGGTGGCCGACCTTGAGACAGCAGGCATCGAACCGCTCATCTTTTCCGGCGATCGGGAAGCAGTCGTCCGGCAGGTGGCAGACGAGTTGGGTATCGGCAACTATCGCGCCGAAATGGGCAGCGGTGACAAGCAGACCGAAATCGCTGAGCTCCAGCGGCAGGGCAAGACGGTTATGATGGTCGGTGATGGTATCAACGATGCGCAGGCGCTGGCGGCGGCCGATCTCGGCCTCGCGGTCTTCTCCGGTCAGATCCCCGCCAAGATGAGCGCGGACGGCGTCTTTATGGTTCCGGAGATTGGAAAGCTGCGCGACCTTCCCTTCATGCAGCGCAAGGTTCGCCGCAAGATCCGGCAGAACTATGGATGGGCATTCCTCTACAATATCGTCGGCATGTTCCTCGCCGGAGTGGGGTGGCTGTCGCCCAAATATTGCGCCGTCGGCATGGTCTTCTCCAATCTCATTGTTATCTTCAACTCCATGTATGGAATGAAGCTTCCGGGCAGACAAACCGCTTCCTGACGATGTGAAAATCGCTTTTTTTCTTCCAACCCTTGGAATCCGCGCATACACTGTTGGCCTTTACAGTTAGTGAGGAAAACATGGACAAGGTAGAAACCCATTTAGACAACGGAATCCTTTTCCGACCGCTTACCGGCACCATCCTGGCGGTGGCCGCCGGGTTGTCGTTTTTCTTTTTGTGCATGATCCTGCCGCTGGTGGGACCGGCCGGAAGCCGGGTGGAACATGCGGGCCAGAACAAGGCGGCCTTCATACTGGCACTGTTGCTGACGTTTGCCCTGTCGGCGACCTCCACCTGGTCGAAGTTGGGCTGCCGGAAAAACCATGAAGGGGCGATGCCCTGGTTTTCGCTTGGCCTGAGCGCGGTTTGTATACTGACCTTTATCGTACTGCTTATGGGCGGGTTTGCCATCTGATTCGGAATACACATGATCCTGTTTTTAAATCAATCCTGGAGTGCCGACGAGCCTCTGGGATTTTTTGTGCCGGTTTCTATGAGACAGAATATATTGAAAACAAAGGTTGGAACATGATGAAGGTTTACTTACAACCCCGTTGGTTAACGATGCAGGGTCCCCGTCTATGAAACAGATTGTAACGGAGGTTCTTCAGGCGGAAGAGGGGGTCAATGTCCGGTTGCAGGAGGCCCGGGCGCAGGCCGCCCATATCAAGGCGGCGGCCGAGAAGGATGTCGCCGCAAAAATGGCGGAAACTCAGGATGAGGTGCGTCTACTCGTCCAGAACGCGGTTGAGGAGGCCAGGAAAGAGGCCGAACGTCTGCGCGACGGGAGGTTAGCGGAGGCAGACCGGGAAAAGGAAACCCTGATGACCGGTAAGGCGGATGCCATCGACCGGCTCGTGGAGCAAATCTGTGAAACCATACTGACCACGGAGGATCAAGGAAACCGTTAAGGCTGCTTTTCCGTAGATTTTTGATTGCCGATTGATGATTGCCGAATGCCGATTGGTTAGCAGGCAGCTACTGCTTTTTAATCGGCAATCGGCAATCGGCAATGGTTGTCCAACTACAAGAGGTTGCATGGTTGTGGAATGTAAAATGAATAGGAGCTTGAGGGGAAGAAACTAGCCATGGCCGGGCCACTGTCAAAATACGCCTTTATTAACGCCAAGCTGCGGGGTCGGATCAGCAAGATCCTGCCCGAGGAGACTTTTGCCCAATTGTCCAAAGCCCCCTCCCTGGACGCAGCTTTGGCGCTGCTTCGTGATACGGCCTATTCCGGTCTGGAAGGGATCTACGCCACAACCGGCGATCTAAAGCTCGCGGAATTGGAGTTGCTCAAGCTGGAGATCGGGCTTTATATCGAGATCGGGCAACATCTGCACAAGAACACCCAGCCGATCCTCCATGCCCTCCTGACCCGTTTTGAAATCGACAACCTGAAGAATGCGATTCGAGTGTATTTCGACCGCCGGGTGCGCGGCCGGTCTGTGGAAGCCAGCGTGCACTATATTCTGCACGAAACAATCATTCATTCCATCCCTATGGATGTCGTGGTCAATGCCAACGGTTTCGACGAAATCGACGGTGTCTGCCAGCACACGCCTTACGCCGAAATCATCCGTAAGTACAGCCATGTGGTGGAATCCGAGGGTTCGCTCTTCCGTTTGGAAGTGGCGCTGGATCATTACTACTATGAAACCCTATTGGGTTCGATTGAACATTTGAGCGTGCGCGACAAACGTATTGCCCAGCGCCTCATCGGCACGGAGATCGATTTGCAGAACATCAGTTGGATCATGCGTTTGAAGCGGTACTACGATCTTCCGCTGGAGACCGTGCTGACCACCCTGATTCCGGGCGGATACAGCCTGCGGCGGCTTCAGGTCGAAGACCTGTACCGCGCCCGGAACATGACCTCCGTGCTTCAGGATTTTGTTAAGGAACAGTATCCGGGGCTGTCCACCTTGCTGGGAACGCCTACGGCGGACAGTGCGGCACGTCTGCGTGTGCTGCAGCAAATCCTGGAGGAGATCAAGAGGCAGGAGGTTCAACATATCCTTTCCGGATATCCCTTTACCGTAGGGATCATTCTGGCCTATTTCTTTTTAAAAGGCGACGAGATGGCGCGGGTCAGAACCCTGTTGAATGCCAAGCATTACGGGTTGACGCCGGAACTGACGGGAGGCGCCCGATGATGTTTACGACGCAGATGACCCAACTTTTTGCGGTGGTTCTGGCCGGGGACAAGGATCGCGTGACCGAAGCCCTCCTACGTGAAGGGGTGATGCAGTTTATCCACACCTCCGAGCACACCACCACCCAATCGCCAAATCTGAATGCCCTTGAGCCGCGCATTTCCAAGGGCGAGATTGCCGATCTTCGCAAGCGGGTTGAGGGCTTCCTTCATACGATTGGGATCGTACCGAGCACGCTGGAGGAAACCGACCTGAGCCAGCGCAAGGCCGTGGATCTGAAGAAGGAAGGACAGCTGCTCGATACCATCGAGGGCGAGCGCGGGAGTATTCGCGAACGCCAGCGTATCCTGCAGCAGGAGATCCTGCGCATGGAAGACATTCAGCGGCAGGTCAACCTCTATGGCATTGGCCTGTACAACGTAAACCTGTCGAACAGGAACTCCATCCTCTCCATCCAAACCGGCAAGTTGCAGGCGGGCCTGGCCGAGCAGCTCACCGCCGAACTCAAGGGATTGCCGGCCCTGAACATTGATCTGGGTTTGGATGGCGACGAATCTCACCATTTGGTGATCACCATGAAACGTGACCGGGATAAGATCAGCCGAATCCTCGATGGACTGCGTTGGAGCCAGGTGGAAGTGACCCCCGAAATGCTGTCCATGAAAAAGGATCTTTTCGGTGAACTGGCCACTAAGATCGAGGGTCTCAGCGACGAGCAGAAAAAACTTCAGAAGCAGGTGGACGGCCTGGTTGAACAGGAGGCGGATCACTTGCAGGAATTGTGGACTGATCTGCGTTTGGAGGAGTTGTGCCAGAGTATTCAGGATCATTTCCAGTCCTCCTCGCATACGATTATTTTTGCTGGATGGCTGCCTGCTGAGAAGAAAGCCCCTTTGCAAAAGGCCATTGCCGAAGCCAGCGAAAACCGCTGCTATCTGGAGTGGGCGGAGGCTGGCAGCGAGGACATGATCGGCAGCGAGATTCCGGTGCGGCTCAGGAATCCCAAGGCTCTGGCGCCCTTTCAGATGCTCGTAAGCAATTTTGGTATTCCAAAGTACGGCACCATCGATCCCACCCCCTTTGTGATGCCGCTTTACCTGGCCATGTTCGGGCTCATGTTTGCGGATGTGGGGCAGGGGCTTGTGCTGGCTATTCTGGGAGCCCTGGGGGTCAAGGCGCTGAAGGGCAGGAGCGGTAAAGAGGGCATGCTTCAGCTGGCCTGGCTGATCATCTGGTGCGGAGGTTCCTCCATGGTGTTCGGAGCCCTTTTCGGAGCCTATTTCGGGTACAGTCTGTTTAAACCCCTGTGGTTCGACTTCCATGGAATTGTGGCGGGCCACAGCGCGGCGGATGCAGCCATTAACAATGTCTACGACATTCTGCTGATTACGATCTACTTCGGTATTGCGGTCATCAGTCTGGGATTAATCTTTAATTGGGTCAATCTCGCACGTATGAAGCAGTGGTTGACCCTGGTATTCGACAAAGGCGGTCTGCTGGGAGGCTGGATGTATGCCGGTGGCATCTACACGGCCACTTTCATGGTGACCCATGGATACAAGGAGTTTCCCGCAGGCAACATACTTTTCATGCTTCTCGGCCTTCCGGCCCTCCTGCTCCTGCTCAAGGAACCGCTGCACCTCTGGCGGCAGGCGGACGATGGCGGGGAAAAGGAAAACATAGCCATGCTCTGTATGAATATTCTTATGGAGTGGATCGTGGAACTGCTGGAAATCTTCAGCGGCTATCTTTCGAATACGCTCTCCTTTATGCGGGTCGCCGGATTAGGGATTGCGCATGTCTGCCTGATGATCTCTTTCGCCACATTGGCCGGTATGACGGATTCCCTTGTTATGAAAGGCGTGATCCTGATTCTCGGAAATATGCTGGTCATTGGACTGGAAGGATTATCCGCAGGCATTCAGGCCCTGCGTCTGAATTATTACGAGTTCTTCACGAAATTTTTCCATGGTACGGGCAGGCTGTATACGCCCATTGCGTTGAACAGCAAATTACAGAGTTAAACATGAACTAAAAATGAAAGGAACAGAATCAATGGACAATCCGGCAAAGAGATTGAAAAAGAACATTAAGGGCAGTGTGGCGGGCATGATGAGCATCATGGCCATCGTGACGGTTATTTTCTGCAGCAATTCATTCGCTGCGGATGAAGCAGGGCATGGGGAGGGAACCGTTGTGGCTGCCGACCCTGGAATCGCCCAGATCGAAATGGGGGGGTTGAAGTTTGCGGTCATTGCTGCATCTGTAGCCTTCGGGCTGGGGGCCCTCGGTGCGGGAATCGCCATCTCCCACGTGGGTGCTGCCGCGATGGGTGCCGTGGCCGAGAAGCCTGAAGTCGCAGGTCAGGCTCTGATTTTCGTCGCCCTGGCGGAAGGGATCGTGGTCTTCGGCTTTATTACCGCGCTGATGATCCTTGGTAAAGTTTAGCAACAGGTGCAACCCAATATAAACTGCGGATGAAATCGGATTTTTTGAACAGAAGGCCGCAAAGGTCGCGAAGCTGGAATCTCTCGCCTTTGCGTACTTAGCGACCTTGGTGTTGGAAAAATAAACAGGAAATGGACAACTAGTGAAATACTCGGTTATTGGTGATGAGGATACGGTTCTCGGCTTCGGTATTGTAGGCGTTCTGGGCAAGATCGCCACAAACGAAGAGGAGACGCGGCGCGCCTTCCAGGAACTGCTGGAGGATCAGGATGTAAGTATCATCATCATCACCGAGCGGTTGGCGGACAAGATCCGCACGTTGGTGGACCAGTATCTGTTGACCCAGAGCTTTCCCCTGATTGTGGAAATCCCAGACCGCCAGGGCCGTTTGCCCGGACGACCGGGGATCAAGGAAATGGTGAACGCAGCGATTGGAATTAAGATATGAACCAGAGCAAGGATATCCTGATAGCCGGCATTGAAGCCGATGCCAGGCAGGAGGAGGAGAAGATTCTGGCCGAAGCCGAACAGCAGGCTGCGGATAAGCGCAAGTATGGCGACCAGAAAATCGAGTCCGTTCTGGCTGACGCCCGTCAGCGTGCCGAAAAACAGGCCGAGGAGATCAAGCGGAAGGGGGTCTCAAGCGTGGAGCTGGATATCCGCCGCCGTTCCCTGCGTTTACGCGATACCATCCTGCAGGATCTAATGAAGCGGGTGGAAGAGCGGATGGAAACACGGATTGCGACACCGGACTACCGCGCGGTTCTGCGACACTGGATCGTTGAAGCCGCCCGGGGTCTGAACGTGGATGCCGCGGACATCAATGCCAGTTCCGCGGAACGTGAGTTGATGGATGAGGCCCTGCTAAGCGAGGCGATGGAGATGCTGGAGCACAAGGTGCTCCTGACCTTGTCGAAAGCCGATCCTCTGGGTGCGCAGGGTGTAGTGCTTACCTCCACGAGCGGCCGCCTGGCCTTCAACAACCAGGTGCGGACGCGGATTCAGCGGCATCAGCGCGAAATCCAGGGTTTGATTCATGAGGCATTGTTTGAACAATAAATTAACGGCTGCTTTGCAGCGAATTTTAGATTTTAGATTTTCGATTTTCGATTTATGGGTCTGCGACGCCTTTATTAAGTAGAGGCTAACGCCGATTGAGTTCCGCAATCTCAAATTTGGATATGGTTATGAACGAACGAATTATTGGAAAAGTCAAACGGGTTAACGGACCGGTGATTGAGGTGATGGGTATTACCGACGCCGAAATGTTCGAGCTGGTGCGTGTGGGTCGGCAGAACCTCATCGGGGAACTTATCAAACTGGAAGCCGACTCCGCCGTGGTTCAGGTCTACGAGGATACCACCGGTATTGCCCCCCACGATCCGGTATTCGGAGCAGGCATGCAGCTGTCGGCGGAGCTGGGTCCCGGCATGATCGGTACGATCTACGATGGCATTCAACGTCCGCTGGAAGCGATCTATGAAAAGACAGGGATCTTCATTACCCGGGGGGTCACGGTCCCTTCGCTGGATCGCGAAAAACAGTGGCATTTTGTGCCGTGTGTGGAACCCGGGGCGCATGTCGCCGCCGGCAGCGTCATCGGCACCGTTCAGGAAACGGAAAACCTCGAGCACAAGATTCTGGCACCGCCAACGGTGTCCGGTGTGCTGCAGTCCGTTGCGCCGGAAGGGGAGTATACGGTAACGGAAACCGTGGCCACGATAGAGAGAGACTGCGGCGGCATGCAGGATCTGTCTATGATGCAGCGCTGGCCTATTCGCATACAGCGTCCCACGAAAGAACGCCTGCCGCTGGATATTCCGCTCATCACCGGGCAGCGGGTGATCGACGCCCTCTTTCCGGTAGCCAAGGGCGGAACCGTTGCCATACCCGGCGGTTTCGGTACGGGCAAGACCATGACGCAGCAGGCTGTGGCTAAGTGGTGCGATGCGGATCTGATTGTCTATATCGGTTGCGGGGAACGCGGGAACGAGATTACGGATGTGCTTACCGAGTTCCCTGAGCTGATCGATCCGCGCACCGGGCGTTCGCTCATGGAGCGGACCATTCTAATTGCCAATACCTCCAACATGCCGGTGTCCGCGCGCGAGGCAAGTATCTATACCGGCATCACCATGGCCGAATACTTCCGCGATCAGGGCAAGCACGTAGCCATCCTGGCAGACTCCACTTCGCGATGGGCGGAAGCCTTGCGCGAGCTTTCCGGTCGCATGGAGGAGATGCCTGCGGAGGAAGGTTTCCCCGCATATCTGCCCACCAAGATTGCCGAGTTTTATGAACGGGCCGGGCGCATGGAAACCCTGAGCGGGGACCAGGGATCGGTAACCATCATCGGGGCTGTTTCGCCGCCGGGGGGGGATTTTTCCGAACCGGTGACGCAGCACACCAAGCGCTTTATCCGTTGCTTCTGGGCCCTGGATCGGAATCTGGCCAATGCCCGGCACTACCCGGCCATATCTTGGTTGGAGAGTTACAGCGAGTATATGCAGGACATGGCGCCCTGGTTCGAGCAGGAGGTCAATCCGGAGTGGTTCGAGGATCGCACGGAGATCATGGAGCTGCTTCATAAAGAGGTACGCCTGCAGCAGGTGGTGAAACTGGTGGGACCGGATGCCCTGCCGGATACCCAGCGTTTCATTCTGGAGGTGTGTACCTTGTTCAAAAACGCTTTTTTGCAGCAGAATGCCTACGACAAGATCGATATGTTTTCTACGATGCAGAAGCAGGCGCGCATGATGCACATTATCGTGACCTATTGGAAACGTGGCCAGGAAGCCATTAAGAACGGGGCGACTTTGGTCAAGATGCGCAAGCTGAGGGCCTATCAGGACATTATTAAGATGAAGTTTACTGTCCCGAACGAAGACCTGTCCGGACTGGACAAGATCGAAGCACGTCTGGAGCGTTCCATGGATCAAATGGAGGCGCTGCATTCGTGAGGGAAAAAAGAGGCCTCGTACAAACCTTTGGTTTGGCCGAGGCAGTTGATAGGTTGTTGATTGATGGTTATTGCGACAACCGCCGCATGCCCATCAACCAGCAACAAACAACCATGAACCGGAACTTCCCCGGGAAGTTCCTCTAAGGATAGAAGATGGAATCAGCAAAAGAAAACAGGCACCTGTTGGCCGGCCGTGAATACGTTGGTGTAGACCGAATAGACGGACCCTTGATCTTTGTGAAGAATACCCATCCGGTGGGCTACCGGGAGTTGATCGAGTGTGTGGACAAGGACGGCCAGATGCGTCTGGGCATTGTCCTCGAATCCTCAACCGATGCCGTGGTGGTACAGGTTTTTGAAGGAACCGCCGGGCTGACCCTGCCCGATACGCGCATGCGTTTTTGCGGGGAGCCTTTGAATCTGCCCGTGTCCAAGGAGATGTTGGGCCGCGTATTCAACGGGCTGGGCCAACCCATTGACGGTGGTCCCCCCCAGCGCGGCGATCTGGCTTTGGATATCAACGGCATGGCCATCAATCCCATCGCACGCCAGTATCCACGTGACTTCATCCAGACCGGCATCTCTGTGATCGATGGTATGAACACCCTGATCCGTGGCCAAAAATTACCGATTTTTTCGGGCAATGGTCTTCCCCATAACGAACTGGCGGCCCAGATAGCGCGCCAGGCCAAGATCCGCGGCACCCAAACCGAATTTGCCGTGGTTTTTGCGGCCATGGGAGTTAAGCACGATGTGGCGCGTTTCTTTATCCGTTCCTTTGAAGAGAGCGGTGTGCTGGACAATGTGGCACTGTTCCTGTCGCTGGCCGACGATCCCTCGATCGAGCGGCTGATAACGCCGCGCACAGCCCTGACCCTGGCAGAGCATCTGGCCTTCAATGAGGATATGCACGTTCTGGTGGTTATGACCGACATGACCAACTACTGCGAGTCGTTGCGGGAAATCTCCACGATTCGTGGCGAAATTCCTTCGCGCAAGGGCTATCCGGGTTATCTCTATTCGGACTTGGCTGAACTCTATGAGCGGTCGGGCATGATCAAGGGTAAGGCGGGATCAATTACTTCCTTGCCGATCCTGACCATGCCCAATGATGATATTTCGCATCCGATCCCTGATCTTTCCGGATATATCACCGAAGGCCAGATCGTATTCGAACGGGAGATGGACGGACGAGGAATCTATCCGCCGGTTGCGGGTTTGCCGTCGCTGTCGCGCCTGATGAAAGACGGGATCGGCGAAGGTATGACGCGTGAGGACCACCCGCATCTGGCCAGCCAGCTCTTCGCCGCGTACAGCTATGTGAAGGATGTGCGCAACCTGGCCTCTGTGATCGGCGAGGAGGAACTTACTCCGCTGGATCACGATTACCTGGAGTTCGGCAAACACTTTGAGCAAAAGTTTGTCTCCCAACGCCAGGACGAGGAGCGCAGCATCGAGGAAACCCTCGATATTGGCTGGGACGTTCTACGCTCCCTGCCCGTGGAGGAACTTCACCGGATTACCGAAGAAGAGATCGAAAAGTACTATGGCGGCTAATGCGGCTTCGCAGCAGATCTTTGATTTTAGATTTCCGATTGCCGATTTTCGGGTCAGCGACGCCTTTGCTGGAAAAAGGCCAACGCCGATTGAGTTCCGCAAATCGGCCCTTGGAGCGAAGCGGAAAGATAATTTACCGAAGGGAAATAACGACCATCGGGAGTGGTTCATCAAAAATCGGCAATCGGCAATGCATTGCCAACCTACGGAGGTTGCATGGTTATGGAACGTAAAATGGATAGAAGTGTGAATGGAAGGAACTAATGGCTCAGTTAAACTACGCTCCAACCAAAACAAATCTGTTGAACTTGAAGAACGACCTCAAGTTTGCGCAGCAGGGCTATGAACTGCTTGACCAGAAGCGGAATATCCTGATCATTGAGTTGCTGGCCCTGGTGGATCAGACCGCAGATTATCAAAGCCGCGTGGAGAATGCCCTGGCCAAGGCCTACGAGGCCTTGCAGGCAGCGGTGCTGGACATGGGCAAACTTAAGGTCCAGTACCTGACCGGTGCCGTGAATATCTCGACGGACATCAAGGTGGGCTCGCGCCGGGTGATGGGCGTCTCCCTGCCCGTTATCACCACGGAATTCAAGGAGCAGGCTCCGTACTACAGCCCGGCCGGAACCAGCTTCTGGATCGATAATTCGTTGCAGTCATTCAAAGAAGCTCTTAAGATACTTGGCAAGCTGGCTGAGTTGAGGATCTCAGTATTGCGCTTGGCCAATGAAGTCAAGAAGACGATCCGGAAGGTCAATGCCTTGGAAAAGATTGCAATCCCCGACCTGCAGGATACCGTGCAGTATATCCAGAGCCGACTGGAAGAGAATGAGCGGGATATGTTTGTCCTCATGAAGATGGTTAAGGAAAACCTGGAGAAGAAAAAGGCATGACGCTGCTTCGCCGCATATTTTTAATTTTTGATTTCCGATTTTCGGGTCTGCGACGCCTTTGCTGGAAAGAGGCCAACGCCGACTGAGTTCCGCAAATCGGAAATCAAAAATCGGAAATCGGCAATGCATTGCCAACCTTTTAAGGTTGCATGCTTATAGAACGCAACATGGCAAGAAGCGTGAGTGTAAGGTAACGGTGGAGGAACATCGTGAGTACCGCTAATAAAATACTGGTTTATATCGACGGCACGGAACAATCCGTTACCGCAGCGCAGTATGCTATCTGTCTGGCGTCTGATTCCCGGGCGGAATTGCTGGCACTGTATGTGATTAATACGAGGGCGATGGAAGATCTGCTCAAAGCCCAGATCTTTTTGCAGAACGAACAGGTCGAGTACGAACGCGATATGGAAGCGGATGCCGAGCGCTATTTGAACTATGTCAATGAGTTGGCCCTCAAAAAGGGGATATCTATTTCGAAGCACAGCGCTCGAGGCAGTGTGCACAAGGAGATCGACAAGCTGGTCAAGGACGAGGGAGTGGATCTTCTGGTGATGGGTGAGTTGTCCCGCATCCGCAGCCGTCGTGACGAATTCTACGACGAATCTGAACGGGCCATGCGTTCCGTACCCTGCTCGGTGCTGATCGTGAAGGATGAAGATGCCGTTTATGATAGGTATGAAGCGTTGGTTTAAGATGAGTTCACGAAGGAAAATATCGACCATCGGAAGAGGATCACCAAAAATCGGCAATCGGCAATCGGCAATCGGCAATGCGTTGCCAACCTTATAAGGTTGCATGCTTATGGAACGTAAACCGGCAGGAAGTGTGTGTAAGGAACTAAGGAGATTTACCCATGGCAGTCATTGAATTGATGGCAGAAGAAATTGTGAAAACACCATTAACGTCGCAGGACAAGCCGGACGTTTTGCGGGAATTGGTGCAGATATTGATGGATGCAGGTCGTATCGATAACTTTGACTCTGTCCTGAGTGCTGTGCAGGAGCGTGAGGATCAAATGAGTACCGGGCTGGAGGGAGGGATTGCTGTGCCGCACGCAAAGTCCGCTTCCGTGGACAGCTTGAAGATGGCCATCGGCATTGCCCCCGCCGGAATCGATTTTAATGCATTGGACGGGAATCCCACCAAACTCTTTTTCCTGCTGGTGGCTCCTCCAGACAAGGCAGGACCCCACGTGCAGGCTTTGGCCGAGATTGCCAAGCTGGCCCAGTCCAAGGCATTTTGCAGAGCGCTCATCAACGCCGAAAACGCAGCCGAGGTTGTGGAGTTGATGCGCGGAGATTAATGAGAGTTGGGGGAGGGGAACGTAATAGATCGTCTTTCGTCCTCCTCCCTCGTCCTCGGACATGCAGAGCATCGAGAACGAGGATGAGAAGGATAGATGCGCGGGGTCTACATTCTCAGACGTCTGATGAAGCCGATGAGTCCACCGGACATACCCATCAGCAGAATTGAGCTGGGTTCCGGAATTTGGTGAACGCCCTGAAGAGACAAGGTCGTGCTCGAAGGAGTTGGGCTTCGAGCCAAAACAATCGAATAGCTGTCTACATGTCCCAGGCCCGGATGTACAACATCACCTCTCTATTTGCGGATATACCAGGTACGCGCGCAATTTACGCTAAAGGAAGTGTCTTCGTGACTTGAACCAAAAAAACACCCCTCGGGTTGGGAGGGGTGCTATAAGGCGGAAATTCCGTCTTCTGGTTACTGTTCGGAAACCACCTCGATAGTGGCGCTGTCGCGCAAGCTCTTGATGAATGCAGTGACGGCCTCTTGCTTCTTCTGGCCCGTGAGGAAGGCCATGATTTGCTCTTCGGATTCTTCGAAGCTTACAACGCCTGCTTCATCACGTTTGGATACTTTGATGATGTGGTAGCCGAACTGGGTTTCAACAACGTCGCCGACTTCGTCGATATCCTGAGTGAAGGCTGCGATCTCAAATTCCGGAACCATCTGGCCCTTGCCGAAAGTGCCGAGCGATCCGCCCTGTGCTTTACTGGGGCAATCCGAGTTGGCTGTGGCCGCATCCTCGAAGGTGACGGTTCCGGCATTGATATCAGTCCGGATCTTTTCAAGGTTCGCCTTCTTTTCGGCTTTGGCTTCCTCGGTGTCAGTCTCGGCGGTCGTGATGAGGATGTGGCTGGCTGTAACGCTTTCCGGCTTCTTGAAGCGGTCAGGGTTGGCGTCGTAGAATTCCCGGGCTTCGGCCTCGGTAGCCTCCGTAATGCCTTCCGTTTTGCTTTCAAGGAACTGACGGGTTGCCAGCTGTTCTTTGACGTTTGCGGTCAGCTCTTCAAGGGTGGTTCCTGCTGCGGCGAGCGACGTTTCGAGATCCTGTCCCGGTGGCACATTGGAGCGGATATCGTCCATGGCGGCGGCGAGATCTTCCTCGCTGACAACCACGTTAGCTGCGGCGATGGCGGCATCCATCAGTTTTTTTGTGATTAAGTCATCCCTGATGCGCTGGTACATCTGGGCCTGCATTTGCTGGAGCTGCTGCGGAGGAACCTGCCCTCCAGCCTGTCGCATAGCTGCGTCCATGACCTCCTGGATCTCGCCACGGGTGATCTCTTCTCCGTTTACACGAACGACTACCGCGTTGGGATCGGTGGTCAGCGGGTTCGGCTGTACAGGTTGTGCAAAAAGGTCTTCGGTTTGAGCCAGATCGACTTGTTCCGCAGCTGGGGCTTCTGCGATTTCCTCTTCATCGCATCCGGTGAATACCAATGCGGCGGCAACAAGTGCCATCAAAAATGTTGTTTTTGCCAATTTGTTAAACATCTCTCTTGATCCTTTCTTCGAGGTTGCTCTAATACACACCGCACTTACCGTAAATGGATGTAAAGAGAGCATACTGTCTTTATTATGGACGAATGTCAACGAATTCGGACGCGCTTAATGGATTGGTCAAAATGATGGATTCGGATGTTTTAAAGGACTTTAAATGCGCGGGTTGCGGGACATGCTGCCGCTGGACAGGCTCCGTGCTGCTGACCAGCCGGGACAGTGCGTCCATGGCGGTCTGGCTTGGGCTGTCGGAGCAGGAATTCATCGACTGGCACACCCGTTTGGCTCCCAATCGGATCCAGTTGGCGTTGATCGACGAGTCCGATGGGAGTTGTTCGTTTCTTGAGGGGAATCGCTGCAGGATCTATGAAGCGCGGCCGGAGCAGTGCCGTTCTTTTCCGTTTGCCTGGAGCGTCCGGGAAGGCTGTCCGGAACTCGATAAACTCGTGGCCAAACAGAATAATATTGAACAGAGCGCGGAGAAGCCTTAGCTTGCGCGCGCTTATTTATCACTAAAGGAGAAGAGATATGTCAGTTATGGAAGTCACCGAAATTATGGAAATTCTGCCGCACCGCTACCCATTCCAGATGGTTGATCGGATTATTGAGTTGAATATGGAAACAGGTCGCGTCGTTGGAATCAAAAACGTCACGAATAACGAACTGCATTTCCAGGGGCATTTCCCCGGCAATCCGGTTATGCCGGGCGTTCTGCAAATGGAAGCAATGGCTCAGGTTGCCGGCGTGATGCTCAATTCTCGTATCGGAAATCAGGGGAAAACCGCCTATTTCGTTTCGATGAACAATGTGAAGTTTCGCAAAATGGTCATTCCTGGTGACCAGCTCCGCATTGAAGTGGAGCCTATACGCTTGCGTTCGCGCATAGCAACGGTTCAGGGTAAAGCCTATGTCGGTGAGGATCTTGTAAGTGAAGGCGAACTGACCTTTGGTTACGGAGCAGAGTAATCCCATGGCAGATATTCACCCAACAGCCATTGTGGCCGATGGCGCACAGATCGCTGATGACGCCATTATCGGTCCCTACTGCACCGTCAGTGCCCAGGCCGTTATTGGCAGCGGCACCGAGCTGATATCTCACGTGGTTATTGAAGGCAACACGATCCTGGGTGCCGGAAACCGCGTCTCTCCGTTCGCCGTGCTCGGCGGGCGAACGCAGGATCTCAAGTTCAAGGGCGGCTACCCGGGCGTGAAGATCGGCGATAATAATACCATTCGCGAATACGTCACGGTCAACTCCGCAACCAACGAGGGTGACTTCACAATCGTGGGCGATAACTGCCTGCTCATGGCCTATACGCACATCGCGCACTGCTGCCACATCGGGAACCAGGTCATCATTGCCAACGCCTGCCAGATCGCCGGGCACGTGACGATCGAAGACATGGCCACCATCGAAGGGTTGGTCGGGATCGTCCAGTTCCTGCGCGTAGGAACCATGGCCTTCGTGGGCGGAGTCTCAAAGGTCTCAAAGGATCTTCCGCCCTACATGATTGCCCATGGCGACCCGCTCGAAGTGCGCAGCTTCAACCGGATCGGCATGGAGCGCCGCGGGGTTGACGAGGCCGGACGCAAAGCGATCAAGGAAGCCTACCGCATCATCTACCGCCAGGATGCGCCCGTTGCCGAAGCTCTCGACAAAATCGAGACCGAGGTGGAGCAGACGCCTGAAGTAAAGCATCTACTCGAATTTTGCCGCGCCTCCGAAAAGGGCATCACCCGATAAATCGCAATAGTGGGGAGCGTTGTAGGCGGGGTCGTTGACCCCGCTTCACTTCTTGATCCAGTTGCCATAATTCGCAAATTATCATTCGCTTCGCGAAGTGGGTCTGCGCACACCAAAGCGGCTGCGCCGCCAGCGGGTTGAGGGCGGAAACCTCATAGCCCAGTGCCGAGTTGTATTCCTCGCCCGCGTCCTTCGAGCTCGTTCTCGTTCTCGTCCTCGGACCGTTTGCCGAGGACGAGGAGGAGGGACGAGGACGATCAAGAACGCCGCCGAAAGGCGGGACTACATGCTTTTCGCTGGCGATTCAATAAATTCCTGCAGGATGGAATCCTCCGGAACGAGCAATTTGTCGATGGGTTCAAAATGGCTCAGGAACTCCAGCATTTCCAGGGCTTTTTTGTGCCCCGGGTGCTGGTCGGGGAGCGAGCGGATCAGCGGCTCCGCCAGCGGCTTGAGAACGGAAATCTCATACCCCAGCGCTGAGTTGTATTCCTGATCGGCCAGGGGCTGAAACGGAAAGATCCATTTATCTTCACCCGCCCGTACTGCCGGCCAGAGATTGAAGGTTTTTTCCGCCGGGTTTCCACGGAAGTTATGGTCGCGTATCATGCGGCGCATCATCCGGTGATTGGTGCTCGAAATGCGCGTGTCGTCGTCGAGCATCAGCGTGGTGCGCGCTCCGATGTAGATCTTCAGCGCGTGGGAGGGATCGACAAACGAGGTTATGCGCGGGTTCAGTCCGTGGATGCCCTCGATCAGTGCGAGCTCATCCGATTCCAGGCTGATGATATCGCCCCGGAACTCGCGGCGGCCACGCAAAAACTTAAAGTGAGGCATCTCGATGGTGTGGCCGTTTTCCAGTTTGTCCAGATGACGCTCCAACAGGGGGAGGTCGATGGCTTCGAGATGTTCGTAGTCGTGTTCGCCCTTGGAGTTTTTCGGCGTCAGCTCGCGATTGACAAAATAGTTGTCCAGCGAGATCTGGTGCGTTGGAATGCCCTGTGCTCCAAGTGCGGTCGCCAGCCGTTGTGTGAATGTGGTCTTGCCGGCCGACGACGGCCCGGCCAGCCAGATCCATTTCAGACGATGGTTCTGTTCTGCGACTTCAGCAGCAATGTTTTCCACCTCCAGCCCTTTAGCCTTTTCCTCCTGGCGGATATATTCGCGGACATCTCCGTTGCGGATCACTTCATTCAGTTCATTGACAGTCTTGATACTCATAGCCATGGTGGGTTCCATCATACCCGTTCGTTTTCCCGATGCAACCGTTTCAGGAATATTCGAAAAAGGAATTGCCTTTGCCGGGCGAATCATTGATATTTCCGCGCTTTCCAATCTTTGGAGACGGGGTGTAGCGCAGTCTGGTAGCGCGGTTGCTTTGGGAGCAATAGGTCGGGAGTTCGAATCTCTCCACCCCGACCAATCTTTCTTACGGCGAACTCAATGCGAGTTCGCCGTTTTTATTTTTACGCGTATTTTCACCAATAAATGCGGCTTTTTGTCCAGTCCTGATTTTAAGTTGTCACTTTTAGCTCTGTTGTTTGTTCTGTTCGAGGCTCCCAAAGGGAGCCGTTCCGGTCGGTGCTCCCGGAGGGAGCGCCTCCCCCTCCTCCGGAGGAGGGGGAGAATATTTTACACAA
>JAUVCG010000098.1 GCA_030595785.1 Kiritimatiellales bacterium | reverse complement strand
GGATTATAAAACCCGGCTGGGTGCCATGAGCAAGCTCGGGTATGAAATCCCCCCGCACGAAATCGATGTGCTCAAGGAGTTTCTTCTGGCTGACATCCCCGCCGATGTGAAGATTCCCGGAGGGGCCTACAACTCCGTCAGAAACGATCTGTATGAAGTGCTGCTGCGCCAGAAGAATATGCCCGAAGGGCTCGGCGACCTGCTCGTCGAGGTAGTCAGCAACCCCGCGCAAGACGGCACGTGGCGCAACTATTGTATCCAGTTCATGGAGCCGTTCTATGAACGGCAGTTTGAAGTTGAAAGTTTGAAGTCTGAAGCAACAAATGGAGATGTAAACTCTTCAGAGGAATTGCAGCGGGTTCAAGATGCCCTGTGGGAGGCGTTGGGCGAACGGGACAACTCCAATGCCGCAACAGCCCTGCTCGGGCTCGACAAGCTTTCCAAAAACTATTCCGAGTTTGACCGCAAGGAGGTTGAGGCGGCCATGCTTGATCTGGCAAGCGATGATCAGGCCTCCGTCGCCAACCGCATCACCGCCATCCGTATGTGTGGCGAGCAAGGAAATGTCCAGGCTCTGGAAACCGCCCGCACCCTTGTCATGGAGGGCAATACGACCCTGCTGCGCTGCGCAGCCATTGCTACGCTCGGTGATCTTGGAACCGAGGAGGATCTCGCCCTGCTCCAAACCTACGCCTCCTCCGACGACGAACGCATCGAGCGCATCGCCCGGAGCGCTCTTAAAAAGATGGAAAGCGAGTAATCCGTCGGCCGGTCGGGATATTGAGAGCCAACTCTGGCCTCTTAACAACGCTGCTGGCGGGCGTTTAACCCACGCTCCCCATGAATAAGTAGCCAAATTTTTATCTTACTGTTCCTTTCGAATGGCAACATGAAAATTTTGAACCTGTACGCAGGCATTGGAGGCAACAGGAAGTTGTGGGGAGATAAACATGAAATTGTATCCGTGGAATGCGATCCGGACATTGCCGCGATATACAAGGATCTGTTTCCAAATGACACGGTAATTGTAGGCAAGTATGAGAAAAACCAAATCAGGTTGGATGTTCTGCAATATCAGGAAATCTGCTCGATCCTCGGAATTGACTCCGCGGAAGGGTTGGAGCTCATCAAAGACCGCCGAAACTAGCTTGCTTCCTTTCTTGGCGGTACTGCAATCCATTCGGTAGGATTCATTTTTTCGATTACGTAATTACGCATTACGCCCCGAAGCTTCGAGGTCTGCGACGTTAGGAAATATCTATGGCATGGACGGGTAAAATCATTGGCGGGGTGTTGGGTTCGCTGCTCGGCCCTTTTGGCACCGTGGTCGGCGTTGGCATCGGGCACCAGTTTGACAAAGGGGCCGACCGGGTCAGGACGACAGCCCAGACCTTCCAGGTCGCCTTTTTCGGCTGTCTGGCCAAGATGGCGCAAGCCGACGGACAGATTACCCAATCGGAAATCAATGCCGTCGAGCAGATCATGGCCCGCTTTGGCTACACGGGGCCGATGCGCGAGTCCGCCATCGGTATCTTCCGTTCGGCCAAGGACGACCCTCACACGGCGGCTGACTATCTCAATCAGCTAGCGGGCGTGGTGCAGTTTAACCATCAGATTGCAATGACCTTCCTCGCGGCGCTGCACGCCGTTGCTCAGGCCGATGGATCGATTCACCCGAACGAACGCGAGATTCTATTGCAGGCCGAACGCGCCTTCCGCCTGCAACCCGGCACCATCGACGCCCTGCTCGGCGGCAGACCCACAAGTAATCTCGCCGCCGCATACAAGGTGCTTGAATGCACCCCCGACATGTCCGATGTCGAAATCAAAAAGGTCTACCGCCAAAAGTGCATTGACTTCCATCCTGACAAACTCGCCTCGAAAGGTCTTCCCGACGAGTTCATGGAATATGCAAACGATCAGCTTTCCAAGGTCAACGACGCCTACGATACCATCAAAAAATCCCGGGCATGATTTCGGGGTTCCGGCGGGTGGACGTATCGGGCAGAGGCGGTTATTCAGCGATGTCTTAATGACAAAAAGGTTCATGGTCCATCTCCATGGAGCCCCGCATTCTAGGAAATGCGCGACAACAGAAGAACGTTTTCCCCTGCGGGGTGAAACGTTACTACACCCAGACCTTTCGCGCAGTGGTGTAGCACACGCTTCACCTGAACGAAGTGAAGGAAAGCGTTCCTCGGAGATGAGCCCTGAACCAAAAAAAAACCGCCCTGCAACGCAGGACGGTTCAACTTGTGGCTGATTAGTCATCGAGGACGGAAAAATCGTCCTTTCCAACGCCGCACTCGGGGCATTCCCAATCATCGGGAATATCCTCGAAGGCTGTGCCGGCAACAATTCCACTATCGGGATCGCCGGTTTCCTGATCATAGATCCAACCACATACGTCGCAGATATATTTCTTCATTCCATACTCCTTGGTTCAAAAGGTGTAGTCATCATTCCTATCTTTCGGGGAAGCCGCAAGGTCTTTTCTCGGGAAATGCGGCGGTTTTGCCAAACGATCCTATGTGCGGACTCAGTATGACTAGAAGTTCATGGACAGGCCGGCATTGAACCGGAGTGTAC
The DNA here is from genome assembly GCA_030595785.1 of Kiritimatiellales bacterium. Lineage (GTDB taxonomy): Bacteria > Verrucomicrobiota > Kiritimatiellia > Kiritimatiellales > Pontiellaceae > Pontiella. Next base: position 4,808 of record JAUVCG010000098.1, on the reverse strand, counting down.
GCGGATAGTCGGTGCCGTCGTAATTGACGGTATCATCAATAGAAACCGCGGCGGCCAGATCCACAGACACCGCCCACAGATTGAAACCCACGCCGCCGGTCAGCACCCATCCCAGGTCCGACTCGGCAATATTCCTGTAGGTACCCAGCCGCAGCGCCAGGAGTGACAGGTCGAGTTCGCTGCCGAATGAGAGGCGCTGCACATCGTATCCATTCAGCAGAGTGCCAGTTTCGAGCAGTTCCAATTCCGTGGCCAGCGCGAGTCGGCGTATAGGCATCCAGGCTGCTGCTGCCGCGAGCTGCGGGTCCAGTACGACATCGGGCACGTAAACGGTTTGCGGTGTGCCATTGACATCGAAGGTCTGGTTATAACCCTCAAACGTCGGCTTGTTCAGATTATGTCCGACCAGTGCAAACTGCCACTTAGGAATACGGTACATCATGGCCGCGTCGAGCCCGACATTCACCCGGTCCACGGATGAGTCCAGTGAATCTTCAAGAATCTTCTCATTATCCTCATTGAAGGCCCAGATCTGGGTTCCGTAAACCCGTCCAAAGATTGCCTTTACCGTCAGCCCTACCGAGAAATTTTCATTAAGCGCGTGCCCGTAGCTTACCGGCACTTCCAAAGCGAAGAATCCCCGCCCCGTAATGGAGGTCTGGTTGTCGGTCAACTGGCTACCCGCTCCCGATGCCGTTATGATATCGGCCAGCGTGTCAGCGGCCGCCTTAACATTATCGCCATTCAGCCCGTTTTCCCGTACGGCCTCATCCATTTTATGATCAATGTACGCGATCACATCATCGTTCGTGCTGGAACCACCGAACGCATCCCTGAGATTCTGGAAACTTTCGCCGGTCAGGTACTTGCGTGTGTACGACGCGGGATCAAATCCTTCGTCGGAGATCGCCTGCCGCATCTCATCTCCAATCTGCTGCGCGCCGAACTCCAGACCGAGATTAACCAGGTCAAGGTTATTGATCCACCCGCCGACCTGACCGAACGAGCGGACACCGAAACTAAAGTGTCCGTATTGGAACATGGTCCCCGCATCCGCGTTCACCACAATGGTGTCCCGGTCACTGACTCCGCCCAGGGCTCCCGCCATATTAATGAGTGATTTGACGTTCGATGGCTCCTGCAAACCTCCGGCATCAAAATTGGAAAAATCGACGTTTGCCAGGATTTGCAGGTAGTCCCCCAAATCACCGGTCAGCGTCGCCGACGCACCGAAATCCAGAACACTCCAGCCCACCCGCTGCTCACCGAGTCCATTGTTGTCGGACGCGATTTCCGCATCTGTCGCCATGAAACCCAGAGCGGCCGGGTTGACAATGCCTGCGGTCGCGTCATCGACCAGTGCGGACTCAGCTCCAGCCAAACCTACTCCGCGGGTTGTCGAAAAGGAATGATTCTCTATCACCGCATAGGCAGATCCGCACCAGACCGTGGCAATACTCGCTGAAATAAAGATTCTGCACCGCAGGAAAGGTTTCATTTTCGCTCCCTTTTCATTGTGACGTATGGGCATTATATAGAGGAACCCGCCCGGCAATAACAGATAAAAGAAAGAAGCGCTCCGACAGGCCTGCCTGTCGAAGCGCTTCCATGAGGAGAGATTAGTATCGACTTACCCGATGGCTTCGCTCCCTTTTTCGCCCGTGCGGATGCGTATACAGTCCGCCAGGTCGAGAACGAAGATTTTCCCGTCGCCGATATTGCCGGAGCGCGCCCCTTTGATGATCGCATCAATAGTGGCTTCGACAAATTCGGCGTTCACCGCGACCTCGATGCGAACCTTCTTGAGCAGGTTCACTTCGATGTCCGCACCACGGTAGGTTTCGTGATAGCCCTTCTGCTGTCCGCAACCCAGGGCGTTGGTGACAGACATCTTGAAGACTTCCGCGTCGTACAGCGACTGCTTCACCTCGTTGAGGGCTTCAGGCTGAATGTATGCAATAATCAGTTTCATTTTAAACTCCTTCGTCGTTTGGTTTTAAGTTTTAAGTGATTAAGTTTCAGGTCGTGTTGAACCGGTCGTCACCGGGCTGCTTAAAACTTGAAGCTTAATCCTTTTTAACTCTCCTTACATATTCGTGAAGAACTGGAATCCATGATAGGCTTCCATGCCGTGTTCGCCAAGGTCAAGACCCTTGAGTTCTTCTTCCTTACTCACACGGATGCCAACCGTCAGCTTCAGTACTAAGAAGATGATCAGAGCGGCCGGGAAACACACAGCGCCGTAGGCCAGAACACCAAGTGCCTGAACACCGAGCGAGAACTCCGGGCAGAAGATGCCCACAAACAGTGTTCCGAGGATACCGCAGACCAGGTGGACGGTCGTAGCACCCACCGGATCATCGAGTTTCGCACGGTCGAAGGCCATGACGGAAACAACCGCAACCGCACCACAGATCAGGCCGATAAGGACCGCTACCTTAACAGATACCACGTCCGCACCGGCGGTGATGCCGACCAGGCCGGCCAGACAGCCGTTGAGTACCATGGTAAGGTCGGGTTTCTTCTGGATGGTCCAGGAAGCGGTCATGGCACCCATGATCCCGGCTGCAGCGGCAAGCGAGGTCGTCACGAGGACATAGGATACGGCACCCGGATCAGCAGATAGCACAGATCCTCCGTTGAATCCGAACCAACCGAGCCACAGCAGAAAGACACCGATGGTCAGCAAGGGCATATTGTGGCCCATGATACCCTTGACCTGCCCGCCGACATATTTTCCAAGGCGCGGTCCAATGACGATGATACCGGCAAGGGCACCCCATCCACCCACGGAGTGAACCAGCGTGGAACCGGCGAAATCGTGGAAATTCTTTTCAGCCAACCAACCGGCGCCCCATACCCAGGAACCCACGAACGGATAGACCAAGGCCACATAGAGTGTGCAGAAAACCAGGAACGGCCCGAGCTTTACACGTTCAGCAACCGCACCGGAAACAATGGTCGCAGCTGTCGCAGCAAACATACCCTGGAACAGGAAGTCGGTCCAGTAGGTGTATCCAGGATTGTATGCGCTGGTCAGCCCGCCCTCAGGACAACTGACTCCAAATCCGGCAAAACCGATGAAGCCGTTCCAGTCTACGCCCATTTCACCCGGATACATCAGGTTGAAGCCAATCAATGTATAGGTCAGTAGACCGATCGCCACAATGGCGGTGTTCTTAAACAGGATGTTAACGGTATTCTTCGCACGGGTCAGACCGGTTTCAACCGTGGCAAAGCCCAGGTGCATGATGAACACAAGGAAGGTGGAAACCATCATCCACGTGTTGTTAACGGTGAACATGACATCCTCCACCGTCGTTTCCGCCGCCGCGGCTTCTTCCGCCATGGTGGCCATCGGCAGTGCGAAGGCACAGAGTGCGAGTATAAGCATCGCAGCTTTCATAAGTTTATACATTTACATCCTCCATATAGTTACACAGTTCGTTGTTCCGATTCTGCTTGATCGAATGGGGAGTTAATTGCAAAAGGTGTGCCAGCGGGATGATATTTATATAACTATTTGCATATAAGCTTATTACAAATATTATGAATTGCGGCATAAACACAATAATAATACGGTTATGTTGTATATTAAACAATTACTACATATTTGTATTCATGAAAAAGGGCGATTTCCATTTATTCCGAATAGATGCCCGGAAGTTTTTAAAGAAGGTATTCTATGAAGGGGCTTGTTTTTAGACTTCGGCGGAAGGAACGAGGTTGCAGTCGGTCAGGAAGGCATCGATTTCGCTGATACGGCCCATCTCGAGCATTTGTTCCGCAATCTCGCTCGCCTCTACCAGCGTGATCGAATTGATCAGCTTCTGCACGGTGGGTGCATTGACGATGTCGATGCTGAACTTTTTCAATCCGATCCCCAGCAGGAAAGGAAGCATGCGCTGATCGGCGGAAAGATCACCGCAGATCGAGACATCCTTACCGTGTGTGTTCGCCGCCGAAACAATGCGGTTGATCGAGCGAAGGATTGCGGGATGGTGCGCAAGGTAGAGGTTGGAAACCTGCTCATTGGTCCGGTCAACCGCCAGCATATACTGGATCAGATCGTTGGATCCGATCGATAGAAAGTCCGCTTCCTGTGCCAGTTCGTCCGCCACCTCGACCGCCGAAGGCAGTTCCATCATGACCCCAAGCTCGGTATTGCGGTTGAACGGCAGTTTGGCCGCCTCCAGCTCATCCATGCACTCAAGCACAATATCGCGCGCCTCCACAAAATCGTCCACCGAGGAAACCAACGGGAACATGATGCGCGTATTACCCCCGGCTCCCGCACGCAGGAATGCGCGCAGCTGCTGGCAGAAGATATCCTTGTTCTGCAGCGAGAAACGGATGGCGCGCATCCCAAGAAACGGGTTGGCCTCGTTCACGTTGGAATAGTACGAAAGCATCTTGTCGCCGCCGATATCCAAGGTGCGGAAGGTAACGGATTTCCCCTTCATCTGGTCGACGAGTTTCCTGTAGATGACGAACTGCTCTTCCTCGGTCGGAAAGTCATTGCGCACGATGAACGGGAATTCGGAGCGATAAAGACCGACGCCCTCGGCCTTGAACTTTTTGGCCGGTTTTAAATCACTCAACAGGTTGATATTGGCGTGGATATATACGCGCCCCCCGCATTTCGTCCGGGTCTTCGACTTGACGTTGGAGGCGTTGTGCAACTCCTTCCACACGGCGTCCAGTGCGCGATACTTCGAATAGATCTCCTCGCCCGGCTGAAGATAGATGATCCCCTGCTCGCCATCCATGAGCAGCTCTTCGTCATCCGCAATGCCGTCCGCCAGCTC
>JAUVCG010000030.1 GCA_030595785.1 Kiritimatiellales bacterium | reverse complement strand
GCGCATGGGTTGCGCAACGGCTGATTATGGGAGACGAGTCGCGCATTACCAAGCTTGTGCGGGCGGTTGAGCAAGAAGAACGTTATGCGAAACTTAGGACGAAGATTCAATATTCCTAAATTCCCGGACTGACCCCTCCGCGTCGCCGTTAGAATTTGACCGTCATTTTTCCAGACATTGGAACGCGACTCCCCTACTCTCTCGGCAACTGACAACAATCAACAAACGACTAATCTATGAGCGCACAGGAAGACAAAGACACACTCGAAATTGAAATCATGCAGGATCAGGAGGTGCCGGATACCCTGCCGGTGATGCCACTGAAGAACTTTGTGCTGTTCCCGCAGATGGTTGCCCCCCTGGTCATCACCACGGACGAATCGAAGAGGCTGGTCGGGAAGCTGTCGGAACGCACGCCGCATTTCATCACCGCCCTCCAGCGCAAGGAGGAGATCGACGAAGCCCACCTGACCAAGGACGACATCCACCGCGTCGGCTGCGTCGCCCGCCTGATCAAAACATTGAATTTTCCGGATGGCTCGACGCATATTCTGGTTGAAGGCATGTCGCGCTGCAAGCTGCAGGATCTAAACTTCGAGGAGGACTATCCGACCGCCCGTTACCGCATGGTCGAAGACCGCTCTGACAACACGCTCGAGACGGAGGCGCTGGTCCGCAATGCCTCTGAAAAATTCCAACGGCTCGTCACCATGTCGCCCAATCTACCGGACGAGCTGGCCGTAGCCATCTTCAACATGGGTGCACCGGAACAACTTTCCGACCTGATTGCCACCAACCTGCCCATCTCCGTCGAGGTGCGCCAGAACCTGCTGGCCGACAACCAACCCGGTCGCCGCCTCAAGAAGCTGGTGAAATTTCTTAACCGCGAATTCCAAATCCTGAAGCTCGGCAACAAGATCCAGAGCAAAGTCAACGAGACCTTTGGCAAGACTCAACGCGAAATCTTCCTGCGCGAGCAGCTCAACACCATCCAGAAAGAGCTGGGTGAGGACGATCCGCAGATCATCGAAATCCTGGAGCTGGAAAAGAAGCTCGAAGAGGCCCAACTGCCGCAGGAGGCGCGTGAAGCCGCCGACAAGGAACTCCAGCGGCTCAAGGTCGTGCCTCCAGCCTCGCCCGAACATGGCGTCATCCGCACCTATCTCGACGTCCTCTCCGAGCTGCCGTGGACTAACAGCACCGAAGACCAGCTCGATATCCTCGCCGCCGAGAAAATTCTCAACAAGGACCACTACGGTCTCGATAAAGTGAAGGAGCGCATCCTCGAATACCTCTCTGTGCTCAAGCTTAAGAAGGATATGAAGGGGCCGATCCTCTGTCTTGCCGGTCCTCCGGGAGTTGGAAAAACCTCACTCGGTCAATCCGTTGCACGTGCGCTCGGTCGCAAGTTTGTCCGGATGTCGCTCGGGGGCATGCATGATGAGGCCGAAATCCGCGGTCACCGCCGCACCTATATCGGTGCCATGCCCGGCCGCATTGTCGAGAGCATCCGCCGCTGCGGGGCGAACAATCCCGTATTCATGCTGGATGAGATCGACAAGGTTGGTGCCGACTTTCGCGGTGACCCCGCCTCCGCCCTGCTCGAAGTGCTCGATCCCGAGCAGAATTCGACTTTCAACGACCACTACCTCGATGTGCAGTTCGACCTCTCGAAGGTGCTGTTCATCACCACCGCCAACATGCTCGACACTATTCCCGGCCCATTGCGCGACCGCATGGAGGTGATCCGCATTTCCGGCTACACGCTGCAGGAAAAGGTGCATATTTCGCGGCGCTACCTCGTGCCTAAGGCCATCAAGGCGAACGGGCTCAAGCGTACACAGATCAAGTTTACGGCCGAGGCACTCGAAGGCATTATTGCCGGCTACACCGCCGAAGCCGGCGTCCGCAACCTTGAGCGGCAGATCGCCAACGTCTGCCGCAAGGTGGCGCGCGGCTTCGCCGAAGGCAAGACCCGCCCTATCGAAGTCACCCTGCGCAAGCTCAAGGGCTTCCTTGGCCCCGTCAAGATCGAGAAAGATGTTGCCGAGCATAAGGCAGTGCCCGGCGTAGTGACCGGTTTGGCATGGACGCCTTACGGCGGTGATATCCTGTTCATCGAAGCCACCCGCATGGCCGGAAAAGGGCAGCTCATCCTGACCGGCTCGCTTGGCGATGTGATGAAGGAATCCGCCCGCGCAGCGCTCAGCTACCTCCGCGCCAACGTCGCCGCCTTCGATCTCGATGAAGAACTGTTCTCCAAAAGCGACATCCATATCCACGTGCCGGCCGGAGCAACCCCCAAGGACGGGCCGTCGGCCGGTGTCGCCATTGCGCTGGCAATGCTTTCGATGCTGCAGGACAGGCCCGTGCGCCCCGACCTCGCCATGACCGGCGAGATCACCCTGCGCGGCCGCGTCATACCCGTCGGCGGTGTAAAGGAAAAGGTGCTTGCCGCCGCGCGCGCGGGCATCAAACACATCATGCTCCCCGAGAAGAACAAGATCGATCTCGACGAAATCCCGGCCGATGTAAAAAAGAAGCTGACCTTCAAAACGGTCAAAACCATCGACCAGGCCCTGCGCTATGCGCTGAAACTTTCTGAACAGGACTAGGACTTAACAGAATAATTAGAACAGAATAATTCCCGTCAGCAATGTAATCATTCTGTTCTAATTATTCTGTTTCAGGAGGATGCCTTGAAAAAACTGCTGTTATTTATTTTTGTAGCTCTTTGTGCTTTTCGCGGCTTTTCAGAGCCGTTGCCGGCCGGCCATATTCTGTCGTTTGTGCGCACCAAGTTGCCTGATGATCCGATCAAGCTAACCGGCTCGCTGAGAATCAAAGCTCCCAACGGATTCACCAAAGAGAACCTGCCCGTCGAGATGGAACTGGACTGGGGCGCGGCGACACCGGTTGCAACATATAAGATCGGGTCGGAAACGCTGACCATTACCTGGAACAACGATGTTCCCGCCTATCAGTTTTCCAATCCCAAGAACAAGCCGACTGACGACATCATGGGTTCCGGCGTCAACTGGGCCGACCTCAGTTTTTCCGTCCTTTGGTGGCCCAACTCCAAACTGGTCGACGAAGGTAAAAAGCTTGACCGTGCGTGCTATATTGTCGAAGTACCCGTGCCGAACTCGGAAAACACCATGCGGCTTTGGATCGAGAAAAAAATGGGCTTGCTGATGGAATCGCAAACCCTGGATAAAGAAAGGAAAGTCATTCGCCGCCAGAAGATCAAATCCCTCAAAAAGATGGACGGCATGTGGGTCGCTTCAGATCTGGAAATCAAGAATATGGTCAAGGGAAGCAAAACCGACCTGCTGATAAAAGATCTCGAATGGAAAAAATCCAACCCTGCCGCAGCGGCATTTGATCCCGCCAGCTCTGTCAACCACCTGACCTTCGATCTGTATAATAAGATTTCAGCCGAAGAAAAAGGAAACCTGTTCGTTTCGCCCTACAGCATCTCCTCCGCTCTGGCTATGGTCTACGGTGGAGCACGTGGAGAAACCGCCGAACAGATAAACACTACGTTCCACTTTGGAGTTGAAGCCACCCACCCTGCATTTTCGTATCTTCGGAAAAAACTGAATGGTATTCAGAAAAAGGGCCATGTTCAACTCAACGTTTCCAACTCCCTCTGGCCGCAAATCAATTATACCTTTCTGCCCGGTTATCTTGCTCTAACCAAAGAATTCTATGGTTCTGAAATTGTGCCCGTTGATTTTAAGACCGACACCGAAGGTGCCCGCCAAAAGATCAACGGATGGGTTGAGGAGCAGACCAATGACCGCATCACGGATCTCATTCCGGAAGGTGTGCTGGATACCATGACCCGCCTCGTACTCGCCAACGCCATCTACTTCAAAGGAAACTGGGCCAGACAGTTTAACCCCGAAAGAACCCGCCCCGCCCCTTTCAAGCTCAATGACGGCAAAATAGTCGACGTCCCGATGATGTCGCAGACGGGTGACTTCAAATTGGCGCACACGGAAAATTTTCAGGCGCTGGAACTTCCCTACAAAGGTGATGACCTTTCCATGATCGTCCTGCTCCCAACGGAACCAGGAACGTCTATTTTACCGGAAACGCTGTCAGCATTTCACTTCAGAGAGCAGGAAGTGATGGTCCAACTTCCGAAATTCAAAATCGAATCGTCTTTCGAGCTGACCGACACCCTTTCCGCCATGGGCATGCCGCTGGCCTTTTCCAACCAAGCCGATTTCTCCGGCATGGACGACAGCAGAGAGCTGTATATTGGAGCCGTAGCTCACAAGGCATTCATTGAGGTAAACGAGGAAGGCACCGAAGCCGCCGCCGCGACCGCGGTTGTCATACGTACCTCCAGCATGCCACCGCAATTTATCGCCAACCGCCCGTTCCTCTTCCTCATCCGCGAAACCAGCACCGGTGCAATCCTTTTCATTGGGCGGGTTGTAGATCCGAGGTAAAGCCGCCGCTACGAGGCGGCTTTGCGGATGGACGGTGCGGATGAGAAGCCAGCTCGTAGCGCTGGCTTTACTTCAATGCGCCCGGCAAAGTTTCGACAAAGTCCCTGATTTCATCGCGGACGGCGCGGTAGGCGTCGAGCTGCTCTTCTTCAGAACCGCCCTTCTTCGCCAGCTCCTTCGCCATCTTCGGCGGGTCCTGGAACCCGACATGGACCACCTTGCAGTCGGCCGGGAACCACGGGCAGGTTTCGTGAGCGTGATTGCAGACAGTGATGACATAGTCGATCTTCGACTCCTTGAATTCATCAATGTGCTTCGATTTCTGCCCGGTGATATCGACGCCCGCTTCGGCCATGACCTTAACCGCATTCGGATTCAGGCCGTGGGTTTCGATGCCTGCGGAACAGACTTCAATTTCATCGCCCTTGAGCGCGCGGGTCCAGCCCTCGGCCATTTGGCTGCGGCAGGAGTTTCCGGTACAGAGATACAGCAGACTGATTTTTTCAGACATTTCTTTTTCCTTTCCAGTTAAATTTTTCCTCGCAGAGGCGCAGAGCGCGCGGAGGTATTGCTTTGCGACCTCTGCGTCTTTGCGAGGTATTATCTTTTGTTTTCCTTAAACCAGTGGGTGGTGCGGTTCGCGAAGCCAACGAGCGCGAGCATGACCGGCACTTCTACCAGCACACCAACAATGGTGGCGAGCGCGACGGGCGAGCTGGTTCCAAAGAGCGCGATCGCGACGGCCACCGCCAATTCGAAAAAGTTCGAGGCGCCAATCATGCCGGCCGGAGCCGCCACATTGTGCGGCAACTTGAGTGCCTTGGCCGCCAAATAGGCCATAAAGAAAATCAGCACGGTCTGGATCACGAGCGGAACGGCGATCAGGCCGATGTGGAGCGGATTTTCCAGGATCACGTTGCCCTGGAATGAAAAGATAATGACCAACGTCAGCAAAAGTCCAATGATCGTGGTGTTCCCGAATCTGGGAAGAAAGGTGTTTTCAAAGTAGTCCTGCCCCTTGGCCTTCAGCATATGCCCGCGGGTCAGTGTTCCGGCCGTGAGCGGGACAACCACGAAGAGGACCACAGAGAGGAACAGCGTATCCCACGGCACAAATACATCGCTGACTCCGAGCAGTAATTTCACAATGGGAACGAACGCCACAAGTATGATCAAGTCGTTGGTAGCGACCTGCACCACGGTGTAGGCTGGGCTGCCTTTGGTGAGGTGGCTCCAAACGAATACCATCGCTGTGCACGGCGCTGCGCCAAGCAGCACGGCACCCGCAAGATAATCCTTCGCCAGATCAGCAGGAATGAGGTTTTTGAAAATGACATAGAAAAAGAGCCAGGCGATTCCGAACATGGTGAAGGGCTTGATCAGCCAGTTCGTGATCCAGGTAACGAAAAGCCCCTGTGGATTTTCGCCGACATGCTTCACGCTCTTGAAATCGACCTTCATCATCATGGGGTAGATCATCAGCCAAATGAGCACCGCCACGGGAATCGATACGTTGGCGTATTCCAGCTTGCCCAGAAAAACAGGGATGGCCGGAAGAAACCGCCCGATCAAGACGCCTGCCACCATGCACAGGGCAACCCACAGCGTTAGGTATTTTTCAAAAAAACTGATTCCAATCTCTTTATGGTCACTCATTATTAAATCCTATTTCGGGCAGCAGTCTTCGCCGCGTTGCATGCGGCAAAGATCTTCACGCCCAATTCCCGCGATTTTTTCCAGGGCCTTGCGGTCGGCTTTCAATTCGTCCGATGCTCCGATGGATTCTTGCAACCACTGAAACAGCGCATCCGCGTCAGCCGGCGGAGCGAGGCGATAATAGATCCAGCGCCCCTCTTTGCGGCTTTTCAGCACCCCGGCATGCTGCAGTATGCCCAGGTGGCGGGAAACGGTCGCGCCGGTCACCTGCAGCAATTCGGTAATTTGGCAGGCGCATAACTCCTCGTAGTGTCCCAATGCCGTTACGATGCGCAGCCGGTTCATATCCGACAAGGCCTTTAATATTTCAAGGTTTTGAATCATGGCTCCTTTGATTTCTTATTTAGCTAAACGTCTAAATATATAGATCTACAGGACGGGTCGATAAAAATCTTTGGTTTTCCGTGGAACGCGACTCCACTGTTAAACGGCAACAGGGCTTGCATCGCTGTAGCCTCTAAGCTAAGTAAGAGGCCTTTTAGGATACACAAACCCATTTAGGATTTTAAGAATGAAATCTTTCAAAGAAAATATTACCGCGGAGTCGCTGGCCAACCGTGCGCTCTTCCATCTCAAATACAGCCGGGGCAAGGATCTGCGTGCGGCGACGACCTTCGATAAAATGATGTGTTTCTCGCATGCCGTACGCGACATGGCCGTGGACGGCTTCATCGCCACCCAGCGCCAGTACCTCGACGAGGACGTCCGTCGTGTAAACTATCTTTCGCTGGAATATCTCATCGGCAAGATGTGCGAAAACAATGTCCTCGCACTGGGCATTGTCGATATTGCCTGCGAAGCGTTAAAAAAACTCGATATCACGAGCGAAGAGATTCTCGATCTCGATGTCGAGGCCGGTCTTGGCAACGGCGGCCTTGGCCGCCTGGCCGCCTGCTATCTGGACTCACTCGCCACCAAGGAACTTCCGGCCTATGGATACGGTATCCGCTATGAGCACGGCATCTTCCGCCAGGAGTTTGAGAACGGATGGCAACGCGAACGCCCCGACGAATGGCTGGCACTGGGTTATCCATGGGAACTCATCCGACCGGAATACACCCTGCCCGTCCTCGTCTATGGCCACGTGAAGAAAAACTTCATTCCCGGTCACGGCGCGGAAGATGTGTGGGAAGGCTGGGAAATGTTCGAAGCCGTCCCCTACGATGTTCCTATCATCGGATACGAGGTTAACACGGTGAACATGCTGCGCCTCTGGAAATCGCAACCGGCCGAAGGTTTCCGACTTGATGTCTTTAACCAGGGAGACTATGTCCGCGCCGTCGAAGAAAAAAACTGGGCGGAAAACGTCACCAAGGTGCTGTACCCATCCGACTACACCTATGCCGGCAAGGAGCTGCGCCTGATCCAGGAATATTTCCTGGCCTCCTGTTCCGTACGTGACATTATCCGCCGCTATCGGAAAACCCACTCCACGTTTGACCGGTTCGCCGAAAAGAATGCCATCCAGCTCAACGATACCCATCCGACACTGGCGGTCGTTGAGCTCATGCGCGTTCTGCACGATGAAGAGAAAATCCCGTGGGACAAGGCGTGGGACATCACCGTCAACACCTTCTGCTATACCAACCACACCCTGCTCGCCGAAGCGCTTGAAACATGGACGGTCGATCTGATGCAGCGCGTACTGCCGCGCCATACCCAAATCATCTTTGAGATCAACCACCGGTTTCTTCAAAAAGTGGAACTCGAATTTCCTGGCGACGGTGAGCTCATGCGGAAGGTTTCCCTTATCGAGGAAGGCTCCCACCAGCAGATCCGCATGGCAAATCTCTGTGTCGTAGCCAGCGGCAAGGTCAACGGCGTGTCCGTCCTGCACTCCGAACTGCTGCGAAAGAACACGATGCCGGAATTCAACAAAATCTACCCCGGCAAGTTTTGCAACGTCACGAACGGCATCACGCATCGCCGCTGGTTGCTCAAGGCCAACCCGGAGCTATCCGCCCTCATCACCGAAATGATCGGCGAGGAATGGAAGAAGGATCTGAGCCTGCTGGAAGGATTTGGAAAATTCGCTACGGACAAAAAGGTTCAGGCGCGTTTCATGGAGATCAAGAAGGCCAATAAGCTGGCCCTTTGCGATATTATCGAAAAGAACACCGGCGAACACGTCAGTCCCGATTCGATCTTTGATGTCCAAATCAAGCGGCTGCACATGTACAAGCGCCAATTGCTCAATGCGATGCATATCATCCATCTCTACCAGAAGATCAAGGAAAACCCGAAGATCAAGGTGCAACCGCGCACCTTCATCTTCGCTGCGAAAGCCGCGCCGGCTTACCTTGTAGCGAAAGCTGTGATCAAACTCATTAATACCCTTACCGAGGTTATTAACCACGATGTTGACGTTGCCGGCCGCATCAAGGTCGTCTTCCTGCCGGACTACAACGTTTCGCTGGCCGAAAAGATCATCCCGGCCGCCGACGTCTCCGAACAGATCTCCACCGCCGGCCTCGAAGCCTCCGGCACCGGAAACATGAAGCTCTCGCTTAACGGCGCGCTCACCGTAGGGACCTGGGACGGTGCCAACATTGAGATTGCGCAGCATGTCGGCGAAGATAATATATTCATCTTCGGGAAACGCACCGAGGAGCTCGCCGAACTCCGCCGCAAGGGCTACAATCCCCAGTCACTGGTAGACAAATCCAAGGACCTGCGAAAGGTGCTCGAAGCCATTCGCGACAACACCTTCGAACCTTCCCATCCCGACCTGTTCAAGGAGCTTTATAACGACCTCGCTGAGCATGGTGATTACTATTTCTACCTGGCCGACTTCGAACAATATGTCGAATGCCAGCAGAAGGTTGCTGAACTCTACGCCGACGAAGCGGCCTGGGCGGAAAAAGCGATCCTCAATGTCGCCCGTATGGGCTGGTTTTCGTCCGACCGTTCCATCCAGGATTACTGCGACGAAATCTGGCACCTCGAGCGCACGCCGATCAAGCCCGGCGATGAAGGGGTCAACTAGGTCAGATTAAGAAAGGTCGCGGTATAAAATGATCCCTCGCAGAGGCGCTGAGAACGCAAAGATTCAGACCGGCAAAAGCTCTGTGCATTCTGCGCCTCTGCGAGGAATTTAATAGCAGTTAGGACCAAAATCAGACCACCTGACCTCGGCTTCTTTTAATCTGATACTCATTTACCGACCGCCTTCCAATAACCCGAAGGATCCGTGTCCAGCATGCCATTGGATATAATGCAGCAAATCCACAATCAAATCTAAAACGGGGAATTGAGAACCAACGGATTAATGTAAATCGGATGCAGATGTTCCATGATCCGATTTACATTAATCCGTTGGTCATTATTTGACTCCCTCATGGACGCCGAAGATTTTGATATCGTTATTGAGCGTATCGACCCATTCCGCAATACCCCGTGGTAGAGGGGGTTTCCGAGGTGCGGGTCCGGTGTTCTGAAAATATTATGCTTCGCGCTCTTTGCGTCCTTCTGTTCAAATTTGGTTCCGGCTCCGCCGGGTTGAGTTAAAACTTTTCCAGCTTCCAGGAGGGGTTCGCTAATGTCCCCTCCAGCTTCATCTCAAGAAGCTTCATCAGGGGGTTGGTGATGACGCGCACCACCTTTGAAATACGTCCTTCACTCAACACCTGCGCCTGGATATAGGCGTCGAACCCGCTTTCATAAACATAACGCCCCCTCGCTTTCGCGCTGAGGATATCGCCTTCAAAATAGGCATCTTCCGACGAGACGACTCCGTCCTCGAGGGAAAAATGGCCTCTAAGGCTGGTGATGGAAAAGACCGTAAAGGAGGGAAGTACCTTGCGCATCAAACGGGAAAACCCTTCAAACAGGGGCAGATCGGCCAATTGGCCTTTCTCGACGCGCACAAAACCGCCGCCGTTGGCCGAGGAAAAAAAGTTGGTCGATAAATCGGCCTCGATATGGGCATTCCCTTCCATTTGTCCGGAGATTGTGATCAGCCTGTCACCGCAGATGAATACAAGACACTTATAGAAATCGACTCCGGAAAAAGTCAGGTCGGTCTCATAGGGCAGGTTTTTCATAGTGGGATTCCACATCATGGAAAACTCGCCCTCGCCTTCGCCTCCATAGAGACCGAACGTTGCATTTTTCACCGCAATGGTCGGCCCATCGCCTACGACCTCGGCCGTAAAACGATCCAGTTCCGCAACGGGAATCTCAAGCCGTTCCGCTTCAACCGTCGCCGAAAAATCCGTCTGCTGCATGCTGCCCCAGTCAAATACACCGCGAGCCTCAAAGTTGATATCACCCCCTGCGTTGATGTGGTTGCCGAAAAGATTGATGCGAGGGTAAATCAGATCTTCCATATCGGCAGGATTCACGCTGCCGAGGGCATCGAAGGTGACGGTCGATGCACGAAAATCAAGCCGCGCTGAACCTTTAATAAAATCGGCACCCTGCGTGGCGGCGACAGGATCGAGATTCAGCTTCCCGTGCTTATAGGTCTCGGTCACGTTGACCGAATTAAACTCCACCCCCTGGAAAACAACATCGTTCGCCAGGGCCTGGATATCGATATAGAACGTGCTCCAATCGTCCACGTTCGACCCCAACGCCACATGCCCTTGGGGAGGGCGGTCCGTAAATTTGAAACGATGAATGATATTGGTGGCGATTTCCACGGGCGACAGCGCCTGTATCAAAAGAGTGGGATCAAAGTTGATATCGGCCTCCACCCCGAATTCACGCGTATTTTCATCCCAAAAGGCCGATCCAGCAGCAGAACCGCCATGCATGGCACTACCTGTTTCCTTCGCGCGTTCTTCCTGTCCGAGCACTGAACCTTGAAGATTCGTGATTTCGAGCCGGTTATTTTCCCGCTTGATCCGCCCGCGCAAAGCCTCGATCTCAAAGCCTTGGTAACCCGCACCGCGGATGGAGAATGCCCCGGACAGATGATTGAGCAATTCCTTCACCACAGCTGGACCAAAGTCGACTTCCAGCCGGGGGAGATGGTCGATCCGCAACTCGGCCCTGGCGAACAGATCACGTATCCAATCCGGGAGAAGAAGCAACGGCTGGTCCGAGGTAATCGAGTTGTACAGCGATCCCTCCGCCTGCTTGGAATCCAGGTTGTATTCACCGCTTAGCTGAAACGACTGCTTGCCCCTGAACAGCCCGGCGCGTTCGACCTGAATCATGGGGTAGGCATAGGAACCCGCGATTTCGACCTTGGAAAAACCAACCTCGCGAAACTCCACCTCCTCCGCATTAACAGCAAGATCCACCCGGCTCGCGGAATACTCGGTCGTATCAATGGAAAAATCGATATCCACCGTTACCCCGTTCGGCAACGAAAGCGTTTTCAGGTGGTCTTCAAATGCCTGAAACCGTTGCTCGGTTATGGGTGACGGGAAAAGGGTCTTCTGTTTACGGGCAGGCCGCGAAGCTTCCCCCTTGAGAACCGTACCGTTCACATTAAAGCGCGACCCCAGCCAATCTATTTTTCCTTGGGAAACCAGAATGCGGTCGGGCAGAAACCGAAGCGATACTTCGATCTGCTCCACATGGCGGGAAGGACTGCTCTGCGGAATTGCCAGACCCCACTCCACCGCGGGATTGACACGGACTCCAACCGCGTTGACATCCAGATTCAAGGCATCGGATCCCTCCGTATATCTCAGCCTGCTGTTCCTCATGGAAAAGAAAACCTGCCGGGCCAGGAACAGCGGTTCCAGATCGTCGGGATTTTCGCTGTAGTAGCGAACATGGTCCGCGCGCCAACCGTGCAACGTCAGGGTGATGCCCTCCACCTCAACGGGAATTCCTGCTGCATTCACGCGCCGCATGACCTCCCGCAACAGCGGTCCGGGAACACCGTAGGTTCGCAAAAAAATGAATGCAACGACTACCAGGATGGTAGAAAGCGACAGGAACCAAACAAAGATCCGCGTAGTTCGGTACACGCCTTTCGCCAAGCGTCGACTGAAATACGAAGGTTTCATTTATTCAGCATTCAGAACAGACTTCTCCCGCTCCGCCACCAAATCCGCGGTGAGGATCTCAACGAGAGGTTTGTCGAGGATAAAGACCACATCCTGCCCTTTCACCATGGCGTAGAAACCTTGCGCGGCCTCCTCCCCTACCAGTAAAACACGACCCAACTGATTGGTTCCGGCCAAGCCCATGTGCAACACCACAGACGGGTCTGTTAAACCATAAATCGATAGGTCGCGGGGATTATAAGCCACATAACTCGAGGTTGACATCGTGGCCAGCTCATTCAACAACCGTTCCAACGCCCCGGCGTCAACCTGTACCATGGCATTGGTTTCTCCTGGAGCAAAGTTGCCATCTGCCTGTCGTTCGACGACCTGTCGGGCTTGATCGGTCTTCTCCACGGATATTTTCTGGATATCCTCCTTCCGGAGCTGCCAGAGTCGCCGATCCTTAAATTCGAGCGGATCCAGGATCGTTTCCGGAACCAGTGGCAGATTAATCTGGCAGATCGCAGGATCCCCCTCGCGCATGATGCGAAGCCCATCTCTTTCTCCAAAAGTTGGAAGAATCTCGATACGGTTTGTTTGGCCCCGTTCGACCGATCCAAACACCAACACCCATTCCGCCGCCGCTGCGGGCGCGTTGGTGTCGCTGAATTCCGTAATGACGGCAGCATCCCATAATCTGAGCAGTTCGTCGACGGCCCGGCTATCCGCATCCCACATAACCGGCTTGGAAACCGTCCACTGGCCGGATTCGGTGGAAACAAGTTCAAGCTGCTCGGCGCCGCGCATCACCGACACGTAGGAAATATCCTTTACCGGTAACGATAGCACGCGGGCATCGCGGAAGTTATCGATCTTGATATCCAACAGATCGAGGACTTCGGCCTTGAGCGAAAATACGGCGGTGTCGTCCGCCCGCCGGGCATAGACAAACCCTGGTTTATCCGCAACTTCGTCGCCGATCACCAGCATACGCGAGGTGCCATCGGTTCCTCCCAGAGAGATTTGCCGGGTTTCCCCCTGCAAACCATACGCAGAAAAATCGGAAACATTTTCAACCTCAAAATTCTCGATACGCAATCGGTACAACTTCTCCAGCAAATCTTCCACGGTCTTGGGGTCGGCATCCACGGCAAGAGGCTGCTGGATTTGCCACTCCGATCTGGAGTCTTTCAGGATCTGGATAAAACCACCGGGACCCCGGATTTCAACGCGTCGCACCCCGGCGGGATTTCCGGAAAACAGCGTACGGTCACGCAACGTATCGGGTTGCGACGGAACAATGGATAACAACATGTCCAAAACCGTATAGATCTCGTCTTTATCGCCCTGCTTGACATAAATCATATCGCCTAATGGAGTCTTGCGACCGATCAGCCAGTGGTGCCGGCCCTTGTTGTCGACCGCTATGATTTCAACGGTTGGCTCGCTGAATCCGTACTCCGCGGCATCCAGCCCGCGCATCTCCAGATGCTCGGCCGTAATGGTCGTTCCCTTGCCCATCGAATTCAGGCCCGCCACCATTTTATGCACCAGCTCAACATCGGCACGTCCCAGTCCGCGCCCGGTTCCGCCCGTCATCCAGACTCCGTTTTCCTTCACGCAGTCCACCACAAGATTGGTTTGCAGGAACTGGACCGAAACGAGTGTCTCGGGATTCAGGTCAAACAGCCTGATCCGCCGAAGTTCCTTCGACGGAACCTTGACGCGCCATACTTCCTGCATCCAAATGAACGCGCCCAGCACTAGAATGCCGGAGAGGAGAATCAATGTGGAACGGCCTTTTTTCATGATCTATTTCCTTCTCCGAAGCCAAACTAACAGACCGGCCACCCCGGCGACAAAAGGAATGCCCGCGATGTTGATCCAAAACAATCTGTTCAGCTGCTTGCGGGTCAGGCTCAGCTTGATTTTTTCGATCGGTTTCGGCGCAATGGCCATCAACACCTCCCGGTCGAGCAGCCAGTTGAGCGCGCTCATGAAAAGATCCTGGTCGCCACCGGCCAAGGCTCCGTTCGAAACAAAATCCGAATCGCCAAATACCACCATGCGCGACGGCCTGATCTGCACATCGAGCATCTTCTGGGTTGCGCCGCGTTCCACGGCAACGGCCAGCGAGAATGATCCTCGCAGGTCGCCCGTATTCTCATCGTATTTGGCATCGGTTTCATCCACCTGTGTTTCCGACCAGCTCTTTTCCGAAGTCATGGCCAATGGCATCACAGTGGGACGGTCGCCGGCTTCGGCGTTCTGATCGTCCATCAGCAGTGGCTCGACCGAACGCGGAAGGTGGAAACGCGCACCGGCACCGCCCATGCCCAGGGTGATCGGATGTTCATAGTAAGCGCGTATGTAGACATCGCTGCCTTTAAGCGTATTTTCCGGATCGAGCACAAAATCGTTTCGCAGGGCCACACCCCAGCGGCGCAGCATGGGCTCCAGCCCCGTTTCCTTTAGTGCATCCAACAGAACCATCACCCGCCCGCTGCGGTTCAGGTAGTCCTCGACCATTTCCAACTCGGTGGCGCTCATGGGCTTGGAAGGCCCCGCAATGATCAAGGCCGCGGCATCTTCGGGAATCTGTTTTTCCTTCGTCAACATCAGTTCCTTGATCTCAAGATTGTCGTTGAAGATCACACTTCCAATGGATGAATAGCCTGCAATCTGGTCAAAGTCAGTCACCTTCCGTTCGTCGTGCCCGACGAGGAAGTAAACCACCGGCGTTACGCCCTGCACTAACCCCTGAATCGCGCTGGAAAAAGCCTGCTCCCCCTTGAAGGCGGAAATCACCGGCATTCTTTGCCCTCTAATGTTCTGGTAGTCGGCAAGCTCGGCTTCCCGCACCACTTTGCTCTTTCCATCGATGTCGAACACGATTACCTGAGCCTCGGTCAGCCCGTATTTTTCTGCCAGTTTTTCCGTGTGCGCCAGATCCCGGGCGGGGTCGACCCACTCCACATGGATGTTCCGCGATTGGTATTGGTATTCCTCCAGCAGGTTTTCAACATCAGTATAGAGCGTATGCTCCTCCTGGAAAACCACCGTTACTTCGACGCGCTGCTCGAGCTCGGCAAGCAAGTTGGCGGTTTTTTCGGAAAGGGCATAGTATTGCCGGCCACTCCAGTCCCACCGCTGTGCATTGTTCAGCGCAATGAAGTTGACCAGCTGCACCAGCACAAAGGCAAGTAAGACCCCGACGGCCAGATTCAGGTTCGATAGGATTCGTTTCATTTGGTAGCTTTCCCCAACAAGAAGATCGGCTTATACATTGATCAGGTTCGTTTCGATTCGACTACCTTCACCGCAGCAAAGAGGAACCATGCCGTATAGGAAAGGTAGAGCACAATGGTGCGGCTATCCACCATACCGCGGGAAAAATCCAGCAAGTGGGCGTATGGCGAAAGGTATTGCCCTACGAGTCGGACGGCCGGGCTCGGCGCTGTATACGCCATGAAAAGAGTCGAAAAAAACAGGATGGACAGCAACGCAAACCCGGAAATGGCCGCAACAATCTGGTTCGACGTCAGACTCGACATAAGCAGCCCGATCGCAATATACAGCCCTCCGACCAGCACAACACCCAGGAACCCCGCGCGCAGCGCACCAAAATCGGGAAACTGAAGCGCCTCCACCGGGCTGAGCTTTTGCTGAATGATCGTATAGGCCACAACAGGAAGCCATAGCACCACATAGAACACCAGCGAACCGGCAAACTTGGCCGCAACCAGCTCGGCCGCCGTGAGCGGCGTCGTCAGCAACGACTCCAGCGTTCCAAGTTTTCGCTCTTCCGCAAACAGCCGCATCGTGATCAGTGGAACGATGACCAGCAGGCTGAAGCAGATCAATCCACCAAACATCTGCTGCGTGGCCATCATCAGCGACTCCCCATCCGCCAGCTGAACCAGCAGCCACCAAAAATTCAGTCCCGTCAAGACCCAGAAGAAAAACATGACGACAAAGGCGATCGGCGAAAGGAAACAGGTTCGAACCTCTTTCTTGAAGAGGCTTAAGAATGTTCTCATTGTGCACCTCCCGCGTTACGGGTGATTTGGACAAAGGTGTCTTCCAGCGAATGTTCCTGCTCGGTCAGCTCGCGCAAGGCCCAGCCTTCCGTAACGGCCAGGTTGAACAATTCAACGCGCATGGCCGAGGAGTCGGCCTCAATCTCCAGCCAGACCCAGCCAGCATCCAACTCGCTGGCATTGCGGATATCCATGCCTTCCATTCCGCCAATCCTGGAGACGACCTCATTCTTATCCGCCATAATCTCCATCTCGATAATTGAACAGGCATGAAGCTTACGGTGAAGGTTTTGCTCGGTATCGGAAGCGACAATCTTTCCTTCATTGATGATCATGATGCGTTCGCAGATTGCCTCGACCTCCGGCAGGATATGCGTGGACAGCAGGATCGTGTGCCGGTCGGACAGCTGTTTGATCAACTCGCGCACCTGCCGGATCTGGTATGGGTCCAGCCCCACCGTCGGCTCGTCGAGGATCAGCAGGTCAGGATCGTGGATCAGGCTGTCGGCCAATCCCACACGCTGACGGTAGCCTTTGGAAAGCTGTCCGATTATGCGCTTACCGACATCGGTCAGCCCACACTGCTCTTTCACTTCGTTCATCTTGGCCTTGCGCGCCGGGGCCTTCACCCCTTTGAGCTCAGCACGGAAACGCAGGTATTCATCAACGCGCATTTCCGGATAGAGCGGGCAGCTCTCGGGCAGGTAGCCGATCCGCCGCCGCACCTCCTGGGGATCCTTGGCAATATCAAAGCCGGCCACTTCGATCTTCCCGGCATTCATCGGAAGATAACCCGTCAGCATACGCATTGTGGTGGTCTTTCCCGCCCCGTTGGGCCCGAGAAAACCGACAATCTCACCGCGTTCGACTTCGAACGAAACATTGTCCACCGCCAAACGCGCCGGAAATTTCTTCGTAACCCCAGAAACCTTAATCATATTGAAGCCTGAGGAACATGCATTTTGCAGTTCCAGTTAATTGTTATCCGTTACTGGTTATCAGGAAATGCCATTTACCGGCAAGGCACGAATAACCAAGAACGATCAACTGATAACCACCGTATCCTGCGTGAGCGAGGTAAGCGGCTCATCCGTTGAATTAAACGCCGCATTATGCCCGAACCCAATCCCAAGTCAAGCTACCCGAAACGGGAACATCTCCCCGCGCCCCGCGCAAAAAAAACGGGGAATATCCTGCGCGGAATGCGCGGGTAATCAGCCCCGTTGAACGCCGAGTTCTTTCAATGATTCTTTCAGCTCTAAAATCCGATCCAAGTCCTGAGCGAGGAGGATGACTGCCAAAACACCTGTTTCCGGCAAGGCCTCGCAGTTGAAGGGGAAAACTGAATTTAATTTTCGGCCGTCGTAGAGTAGGGGCTGAATGGAATGGCACTAACTTAAGCCGTTTTTGCATGTTTTCTCCCCCGATGCGGGGTCTCCTTCATTTCATGCCTTGATGGGCTTGCTCTTTCTACAAGGCAGCGTAACCACGGAATCAACCGCGCGGGCTTTGAGCATGGCTTGGTCGTAGTAGTTGCAGAACATCTTGTCGCCTATCCCATAGCTGAGCAACGCCCCGTTGCCCAGGGCGAAGCACCCGCACAGATGGGCGGAAGGGAATCCGCATCCTGGTTTCTGGTTCCGTTGCGGGGGCCATTCCGCCTGGTTTTC
>JAUVCG010000064.1 GCA_030595785.1 Kiritimatiellales bacterium | reverse complement strand
AGAAGTTTCGGATCAGCTCATCCGGTTCGACGTGCCGGACCGTGAATCCGAGAAATTCGAGGATCTTCACCACCGGATCGCCAGATTTCAGGCAGGGAAGGACCAGCCATGCCAGCAGATAGAAGATGGTTATATCGACCGCAACCGACAGGCCTCCGCACAGAACATACTTGATGAACTGCGCAAAAGTACTCTCTTTTTGCGACAGATAGTTATGGAGTCTGGTTAATGGCGGCATCGGCGGTCATTTCCACTTTTCGGAGTTAAGCTTGGAGAATGCGTTGATACCGCCCAGAAAGTGTTCCAGCACAAGACATCCGTGATAGATTCCGGAAACAGGGGCCTGCACCAATGCACGCCTCTTTTTCATAAAACGCAGAAGCGAGCCAAGAAAATGGCACTGCGCTTTCCACACCGCATATGCTTCACCCGGCTTGCCGGAAACCAGGAACCTGAACGACGCGAGCAGGTCCAGGAACCAGCGAATGACAAGTACTTTCCACAGCCGTTCGGCAGGCAGGTTCTTCACGAGCAGATATAGATTGTTCCTGAAATTCAGGTAGGTTTTATGCGGCGAACTCTTCGGCAGCGTACCGCCGCCTACGTGATAAACGGTCGAAGCCGGGCAAACCATCAATTTATGCCCGGCGTTTTTCAGCCTCCAGCAGAAATCAATCTCCTCCATATGGGCAAAGAAATCTTCATCCAGCCCGCCGTGTTCGTGATAGAGCGATGCGCGCACCATCAGGCAGGCCCCCGTCGCCCAGAAGATTTCGCAGGCATCGTCATACTGCCCCGCATCCTTCTCCAAAACATCGAAAATGCGGCCGCGGCAGAAAGGATAGCCGTAGTCATCCATGAAACCGCCCGCGGCACCCGCATACTCAAACGTATCCTTCGCATCCCAGCACAGAATCTTGGGCTGACAGGCCGCGACGGAGGCATCATTATCCATGAGCTCCAGCATCGGCTCCAACCATCCCTGCGACACCTCGACATCGGAATTAAGCAGGACGTAATAGTCGGCCTCAATCTGCCTGAGCCCATCATTGTAGCCCTTGGCAAAGCCCCCGTTTTCTTCATTGCAGATCACCTCGACCTCAGGATGATGCTCCTTCAGGTAGGCAACCGAATCGTCGGAGGAATTGTTATCTACCACCACCACACGCGCAAGCCCGTCGCTGAACCGGACGACTGCAGCAAGAAACCTTTCCAGAAAGGCTTTCCCGTTCCAATTCAGAATGACTACAGCTATGCGATGGTCCGGCAAAATGTACCCCATTTAAAGCGTCAAAGTGTTGCAGATGGGCTATGCAGATGCCATTCTAATCTGCACTAACGTTACGAAAGGACGTCGATGGAAGCTGAGACCGACGAATATGATGCCGAGTATATCAAGCGCTATACCTCACGGCCCTGGTATCGAAAAAAAATCCTCCGCAAAATCGAGCTTTTCCCGGCGATCTGGAACACCCGGGGAAAAACCATTGATGTCGGGTGCGGTACCGGCGACCTGCTGGAAGTGCTCCCGAAGGGATCGGTAGGTCTCGACATCAACCCGCATGCCGTCGACTATTGCCTCGAACAGAAACTCGATGCCATCTTGTATGATGCCTTTGCCGATGATTTCCGGCTGACGCCGCTCCGGGAACGCGGCGATCGCTTTTCCTCCATGGCGATGTGCCATCTCCTTGAGCATCTGCCCGATATCGCCGACCTGATGCCGAAGCTTTTTCAATCCGCTGCCGAGCTGGGCGTATCCCGTATCGTGATCACGGTGCCTGGCAAAAAAGGCTATGACCGCGACAAAACACACCGCACCTTTATCAATCCGGCCTATATCCGCGAGCATCAGCTCCGGAACGTGGCGGGATTTCAGCTGAAAAGGGAAGGGTTCCACCCGCTGCCGTTTGAAGCCGCCGGAGAACACCTGGCGGAGAACACCTATGTGTTGGTTTATACAAAAAAATGAGCGAATCTGAACCATACATAAGGTTTGGATCCGCCGCAGAATCGATGGGTTAAGCTCCACCCGGAAAAGCAGTGGCACAGGAATTATGAACCGCAGAATGACGCAGAAATCCGCAAACTGTAAATCTTCTGCGTATTCTGCGGTTAACCATCTATCTTCAACCCTTTGAAAACTTGACCCCACGGTTCATTAAACTATTCTTATGGTTTGTCTCAACTAAGGAGATTCCAGCTTTGAGTTCACAGAAGTTCTTTCGCAAGTCCGATTGGATCGCCTTCGCGGTGTCCTTTCTTGTTTCATTGGTCGTCTACACCCTGACCCTCCAGCCTACATTAGGATTGGAGGATTCCGGCGAATTAGTGGTTGCTTCCGATTACCTCGGTGTCCCGCACCCACCCGGTTATCCGATATGGACCCTGCTGACCTGGTTCTTCCAATGGGTATTCCACTCCGTCACCTTCCACGGCCATCCCAACCCGGCCTGGGCCGTAAACCTTTTCTCCGCGGTTTCCGGTGCGGCGGCCTGCGGCGTTCTTGCCATGCTCATCAGCCGGTCCGGCATAGATCTGCTGCGCAGCCTGAAAAAGATTTCCGATACACTGGGCGAGAAAACCGAAAGCCTGTTCTGCGCCGCCGCCGGCATCTCCGGCGGCCTTCTGCTGGCCTTCGGTCAGGGCATGTGGTCACAGGCCATTATTGCTGAGGTATACTCCCTGAACATCCTCCTTCAATCGCTGCTGCTGCTCTTCCTGTACCGCTGGATGTCGGAGCCGAAAGACTCAAAGTGGCTGATCATCTCCGCCTTCACGTTCGGGCTCGGTATCACCAACCACCAGACCCTCATGTTTATGGGCCCGGCCATCGCCTTTGCGATTTTGTTCCGCGACCTCAGGCTGTTCCGTGACTTTGTCATTACCGGCATTTTCTTCATCATTATGATGGTCGCCATGAAGATGGCGGGCGAGTCCGACTGGAGCTGGTACAAAGGCCCTGGCCACATCGGCTTTTTATTCTGGACCCTCTATGCGCTCGTCATTCCGGTCATCGCCTGGATCTTCCTTCCCAACGGCAAGGTGGTGGGACCCACCATCCTGGTGATGTTTCTCGGTCTGGCCTTCTATCTCTACATGCCCATTGCATCCGACCAGAACCCGCCGATCAACTGGGGCTATCCGCGCACATGGCAGGGCTTCATGCACGCCCTCACCCGCGGTCAATATGAACGGGTACATTTGGCGTCCGTATTTACCATGCGCTTCCTGCGGCAGCTATGGGCCTTTACGATCGACCTCCGCGCCCAATACTTCGGCCCGATTGTCCTTCTATCCATCGTCCCGTTCATCTTCAGCCGAAAGCTGGGATGGAAAAACAATTCCTGGCTACTGACCAGTTTCGTCGGGTTTGTATTTGTCAGCGTTGTCTTCCTCGTGCTGCACAACCCGAAAATGGATATCCAGAGCCAGTTTATCGGCCGAACGCAGTATATTCAGTCGCACGCCCTGTTTGTGATCTGGATCGGCTACGGCCTGCTGCTGATGATGGCTTACCTTGAGGCACTGGCAAAAAACAATCCGATCACAAAAGCTGTAGGAGTCGTACTGGTGCTTCTGCTGCCGGCCACGCTGATCATTAAAAACTATACCAGCGACCGGCAGAAAATGATCGTCGGCGGATGCGAGCAGAACGGCCACGACTTTGGATGGCAGTTCGGCAACTGGCAGCTGCAGGGTGTTGACGGCATCAAGGAGGACATGCAGGCGTGGCATTCTCCGGAAGAGTTTGAGACGCTGTGGGCCGCCTACCCCAACAAGGCCTATCCCCCGCCCATGGGCCCCAACGCTATCTTCTTTGGCGGCACCGACCCGGGACGCTTTGTGCCCACCTACATGATCTACTCCGCCAAGGTGCGTCAGGACGTCTATCTCATTACCCAGAACGCGTTGGCCGACAACACCTATATGAATGTCATGCGCGACCTTTATGGTGACCAGATATGGATCCCCTCCCCGCTGGACAGCAACCGCGCCTTCCGGCAGTACGTACAGGGCGTCCAGTCCGGATCGATTAAGGCTGGCGCAGACATCAAAACCGAAGGCGGAAAGGTGCAGGTACAGGGGGTCGCCGGTGTGATGCAAATCAACGGTTTCCTGAGCAAGATGATCTTCGACCATAACCAATACCTCACCGAAACCAAGACCGATGAAGAAACCCGCCCGGTCGGTGCCGCCATGGTCCACAACGATCCGCTCATCGATCCCGAAACCGGCCTGCCGCCCCTGCGCACCTTCTACGTCGAGGAAAGCTATGTCCTGCCGTGGATGTACCCCTACCTCACGCCGCATGGGCTGATCATGAAAATCAACAACAAGCAAGCGCCGTTGACAGAGGAAATGATTAAGAACGACACCGACTTCTGGAACTGGAACTGCGACCGTCTGCTCAGCGATGAAAAATTCATCCGCGATATTGTTGCCCGAAAGTCGTTCTCCAAACTCCGCAGCGCCCTTGCCGGCCTCCTCGACGCGCGCGGAAGGCCCAAGGAAGCTGAAGCCGCCTATCGTCAGGCCGTTGCCCTCTATGATCTGAGCCCTGAGTCCAACTTCCGACTTGCTCAACTTATCACAAGGCAAGGGCGCTTTGACGAAGCCATCGAACTGTTCGATGTCTTTCTCGTAAAGGATCCTAACAACGAGCAAGCTCGAAAGTTTCAGGAGCAGTTGAAGAAAACAAAGGACATTTCCGCGCAGCGCCAGCTGCTCGAACAAAAGCTGAAGAGTGGAACCGCCGACATCTCAGTACCTCTCCAGCTGATCTCCATCTATCTGCAGATGAACCAGCACCGGCAGGCCGATGCCCTCGCGAAGCAGGTACTCAACAACGACAACATCCAACCGCAGATAGCCATGCAGCTGGCCCAGCAGATGGCGCAAGGCAAGCGCTTTGCGATGGTCGAGGCGGCGCTCAAAAAATATACGGCCCTCCAGCCAAAGGATCCGCAGGGATGGGGCAACCTTGCAGCGCTCCAGCTGGCACTCAACAAGCGCAGCGAAATGATTGTTTCGCTTCAGAAAGCGGTTGAATGCGGCGGTGAGCCCGCCCGCAACATGATCCGCAAAGACAGGCGCTTTGATCCTGTACGTAATACCCCGGAATTCCAGAAAATAGTACCGCCCCCGGTCCGACCAGGTGTGGGACTGGCTCCCCTGCCCGGCACATAAAACCCTAATTTCTAAATTCGATCATGTTTACACAGCATTTTTTCAACGCAAAGACGCTAAGTGTGCAAAGTCTCGCAGAGTCCTTTGCGATCCTCTGGGTTCTCTGTGCCTTTGCGTTGAGTTTTTATTTGGTTCCGGCTCCGCCGGGTTGGGATGTAGAGATTTCCAATGAAGATCCTCGTATACGATGACAGCCTCGATTTTGGCGGCCACCAGACTATGGCCTGCCAAGGAGTCGAATCCTTGTCCGAAGACCCTGCGCTAGACGTCGTTTTTGCAGCCAACCCTCTCAACAAACGGCTCACCCATCGCATTGCCGGAATCCCGAACCATCAAATCATGGAAGCGCCCTGCACCACCCGCCGCTTCCAAGGACTTCGAAACCACTTCACCCAGAGCTGTATTCGGGCATTGGAAAAAGAGTTCCGAACATTGAAACCCGATCTCGTACTCTGCGTCCAGGGAGACATCGAGCAATCGTCCCAAGCCGTGCTTGCCGCACGTCGTGCCGGCATTGAATGCGTCAGCTACATCGCCATACCTCACCGCATGGCCGATATGGGCGCTACACTCGGTGCATTGCGCGACCACACCAACCAACATCTGCTCAACCAGCCCGACCGCTACATCACCATCTCTGAAAGCATGAAGCGGCTATTAATCGCGCGCGGCGTAAAAAAACAAATCAGCGTAGTCCCCAACGGCATCCCCGCCCCCCCCACCACTTCCCACATTCCACATTCCACTTCCCACACGACACTCGGCCTCCTCGGCCGGATCGAATTCAAGCAGAAGCGCCAGGACTTCATGGTTCGAACTTTCTGCAACCATCCTGAAGCCTTTCATGACTGTCGTCTGCTCATCGCCGGGAACGGCCCCGATGAAGCCCACCTAAAACAGCTTGTTTCCGAATGTCCGCGTTGCAATGACATCACCCTTTTGCCGTGGCAGGATGACACCGAATCTCTATATGAGCAAATCGACGGCCTAATGCTTCCCTCACGGTACGAGGGCGTGCCACTCGTCATGCTCGAAGCTCTGGCCCGCAGAATTCCTGTTATCGGAAGTGCGTGCGACGGAATGAAGGATATTCTGCCCGAATCATGGACATTCGAACCCGAAAATGAGGATGCTCTGGCGGAGACTTTCTCCAATAGCCGTCCATCCTGGCAGGACCAAATTGACGAAGTCAGGAAGAAGGTTGCAACAGAAATGACCATCAGTGCCTTTAAGGTCGGATTTCACCGCGCCGTCGTAGAGGCATAAAAAAGGTTCATACCCATCTGCGGGGTGCCCGTTGTTTTTTAGCCGTATCGCGGCAGAACAACGCTTTCCCCTTTGAGGTGAAGCTCCGTCCCGTCCGGGGACGATGCCTATTCCAGTTCTAGAACCGCACGTCGAGCATGATGGAGCCCATGTGCTCCTCATAATTTTCGTTAAAGCGACCATCGTAGCCGATTCCGACTTCGAGATAGTCGGTACAGATCCACGAGAGTCCGAGACCGGCGTTAACCAAACTGGCACCCGGCGTGATTCGGGCGGTTTCTACCGAGATCGTCCCGTCAGACAGGGTTGATCCGATCTCTTCGTTGATAAAGTCATAAACCCATTCAGCGTAGCCAACGGTCTGGAAGCGCCCAACCCGGGTATCGAAGCGGTTGCGCAGCTTGACACCCAGCGCTGATTCGAGCGAGGCCACGCGTTGCTCGCTGACGGTAACCGGCGGTCCACCGGATTCATGGGTTTCCACGTAGGAATCCGACTTGATCCCGAGGTAGTGCAGTCCGATGTAGGGGGCCATCGCCCAGTTATTGCGGTGGAAATATTTCCCCGCTTCGATATGCCCGCCTATGTCGGAGCCCGCGAACGAGCCGACACCGGCGTACTCGTCATCGATCCGTACCGTGTCGTAGTCCGACCAGCCAAGAGCCAACAGTCCTTCCAGATAGTATTCATTCTTTCCAAACCATTCCCCATAGTGACCCAGCCAGTAGGTTTCGGTATCCGCCTGATCGCCGTCGACCGCTCGGGCGGCCGTGCGCGCATAGGTATAGTTGATGCCCGCCACCAGCGAATCGCCGAACAGCTTGTCGAGCCCGAAGGTCGTGCCGTTGTTGTTGAGAGTGAAACCCTCGGAGAGCCCCATGGCATCGTAGTCGCCCTGCCCGCTGAACTGCTCAGCCCAGAAGTGCATGCCGAAAATAGTGTTCTTGTCGCCCGGCCCCTGGGGACCTGACGGAGAATTGGTGGCCGACATTAAATAGGCTTCGTTCGAAATGGCATGATCTGTCGCCACTGCGTTGCGACGCAGCTGCTTGGTGCGGACGAAGGCCGCATTCTGCATTCCATTGAATCCTGCACGGATCCCCTGTATCCCGCTGTACGCCAGCGTCGCGCCGATCTCTCCATCCTGCACAACTTCTGAAACCACCGACACCGTCGCGGCATCGTTGGTTAGGAGGAAATCATACAGCAGGAAATGTTCGATAAAGTTGGTCGAGGAAAATCCATCGGCAGTGAACCCGTCAGCCGAGATCAGGATTTCTTCATTGAATGCGCTCGGAGTTGCACTATTGCTGATGGTCACCTCAGCCAGCAAGCCGGACAGATTCAGCGCACCTGAATTCGTCACAAGCAGGCTATCTGCTCCCGCCGTTACTTGCAGGATCGTGTCGGAGGCCGTAAATGCTCCATCCATCACCAACTCCCCATCGGGGGCGATCCATCCGCCGGACAGGTTAATGTTATCGAAGACATCCACTATGCCGCTTCCACCCAGCAGGCTGTTGGTCATGCTTAGGTTTTCAAATCCAACAAAGCGATTGCTCAGAGAACCCGCAATTACGAGTTCGCTCTCTGTGATCGCTACCGTATCGTCTCCGCCGCCGCCATCGAATAGCACGTCGAAGGAGATCTGACTGTTGGTGCCATAAACAGAGAACACGTTATCATTTATGCCAAACAGAACGGTTCCAGCTCCCGCAACCATGCCGTTGCTCACGCTCATATTTCCGGCAATTGAAACGAGCCCGGTCGAAGCCAGCTCAAGAGTGTTGCTTGAACTGATAAACAGGTTTTCCGCTATGTTCCAAACTGAACCTGAACCGCCCACTAATACGGTATTGTCAACATCGTTGCTCGTGATCCCGATGTAGGCCGACGCGCTAAAGGCCTGCGCTCCATTCGTAATGGAAACGGTGTTCCCGGTTCCCGTGATGTACAGGTTGGTCGCGGTGGTATCCCACGTTCCTCCGTCAATCACCAATGTACGGTTCGAGCCGCCAAGCGTATCCAGCCCAGTCAATTCCCCGCCAACGGAAAGCGTACTGTCCTCGTTCCAAATGAAACCGTTCTGGCTGGCGTTGAAATTAGTCGTAACGGCCAACGTTCCAAATAGATCAAATGTGCTGTTTTCGGCAATGACCAATTCGCCGACCGATACCATGCCGCCGCTGGCAACGGAAACCGTTCCGGTGGAGCCGGCATCAATACCCACGTACAAACCCTGCTCCACGGTGACCGACGATCCTTTTCCGCCAACCACGAGCTCTGCACCATTCGTGGAAGAAACCACCAGTCCACCGCTGGGCCCATTGGTTCGCCCTTCGCCCACAAATACCCATCCGTCGCTTTGCACCGTCAGGCTGTTTCCGTTCCCTGCATCCACCAGGTTGGTATTCGCATCGAGCCACTTTCCGACATAGAGCCCCCCGCCATGGTTGGTCCACGCTCCCCCGGAAGCAACTACCACGGAGTTGAAGTCGCCGGTCTCTCCCCAGCCAATATAGCCGTCAGCGTTATCCACGCTACCGCCGTTCGTGATAGACAATCGGTTCAGATCGTTATTCAGGCCGACAATCAAATTGTTATCGTCGGCAAGCCAGCGTCCATTGCCTTCGAGAGTTAAAACTTTGCTGCCTCCCAGATATTCCGCATCGGCTGTCGGCAGGTTGGTCTCAATAGCCATGCCCTCAAGCAACCCTCCAACAGACAGATGACCGCTGGCATTCCAGTTTAGATTGGAGTGCACCGAAAGATTAAAGTCATCAGTCATGGCCAGCATGCCACCGTTGTTTAGATGAAAGTCGTTTCCGTCTGTAACATTCAGCGAATCGGCCGTGACCTTGCCACCGGAGCCGACCGTTACACTGTTGCCGGAGTTGGTAATGTTCAGCGTGCCGTTGTTCAACCACTCTGAACCACTGCCGGAAACGACAACGGTATTATTGGAGCCAATAACATATCCAGCATCGTTGGTCACCCCACCGCCGTTCAGGATCGCCAGCGTATTACCGGTTCCATTGATTTGCAGGTCACCACCGCGATTCCACGATCCACCATCAACGTTCAGCGTCTTGTTCGTGCCGCCCAGATCATCATTAAGCGTAAGCTTCCGGTTAACCGTCAACGTACTTCCATCCCTCCAGTCAAATCCGGCCTGCCCAGCATCGAAATCGCCGGTTACCCTCAGCGTGCCATCGAGATTGAATGTGCCCGCCGCATCAATATAGACCCCGTCGGCCAGAACACTCGCACTCTCGCCTACGACCATTTCGGCACCACCCGCCACGGTGATACCGCCACTTCCCATGGCGGTCAGGTTCGTGTCTACCCCCCCCACAAACACCCAGGCTTCATTGGTCGCGGTCAGGGAGTTACCCGTCCCGGCAGTCATCAAATTGGTAGCATCTCCATAGACCCCGACGTAAAGATTTCCGCTGTTTGTCCATGCCGAACCGGCATCGGATACCAGCACAGCATTGTTGGCCGAATTCGAGCCCCAGCCGATGTAGCCACTGGCATTGCCCACCGTTGCGCCATTCGTAATGGCAAATGCGTTGTCAGAACTTTCATAGCCGACAATGAGATTATCTGCCGTGTTCATGAAGCCACCATCCAACACGAGTGTCTTTTCGCCTGAAAGAATCGTTCCTTCGTTGGTCGTCGCCATGCCCGTCAGTGCGCCGCCGACGGAAAGGGTTCCACCGGCATTCCAGTTAAAACCATCCACAGAGACATCAAATCCATTCGTCAAGGCCAGTGTTCCGTTGTTCTTCAGGTTAAAGTCATTGCCGGCATGGATCACAAGATTACTGGCGATTATGGTTCCACCGCTGGACACCGATACAGCATTGTTCGAGTTTCCGGCAGCACCGACCTGCAGAGTCCCTGTGCTGATCCATTCGGCATTGGGGTCCGAAACAGTTGCTGTGTTGTTAAAGGCGTTGCTTGACGCGCCCACATAAGCATTGTCGTTGGTCAGGGAACCGCCACCAAGGATGTACAACGTATTGCTGGAGGTGGTATCCCCGACAAACATATCACCCTCGGCATCCCAGCCGCTCGTGATCGTTTGGTTCGTGCCGTTTTCGAGTATATTCGTGTAGCCGAATGCCGCCGCACCGCTTATGAGCAGAGCCGCGCACACCATAAAAAATTGTCTCATTCTAAAAACTCCCCGCCTTGTTCCAAAGGTATGGAAAATTAAGGTTCATGCACCATTTCCAGAGAACGCTTGAACCCCTCGCGATACTCGTTATTTACTACGCAAATCATCAATCGAGCACCACTTCCTGCTCGTATTCGGGAACCATGCAGTCCCATCCGGTTTTTTCGGAAAGGAATTCACCGAACGCCTTGGCCGCCGACTCCTCTCCATGGGTAACAAATACCTTACGCGGCGGGGTTTTGAGCGAGGATATCCAGCGGTGCAGCTCCTCCTTGTCGGCATGCGCCGAGAAACCGGAAATACGTTCAACCCGCGCCTTCAGCACATGTTCCTCGCCGAAGATGCGGATAGTTTCGGGCTTTTCGAGGATATGCCGCCCCAGCGTGCCGAAGGCCTGGTAGCCGACAAACAGAATCGTGCTTTCAGGACGGTCGAGGTTATTTTTCAGGTGGTGCTTCACCCGTCCGCCGGTACACATGCCTGATCCGGCAATAATGATCGATGTGCCGCTTTGATCTGCAATCGCTTTGGACTGGTCAACCGTGCGCGACATCGTCAGTCCCGGGAAATCGCAAGGGTGGTCGCCCGAGTTCAGCAGCGCCATGGTTTCGTCATCGAACAGTTCCGGATGCTTCTTGAACACCTCGGTAATCTTGATCGCCATCGGGCTGTCGACAAATGCCGGCAACTTCGGGATGCGTTCTTCGTTGAGCAGGTTGTTGAGATGGAAGAGCAGTTCCTGCGTGCGTTCGAGCGAGAAGCTTGGAATAATCAAGTTCCCGCCCGCCTTATGCGTTTCGTTGATGATTCGTTCCAATTCGCCGGGAATGCTCGCCACCTCGCCGTGGACACGGTCGCCGTAGGTCGATTCAATCAGCACATAGTCCGCCTGTTCAAACTGGCTGGGGTCGCGCATAATCGGCAAGTCCCAGCGGCCAACGTCGCCGGAAAA
>JAUVCG010000116.1 GCA_030595785.1 Kiritimatiellales bacterium | reverse complement strand
AGGCGAACATTGTGCTGTTTGCCCGCGACGGCAACGTTTGGCTGAGTCAGGCGCAACTCGCGGAACTTTTTGCCACCTCCAAGCAAAATATCAGCTCGCATATCATAAAGGTCTTGGAAGAGAACGAGTTGCAGGAAAATTCAGTTGTAAAGGATTTCTTTACAACTGCCGTAGATGGCAAGGAATACAGCGTCCATCTTCAATCCGCACCGTTCTTGTGTTTCCTTGCGTTCCTTCGCGGCTAATTAAGTTTTCTCCCCAGACGTAACGAAGCTGGAAGCATCGTCTACATTTGATTGCGGCTCTTCGTAGCTATTTCACCTTGCCCTGCCCCGTAAAACCCGACAGAGTGCGCGCTTTGAATTTTCAGCCAAACAAAGGACTTTTTTTTATGAGCGACGAAAACACACTCGAAAACATTAAGATCGACGGCGCAAACCTCTGGAAAGAAGAGCACATCACCGACCTCAAGGTGGGCAACATCCGCAAGCTGACCCCCATCAAACCCGATGGATCGGAAGATGAGTCCCGCCAGGCCGTCTATTCCGCCACCACCAACATCATGACCCCCGGTGGAGCACTGCCCATCTCCGGCGAGATCGAAGCGGCCAATCTCGAAGAGGCGGTTGAAAAGTTTCCGGAAGCCATCAATACCGCCGTTAAGAAGCTGCAGGAAGATATGGTCCGCATGCAGCAGGAACAGGCCAACAAGATCGTCACCCCCGACGAGCTGCGCGGCGGCAAGAGCGACATCATTATCTAGTTCCGCGATCGAGGATCACGGCTACAGAAAAAGCGCCCCGCAAAGGGCGCTTTTTTCAGATGTAGCCGTCGGGAAACGATGATGTTGAATACCAAAGCTTGCCCGGCCCCATGAATGGGATGCGCTGGCGATGAGCGCGAGGATGGTGAAAACGAGTAGCTTCTTCATTTATTTAAACCCCTTATTAACATGTGTTTAATGATACACTTATAAACCTTATGGTATTTTTGGTATTTATATAGACAAGCTACGACGGCGGGGCAAGGGCTGGAAAAATCCAGCCCTTGGTCTTTCACACCAGTTTCATATTCTCGCGCAAAGGCGCAAAGATAGATTGGTTCTTCCTTCTCTGTGAGTCATGGGCAGGATGCCCATGACTCACAGCAGAAATATCTCTTTTCATGGGTCACAAAAATTGGAGATAGGCCTTTATCGAGATGCTTTCTATATTGTACACTTCCAGCTAACCAATGCGAGGAGTGTACATATGAAAGGATCAAGACGCGTATTTGTTGCAAGTTCGGTCGGAGGGGGGCTTGCCGCAGGGCTGGCAACCGCCGGTACAGCAGAGAAAAAGCCAAAGGAAAAGCAGGTCGACCGGCGACCGTTCGGAAGGACCGGTGCTGAGGTTTCGATTTATGGACTCGGTCTTGGAAGCGCCTTTCACAAACCCTTTGCCGATGATCCGGAAGGAGCGCATCAGCTTCTTGAGCGCGCACTGGATTTCGGAATCAACTATTGGGATACGGCCCGGGGATATGAGGGCAGTGAAGAACTAATGGGGCCGGTGGTTGAGAAGCACCGCAAGGAAATCTTCCTTGTCTCTAAAAGCGGAGCGAAAACCTATGATGCCTTTATGAAAGAGCTCGAAACGAGCCTGAAAAATCTGCGCACGGACCACCTTGATCTGTACCACATGCACAATTTCCAGCCTGAAAAGGGCGACACCGACGCCAAGGCTCGCGAAGGCGCGTGGAAAGCGGCCGTCAAGGCAAAGGAACAGGGTATCATTAAAAGCTTTGGCGTCACCGGCCACAGCGGAGCGGATATTCTGATCGAAGTCGTCAAGGCCTACGACCCCGATGCACTGTTGACCATCTTCCCGGCGAATCGTCCGGACAGCGGCAAATATGAAAACGAGCTGCTCCCCTTGGCCGTGGAGAAAAAGATGGGCGTGATTGCCATGAAAACAGTCAAGCATGTGCGCAATTCCGATGAAAAGCCGTCCGAATTGATTCGCTATGCGCTCAGCCTGCCCGGCATCTGCACCGCCATTGTCGGCACCGGCGAAATCGGACATCTTGAAGCGAATGCAAAACTGGCCACGGCCTTCAAACCACTCGACGACAAGCACCGTGAAAAGTTTGCAGACAAGGTCGCAATGAATATTCCGACGGGGCTGCCTCAACCATGGGATCTTCCCGGATATGAGGACGGTCTCCTTGCATAAACTGATTCCAGCCATTCTAGGGAGCTGCCTGGCGCTGGGCAGTGCCAGCGCAGCACCGGTCGTTCTCGCCAACGCCCGGGATCAGCTCAAGTTGCTGCGCCCTGAAAGCTGGAAGACCGGCATCGTTGAGGGAAAGGAAAGCCTGATTCTTGACGTAGCCGGAGAACAGCGCCCGCCGGTAAGGCGGCCAGGTGAGTTTGCGCTTTGGAAAGACGGTCAGGTGCTCAGGAATCCAGTCGTCACGACAACAGCCTGCAGCCTTGAACCCGCCACAACGATCAACCGGGATATCTGCATTATCTTCGGCTATCAGGATGATACCCACTTTTACTATACTCATGTTTCCAGCAATTCCGATGGGAAGGTACACACCGTTATTATGCGGGTGGACGGCGACAGCCGTACTCGCATCAACCACGAAGAGCGACCGGAACCTCCCCTGAAAGACGGATGGAATACCATCAAGGTTCAGCACCTTGAAACCGGCACCATCAAGGTTTGGGTCAATGACCTTGAAACGCCGGTGATGACCGCCAACGACACCACGTACTCATCCGGCGGCATCGGCTTTGGTTCGTTTGATGACCGTGCGGCATTCTGGACATTTTCCGTTGAATAACCGGGAATCAAGCGACCCGTGCTGAGCATATTATTTTTTAGCCGCGAGCGCATAGATCCCAATGAGAAATTCGTTTGTTTCATTTACAAGGTTTGTAGTCCCGCCTTTAGGCGGCCAGTCCTAAGGCCAGGTTATCTATAAAACGACTTCTTATCAGGGGTTGACATGGGTATCGGGAAAACGGGAAAGTAGCGTGTTG
Source organism: Kiritimatiellales bacterium (assembly GCA_030595785.1). Classification (GTDB taxonomy): domain Bacteria; phylum Verrucomicrobiota; class Kiritimatiellia; order Kiritimatiellales; family Pontiellaceae; genus Pontiella. The sequence goes on along the minus strand of JAUVCG010000116.1, from coordinate 2,571 downwards.
GTAACATGAATAAACAGCAGGATACTACTAAGCCCGCCGAGGGCAAAGCTGCTGAGCCATGGGGGCGCTTGGGTGGCGTCTGCAAGCGGGCGACCGACACACTTGGATCCTTCCTGTTTCTACTTCCACTGGCTTTCATTTTCGATCTTGCAGGCTACATCCCACCCTACCTCCGCCTGTTTGCGATCTACTCGCTGCTCGCCCTGCCGCTGTTTCGGTATCCACGAGCGTCCGTGATACGCGGTGCCTCGGTTCTGGTGGCGGCCATTCTGCTGAACGCACTGGCACCCCTGCCCCAGGCGGCAGAGGTCCTGCTGCTTACCTTCGCCCATCTGTGGATCTGGTCCCGTTCAGGAATGGTCTCAGGCTGGCTGGCCCAGGGAGTCGCCTTCTACGCCCTGCTCCATCTCTTCCTTTTTCAATCGCCACTGGGCTTCAACCTGCTCGAAGGGATTAACCGAATCGTGCTCTGGTTCGGCCAATTAATCACTGGAGGAACCATTCGGACGGGCTACACCTACCAGAACATCGGGAGCTTTCTGCTCTTTCTCAGCCTCTCCATCCATGCCTGGAACCGTGGTGTGGTCTCCAAGGCAAGGACATCGATATTTCTGCTCATCGTTCTATTGGTCAACGGTCTGCTTTCGTCTGTACTTCTCTACACGGTGGACCTGGGACCTGACCTGACCTGGGATCTGAATTTCCGCGACCTGTTCGGCTACAAGGCACTGGCCTCATACGCGGCACGCACGACCGTGCTGATCTTCCCATTATTCATCTTCTTCGCCCACGCCGTGGCTTACCTCGTCCTGCATCACGACTCAACATCCTCCTCCGGCATGGCTCCGACCAAGGTGTCCGCGCCAAATTCACCGCACCGGCCGCGTCTCGCATGGACCTTTCTTGCCCTGTCCGTGCTGCTGCTTCTGGTCATGATCCCCGCCACCACCCTGCGTCCGGCCAAGACCCGGAAAATTTCCTTCCTGCACCGCGGCGTTGTCAGTTTCTCCAAGCCGAATTACACCCGCTTTTCCCGGGCGGCCGGCGGGATGTACGGCTTTGTCCCCGAGTACGCGAGTCTGTTCGGATGTTCCGGGGAGGTCGTCAAAGAGATACCCGATCCACTGAACCCCGATCAGATCCTGGTGATTACGAACATCGATGAACCGTTGAGCAAGGAAGAATATGACAGGGTCTGGTCATTCGTCCGCGCAGGGGGTGGGCTCTGGGTGCTGGGCGATCATACCTTCGTCAAGAACGGCCGTAATCACGTCAACGATCTACTCGCGCCGACACACATTCGACTCAACCATGATTCCGCCCAATTCCATCCACAGGGCTGGTTTAATTCCTACCGCATTCGTCAAGGCACGGCCTTTTCCTCCTTGAGTGATCCTGCGGAAAACCGCTTGTCTATTCTAGTGGGATCGTCTCTCGACCTGCAGCCTCCTGCACGGCCCCTGATCATGGGCCGCTTCGGCTATGGCGACTGGGGGCCGGCGGAAGAAGACGAGGCGCGCGGATGGCTGGGTGATTTCGAATACCAGGTCAACGAACGCCTCGGCGATCTGGTGCTGGTGGCGGGGGAACAGGTCGGCTCGGGCAAGGTGCTCGTGTTTGGCGACACGACCAGCTTCTTCAACCTCAATTTAATACGCTCGTTTGAACTGTTGCGTGCCGTGCTGACCTGGTTCGGAGAGCCGGGGTTGTACTCCTGGTTCTTCAGCCGCGCCGCGGAACGGCTGGTGATCATTCTTCTGGCGATTACGCTAATCGTGTCCGGCCTTGGCCGCTCCAGGCGGTCGGCCTATGGAACCCTCCTGATCCTGGCTCTACTCTCCTTCGCGGCACATCAGGCCGCACGGCTTCCGTTCGACCGGAACCTGACCCGCAAGCGCATGGCGATCATCGACTTCTCGCAGCAACCCTATGCCTCGAAGCACGCCAACATGAGCTCGGGGCTCTTCGGGATGACGGCCAATCTTTTTCGCCATGACATGATGCCGGTCACGCAGAACGATTGGAACCGGGAACTCATTGACGAGGCGGCCCTGCTCTTTCTCAACGCACCCCAACGCCCCTTCTCCGCCGCCCAGCGCCGGGACGTGATGGAGTTCGCTGAGCGGGGAGGTGTCGTCCTGATGTCCTGCGGCTATTCCCACTATGGCAACGCACGCTCCCTGCTCGACCCCCTCGGGATCGAGGTGCTGAACATTCCCTTGGGAAGGTCGTTCGACCGTTTGGCCTTCGGGCGGCCCATCCATCTCTTCAGCGCCTGGCCACTCAAGTTGAACCGGGCCGACGCGGTGGTACTGGCCAAGTCCGATGACTGGCCGCTCATTGTGGAGGTGCCGGTCGGTCAAGGCCGGGTGGTCCTGATCCCCGACTCCGAGTTTTTCCACAACATTAATCTGGAGAACATGGAGCGGCATTCACAAGCCAATGTTGATTTCATCCGCACCCTGCTGGACCGCGTCCGAGGAGTCCCCGCGCCATGATGATCGTTTCCATACTGCTCAAATCCTACGCACTGGTGTTCTGGCCTATACATTGGCCGACCGCGCTGGGATG
>JAUVCG010000024.1 GCA_030595785.1 Kiritimatiellales bacterium | reverse complement strand
CCTACAACTTTTGCTTTAATCATGGTTGTCTCCTCACTAAAAACGTGGGGGAAAAATAAACCACCCCTCCCGGTGAATCGACCCTAAACTGGCGGAACATTGGCTTACTGGCACCATCACTTGGTGCTCTTTGTGCCTTGGTGTTTATTCACGCGCTTGAGCCCATGGAGTAGCCTCCGAGGTCGAGGGTGACGAAGCGGTAGCCGGTTTCCTTGATGGCAGTGACGAGCTCGATCCGCTCGTTCATCAGCTTTTCGAAGTCGGCAGGGTCGATCTCGATACGGCAGAGGTCGCCATGGTGGCGGACGCGGTATTGTGAGTAGCCCCGTTCCCGCAGAATGGCTTCGGCTTTTTCCACCTGCTCCATGGCTTTAAGCTCGATGCGGGTTCCGGTGGGAAAGCGTGATCCGAGGCAGGCGAAGGAGGCCTTTTCAGCCGTTGGAAGTCCACGCCGCTCACTGAGGATGCGAATTTCTTTTTTGTAGAGCCCGGCATTTTGCAGCGGGGCAACGACGCAATGATTAGCGGCGGCCTGCGCACCGGGGCGGATGTCGCCCTTGTCATCCTCGATGGCACCGTGGGCAAGCACGATGTCACCAAATTCGGAAAGGATGGTTTCCATTTTGGAAAAGAGCTCGTTCTTACAGTGGAAGCAACGGTCGCCTTTGTTTTCGAGGTATTCTTCCTGAAGGTGTTCGCCGGTCTGAATGACGCGCAGGTTCCAGCCACGTTCAGTGGCCATATCGACCGCCTTCTGCAGCTCCTCGCGAGGAATGGAGGGGGAGTCGGCGATGACCATCATGGCGTTGCGGCCGAGCGTTTCGTGGGCGCAGTCGGCGAGATAAGTGGAGTCGACCCCGCCGGAATAAGCGACGGCGAGTGCACCGTAGGAACTGAGCTCTTCAAGCAGGGCCTTTTCTTTTTCTTCAATCGAATTCATGGGCGGGATGGTAATGCATTTGGGGATTAGGCAGAATAATTTTCAGGCAGAATAATTAAAGCACTCACCCAGAAGGGAGAATGATTTTGCCTATAAATGATTCTGCCTAAATCACAGTTCGAGATCGCTTTTGCGGCTGAGCAGCAACCAGATGAAGAACGGGCCGCCGAGCAGGGCGGTGATAACGCCGACGGGAATCTCTGATGGGGCGACCAGTGTCCGCGCCAGTGTGTCGCACAGCGCAAGAAACAGCCCGCCAAACAGGAACGAGGCCGGCATCAAATAACGGTGGTCTGCGCCGACGAGCATGCGGCAGATATGCGGTGACATCATGCCGACAAATCCGATCGGGCCGCAGACGGCCACCACGCCGCCGACCATCAATGACGCTGCGAGAAAGATCAGTTTTTTCACCAGTCCGACATTAACGCCCCGGCTGATGGCAATATCCTCGCCAACCATGAACAGGTTCATTTCGCGGTGCAGGAAGAGGAGCAGTACGGTTCCGGCGCCAAAGAAGGGGAGCAGGTTGACCAGCTTTCCGTAGTCGGCCGCAGTGAGCGAGCCCATCATCCACTGAATGATGCGGAACGAGTGCGACAGTCCGCTGGTGTATTGAATGAGCAGGATCAGGCTGGAAAAGAAAAAGCTGATGGCGATTCCGGCGAGCAGCAGGGTGGTGGTCGTGAAGCCGCCCTTGATCCGGGTCAGTCCATAGACCAGTGCAACGGCGAGCAGGGCTCCCGTGAATGCCGCCATCGAGGTCCCGGAGATTCCTGCGATACTGAAGGCCAGCCCCATCCGGATGAATACCGCCGCGCCAAGTGCCGCGCCGCTGGACACCCCGAGCGTGAACGGCGTCGCCAGCGGGTTCCTGAAGAGTGCCTGGAATGACATACCGCTGAGCGAAAGCATTGCCCCGGCCACGAAGGCGAAAAGGACGCGCGGAATGCGGATGTCGAACAGGATTTCGCGTTCCTGTCCCATGGCGGAGAACGGGATAAACTTCATGCCGAAAAGCGGGGCGAACACGAGCGTTGCGGCGGCGAGCAGGAGCAGGATTGCAAGGGGCGTGAGTGCTTTCGTAGACGCGACATCTTCGTCGCGTCTACGATGCAGGGTTTGTTTAATAATCATGGAACCCAGAAGGTAGAAAAGGGGGGCGAGGGATGCGATCTTTTTATTCCGTTGAATAGAGCTGTTTATTGACAGCTCCATGGCGGGGGTGTAAAAGGTGTTCTGGTGCAGGCGGTAACGAATCATGAGGAGAGGAAAAATGAAGATTAGGAATGCAGTGTGGGTTTGTTTGGTGTTGGCGGTAACGGGAGTCTTTGCAGAGGACATTCTGGTGTCGTGGGAGTCGAATGGGGTATTGGTGGCCACCGGCATGGAGCCGGGCTCGGCCGGTACGGTGGAGTGGGCATCCAGTCTGGGGGATGGGTTTACCAATGCCTCTCCTGGTTTTGAAGGTTTGGTGGTGATCCCGGCAGGAACCAACAGCGGAACCGATCCGGATTATGGCGCCTATTCGCTGATGAACGAAGCGGCGTTCTATATGGACGCAACAGAAGTAACGAAAGCTAAATGGGATGAAGTCCATAGCTGGGCGGTGGCGAACGGATACAGCTTTGACAATGCCGGTTTGGGTAAGGCGGCGGATCATCCGGTGCATACCGTCAATTGGTACGATTGCGTCAAGTGGTGTAATGCCCGAAGCGAGATGGAGGGCAAGACCCCCTGCTACAATCTTTTGGATTGGAGCTGCGACTTTAATGCCAACGGCTACCGACTGCCGACGAGTGACGAGTGGGAATATGCCGCGCGGGGTGGCCTCCAAAGCAAGCGTTTCCCGTGGGGCGATACCATCACGCACAGTGAGGCAAACTATTACAGCTCCAGTTCGTATAGCTACGACACCAGCCCCACGCGCGGCTATCACCCTTCGTACGACGATAGCGGCTATCCGTACACGAGTCCGGCAGGAAGTTTTTCCTCGAACGGGTATGGGCTCTATGATATGTCTGGAAACATATGGGAGTGGTGCAACACCGCGTCGGGTTCGCTCCGGCACTTCCGGGGTGGGAGCTGGTTCAGCCTCGCGTACTACGCGCGTTGCGGCGACGGGATCTGGGACCCCCCGGACCGCGAGGACTCCGACATCGGGTTCCGGGCTGTCCGCCGTTAAGGATCACCTGCGCTCCTCCAGAAAACAGAAAAGGAGTGTAGGCCGAGGTGCTTTAAGCCGTGGGTGAGGGACGAACCCCGACTGGAAGGAGAGGCGAAAGCACCTCGCGACGGACCGGGAAAAATATATCGGCGAAGCCGATCGGATATTTGGAGTGCGGTGGCTCGACACCGCTTTTAAATTCGGTTGAATGGTAAAGCAATAAAACGCGCAGGAAATCTATTCGGGCAGGTGGTCCCCGCCGGTTTCCTGTTTTCAATCATGGAACAAAGAAAGGATGGCGCCCTGATAAAGGAGCTGTTTTTTTGTGCGAATAGGGTACGGTTCTTCGAAACGGTAAATTGAGGGATGATTATGACAGCGACGATGGATCGGGTTTGCAAGGAAGCGCTGGAGTTGCCATTGGATCAGCGGCTTACGGTGGTTTATCGAATTCTGGAACAGAGCGATGCCGGGCTTGATTCAGGAGTGGTTGAGCGCGACTGGGACGGTGTGATCCGTGAGCGGATGGAGCGGTACGACTCCGGGCAGGCCAAGACCCGCCTCGCTTCGGAGGTTTTTGCTGAGCTGGAGAAGAGGCTTGGCGAATGATCGTCGAGTTTTTGGAAGAGGCGAGCCAGGAATTGGTCGCCGCCGCTTTGTGGTATGAATCGAAACAGTCCGGGCTGGGATATCGATTTAAAATGGAGGTGGAGTCCGTTCTCCTAAACATTGCGGAAAACCCGCTTCTTCAACGGGAGCGCGACGGCGGATACCGCAGGATCAACTGCCCGGTTTTTCCTTACTACCTTGCCCTATTTCATCCGGCACGATAGGATTATTGTGGTTGCCGTTGCCCATGAGCATCGGAAACCCGGTTATTGGACTCAAAGAAGATCAGGGGAGTGATATTTCTGCTGCGTAGTCTTACGACTTGGATTACTGCATGGGTGGAATAGTGGATTATTGGGGAAAAACCGATGATGCACCGGCTATCGTCTCTCCATTCGGGTCACATCTATCGGGTTTCGCTGTGGTGTCGCATTTTCAGTCATCTAAGCATCCATTAATCCGCCCGCAATGGGTAAGCAAGCGGTTCTGCTGTGCATCCTGGTTTTTGGGTTGGCAAGCAGGAGTAGAACGGCGAGTGGCGTGAGTGCTTTCGTAGAACGCGACGTCCTCGTCGCGTTGCTGTGAGGCGGGCTTTGCGGGCGTGGGAGCGACGGGGACGTCGCTTCTGCGATTTTAAAAAAAGGTTTCTTCATAGCGCACCTCCGGAGATGACATGGGGGAGGGGGCGATCGGGAGAGGGGGTGCAGAGGAATTCGGTGTCGTAGATATTTTCCAACGTTTCGCTGTTGATGGCTTGTTCCGGTGTGCCACTGAAGACCATGGCTCCGTCCTTCATGGCATGAATCCGGTCGCTACAGGCAGCGGCGGTGTTGATGTCGTGGTGAACAGCGACCACGGTTATATCGTTTTCGCGGCAGGCGGATTTGAGGATGGCCGAAACTTCGGCTTGGTGGCGGTAATCAAGAAAGGTGGAGGGCTCGTCGAGCAGCAGAATCTTTGCGCCCTGAGCAAGGGCGGCCGCAATGAAGGCCATCTGGCGCTCCCCGCCGCTGAGCGTATTCATTTTCCGATGACGGAAGGGTTCAAGCCCGGCGCGGATGATGGCATCGTCGATAGCGGCATAGTCGTCAGCTTTCAAGGTGGTGAAGGCGGAGAGGTGCGGATAGCGGCCCATCGCCACAAATTCAGCGACGGTCAAGGGGTTGGAGCGCCCTTCGGCCTGCGGCACATAGCTTTGGAGTCTGGCAAGTGCCTTGCTGTCGTACTGCTCGAACGGTTGCTTGTCGATTTTGATGACGCCTTTCCATCCCCGGTGGATGCCGGCGATGCATTTGATCAACGTAGTCTTGCCCGCGCCGTTTGGGCCGATGATTGAAACATATTCGCCCTCGCCGATATCCAGCGAAACGCCCTTCAGGATTTCATTTCCCGAAAGTACGATAGAGAGGTTTTCAATTTGAATGATGGGTGCGGACATTTAGGCAGAATAATTTAGTGGCAGAATGATTTCTTTCTTAGCGTGTGTAGTTCAATTTTGTTTTGGTCAAAATTAATCCAGTCGATTTGCTGGTATGGTGATACGTCTAAGTATTTTTGAAGGTTCTTTTGATAGGCAGATTTCTTTCTGGTGAGCCCTGTAAAATGGATAAGTGTTTCCGGGTTAAGTGGGCAGAAGCGTTTATTCACATCTTCTGGGGGTTGATCCATGAAAAACAGTACGGCTTCCTTGTAGAGATGTAAATCAAGATAGGCTCCCCAGTCATTTAGCAATTCCGAGAGTAGGTCTGGAAGAACCATGCTGGATCGATGATCGGCAATCCAGTTGTCGGTTTTAAGGGTGTATGACTTGCGTTGATCAAATGTTAGGCTTGTGGAGATGAAGCGCCATTCCAGTGAATCGGGGCGGAAGTTGATAACCTTTCCATGTTGGGTATTCGTTAGGAATAGGTAGTTCAGTGTTTGCGATTCATGTGGGGATGCAATGCCTGCCGCCGCTTTCAATTCATATACAGCACCTTCAATGAGCAAGTCGATCAGGTATTGTTTGCTAAATTCTTTGTGCGACACCGTGATTAGAACCTCGGATTGAGCTTTTAGTCCATTGGCGAGACAGCATTCGAGCAGTTTTATTTGATAATCATTCTCGTCCCAAAGGTTCCCGATGGAATTATACAAATCGAAAGCCATGGACATGACTTGATAGTCCAATCGGTGGAATTCCTTCCCCGACAGAGCTGAAACAGGATGTTTAACAAGTATCCCCATAAATTATTCTGCCACAAAATTATTCTGCCTGATAATCCGCGAAAAATCTTCCAGGGTTTGGATGAAGCGGGGGCCGGGGATGCAGGTATAGTCGCCGGTCAGGACGTGGATGCGGTTGTTCTTGACGGCGTTGATGGCGGCGAGTTTTATCCAATGCTTGGAAGGTTCGGCCCCGTCGTCCAGTTCGGGGGCGAGTTCAATGATGATATCGGGGTTGAGCCGCAGGACGGCTTCGCGCGAGAGGGTGGTGAAGGGGAGGCTCCCTTCGATGACGTTTTGGCCGCCGGCGATTTTGAGCAGTTCGTTGTGGATGCACGCGGGGCCAAAGGCCTGGATGGTTTCAATGTCGCCGCTTCCGAAGGTGATGAGCACGCGGGGGCGGGCAGGCTGGAAAGCCTGCCCCACATGGGCGATTTCGGCAATGCGGGTTTCCAAACCTTGGATGAGTTCATTCGCCCGTTCTGCCGTTCCGCAAGCTTCGCCAATGCTGCGGAGGGTTTCGAGGATGTCGGCGATGAAGTAGGTTCCGGTTTCGAGGAAGGGGATGCCTAGGCTGGCAAGGCGTTCCTTTTCGATGTCGTATTCCTTGTGGAGAATCACGAGGTCGGGCCGGAGCGTGACGATGGCTTCGTAGTTAAGCTGGCCAAAACCTCCAACCTTTGGAAGTGCGCGTGCGGCTTCGGGGTAGAGGCAATAGGTGGTGACGCCAACGAGTTTATGTTCGAGCTTAAGGGCGTAGATGGTTTCGGTAATGTTGGGTGCCAGCGAAATGATAGTTTCCGGTATCTCCGGAGGGTTGGACGGTCCCGTACGTTCACCACAGCCGGCAAGGAGCAGCAGGCAGAAAAATGTTGATCGATTAATCATCGGTAAGTCTGAAAGTAAACGACAGCTCGGTGGTGGAGTCAATATTGCGCCCAAACTGCATGGCGGGGGAGAAAGATGCTTTGCGTGCAGCCTTGCATGCGGCTTCATCCAGCCGCCTGTGTCCGCTGGAATGGATCACGTCGACCCTTTCGGCCTTACCGGATGCCAGCACGCGGATGGAGAGTGTGACTGCGCCTTCCTCTCCGCGCAGTCGTGAAATGCGCGGATAGGCCGGTTGGATGGATGAGGATGCAAACGCGTCGGAAATCACACCTTTATCTTTGATCAGGCTGGCATCCTGTTCTGCGGAATCGGCCGATTTTTCTTCCGCCGTGGGTTGCGGTTCAGGTTGGGGTACTGCGACAGGTTGTGGAGCAGGGACGGGCAGGGATTCAGGCTCGGTCGCCGATTCGGGAGAGGTGGCCCGGCTCGCTATCGAAGGCAGCAGGGTCAACTGCAAGACGGTGCGGCCGGATTCAAAGCGGGATTCCGGAGGCGTATAGATGTTCTTGCTGTACAACGCCGCAACATGGATGGCGATGGACAGCACACTACCGGCGAGTAACGGTATATTGATTATGGAGTTTTTTGTTTGCACGAAAATGAGACTTCCTCAATGCCGGCTTTTTTCAAGTCATCCAGTAGTTCGATGGCCAGCCCAAGGTCGGCCTTTTGGTCGCCGTCGATATAGACAGGCTTGTTCGAATCTTTGCCGAGTTGGAGTACGCGCTGTGCCATCTCTTCGGCGTCGACAGGTTCGGAATTCAGATAAAGCACATTGTCCGCATCGATGGTGATGGAGATGTAATCGTTCTTCTCCATGACCGCTGTTCCTGTTTCCGGAAGGTCAACCTTCAGCCCCCGATGGACCACCATCGAGACCATGGCGTAGATAAAAAAGACGAGAAGCAGGAATACCACGTCGATCAGCGGCAGCATCTCCACCCGTGCCTTTTTAGTTTCATATCCGGAGCTTAGTTTCATCATTGGCCTAGGGAACAGAATAATTTTGAACAGAATAATTATTTTCCAGTGTAGTGAACCGGATCAGTGAACGATTTAAATTGATCCAATAAAGATGTTTAAACGGGGTGTGGAGGAGAAGTCGGTTTAAATGGGTTTCATAACGCCGAGTATCATCCTTCGCTGCTGTAACAAGAAAGAATTCTGTCTCAGAGAGACACGTGAATCTTTGGTGTCCTAACAACTGGCTGCCGTTTCTTATCTCAATGGTCTGAATAACTTTCTGTTCTCCTCCAAAAAAATGGATCAGCGCTTCTTCATAAAGGGGCATGCCAAAGAAGGCTCCCCAGTCATACAAAATATCCACCATCTTGTTTTTCAGCTTTAGGGCATGCACTGAATGTTCTACCCATCGGGAATCCTGAATGCTAAACCGTGTTCTGGCTCCATGATCCAGAGTGGTGGATACAAATTCATGTTCCACGGATGGCGGACGGAAATTAATAATTTTCCCGTGTCTGGTGTTGGTGGCAAATACATAGTTCAGCGCTTGGATGCGTTGAGGTTCCTGAATGGATTTGATGGTCTTAAGTTCGTAGACGCTGCCGTTGACCAGGAGATCAATGAAAAGGCGCTTGGAAAAATCCTGGTGAGCCAGTCTGATTTCAACCTCACAATCGGTTTCAAAGCCGCTTTCATGACATTTCTGCATTAGTTTGTTTTTGTAAATCTGTTCGTCATAAAACCTGCCCAATTGATTATGTACTTCGAACGCAAGTGCCATAACAGAATAGTCCAGCTTGTGGAAATCCTGCTCTGACAGAGCATCTATAGAATAGGGCAGAAGGATCGGCATAAGATTATTCTGTTCTAATTATTCTGTTCCAGTTTTCTATTTTCCTGCCCCTTCATGACGGTGACTTCATAGCAGGTGACAAGTTGTTCAAGGTGGCGGGTCACTTTCTCGACCTTGCGGGTGAGGGCGTTGTAGGGCAGCAGGGCGATGATGGCAATCGTCAGCCCGGTCGCCGTAGTGATGAGCGCCTGGGCGATGCCGCCGGTGACGGCCTTGGGATCTTCGATGCCCGCCTCGCCGAGCAGGTCGAACGAGATAATGATGCCGGAGACCGTGCCGAGAATGCCGAGCAGCGGCGCGAGGGTAATGATGGTGTCGAGCACCGAGAGGTTGCGCTTCATCTTTTCGATTTCCTGGGTCGCGGCGGCTTCCAGCGACTGGACCAGACCATAGTTGCGATGCGCCAGCCCCGCGGTGAGAATCCGGCAAACCAGGCACGGAGAGGCCTCGCCTTCCTTGATCGCGCTGTCGAAATCACCCTCCTCGGTCAGTGTGAAAATGCGGTTGATCAGAGATTGGTTTTTACGGATGCCAATCAGCATCCAAAACAGCAGGCGTTCGAAGACCACGGCCAGCGCCACGATGGAACAGGCCAGCAGTGGCCACATGATCACTCCGCCCTTGAACATTAACTCAGCCATCCCGCATTCCCCATAGTTGATTCAAAACAGGGAAGATAGTTGTTTTTTCGAGAGTTGGGAAGCGCCTTCCGATCCGTTTAGCCGCATCCCGCCGCGGATGTGTTATCCCCCGTTCCGAAAGATCCGGCACCTGTGGTGACGGGTGTGATGCGGATTTTGTACAAGTAGTGGCGTAGAGAATACAAGCAATCTTTCCTTCAGGAGCCTATAAATAAGGCTCTCGTAAATTTGATTAATACGAACAGGGTGGTTCAATGATTAAGAAGAAGGGTTCATCTGTTTCACGCAGAAGCATGTTGCGCAACACAGCCGCGGGTGCTGCTGTCGCTGTGGCAGCGCCAACCGTCATTCCCTCCAGCGCAATGGGATTTGCCGGCTATACCGCGCCTAGTGAGCGCATCACGTTAGGCATGATCGGCTGTGGCAATATCATGCGAAACCATTTTGGCGCGATGCTCAACAGCAAAAGCGTGCAAATCCTGGCGGTGTGCGACGTAGACCGCTCCAAGCGTGAAAGCGCTAAGGACAAGGTCGAAGGCCGGTATGCAAACCATGCGGTATCTGGATCCTACAAGGGCTGTGATTCCTACAACGAACATGAAAAAATAACGGATCGTGCCGATATCGATGCCTGCTTTGTTGCGACTCCGGACCATTGGCATATTCCGATTTGCCTCGATGCTATCCGCGCCGGAAAAGATGTCTATGTTGAAAAGCCGATGACGTTGACCCCTCGCGAGGGGCGCATGTTTTCCGATGCGGTTCGGCGTTATGGCGCGGTGGTGCAAGTCGGCAGCATGCAGCGTTCCGACGGTGCCTTCCGCAAGGCAGCTGAAATGGTGCGCAACGGCTGGATCGGCAACGTGCATACGGTCTACGCCAGGCTGAGTCGTTTCCCCGAAATCCAAGTATTACCCGAGCAACCTATTCCAGATGGGCTCGATTATGATCGCTGGCTCGGTCCGGCGCCTTGGGAGCCCTATCACAAATATCGTGTTAGTGGTGGCTATAGTAAAGGTTGGCGAGACTTCTGGGCCTATGGTTCCCGAAAGAATGGCGACTGGGGAGCACATCACTACGACATTATCCAGTGGGCGTTGGGCATGGATCAGTCCGGCCCCTCGTTCTTTTTCCCCATCGGCCACGAGGGTTCAGAATGGCAGGGCTTTAAATATGAAAATGGCCCCACCGTCTATCGAGACCGCAAAGGGGAAACCGGACAAATGATCGAGTTCCATGGCGAGAAGGGCATGATCGGCGTGAGCCGCGGAGGCCGGTTGGTCACCACGCCGGGCGAGTTGAAGAACCAGCCGCTCTCACCTTCCGAGGTGCATCTATATGATTCGCCCAATCACCACAATAACTTCCTCGACTGTGTCCGTACCCGCAAGCGACCGATATGTGATGTCGAGATTGGCCACCGCACGGCGACGGCCTGCCACCTTAGCGCCATTTCGGAACGACTTAAGCGCCCCCTCAACTGGGATCCGGCCAAGGAGCAAATTCTTGGCGATACCCAGGCCGCCAAATGGCTCGACCGTCCGCGCCGCGCTCCCTACACCTTATAATCCAGAGACCAGATCATGACTAAAGCAACGTTTCTATCCATTGTACTAATAGCCTCGGTTTCGCAGGCGTCCGTCCAGGAGCTGCTACATGGATTGTCAGCCAGCGATCTAGAGGTGAAAATCCAGGCGCAGCAGCAGTTGTTCGATGATTGTTCGACCGCCAGCCGCTCCGGTGCAGAAAATGAGCGTAAAGCCTTGGCTCTGGAAATCTGTGCCGGGCTGGATCAAAAATTGCCGCAGTTGGTCGCTAGCCAGTTGATCCGGAACCTCCAACGCATAGGTGGAGCGGAGTCCGTGCCGACATTGGTTAAGCTGCTGGGAAATTCCAATGAACACATCCGCGACGACGCACGACGGGCGTTAGTCGGCAATTCTTCGGCCGAAGCCGGTCAGGCGCTACAAGCCCAGTTGAAGATGCGGAAGACTCGCAATGCGCGCGAAATGGCCGGGCTGATCAATGGGCTGGGTGAACGCAGGGAAGCAGGGGCCTCCAAATTGATTGCCGCCCATCTAAGCAGTAAAGATCCGTATATCTTTGCGGCCTCGGCGAAGGCGCTTTCGAGACTCAATGAAGCGGATGGAATCAGGTCGCTTGCCGAGCGGCGGAAAAAAGAAAAAGGATCCCGGAAAGTGATGCTCGATTCTGCCTTGTTCGAAACCGACCGATCCGTTGTATTTGAAAATCTCTATGCCGAATCCGAAGCGGCAGAAGTTCGTGCCGTTGCGTTGCTGGGGCTGATCCTGAATAATGAACTCAGTGTTGCGGCTGAAGCCATGGCTTCTGGAAATCCCACTCTGCAGGCGGCCGTGATCGAAGCCGCTCGTCAAGGGAAGAATGCCAAGGTATATGACATGGTTTCATCAAGCATTGGAAGTCTTCCTCCATACCTGCAGGTTCAAGCACTGGGCGCGCTGGAGTTTAGTGGAAACCGGGATTATGCAAAGGTAGTTGAGCCGTTGCTGAAGAGTTCGGATGGGCCCGTAGCGGTTTCTGCAGCAATGGCATTATCTCGGATTGGAACTTCCAAATCGGTTCCTTTGCTGATTGAAAGTGGTACGGCTGAAGCGCGTCGAGCATTGGGGCGGTTGAATGCTGATGGGGTTGACAAGATGCTGGAATACGAGGCCGCTAAAAAGGGCGATGATACTCGTAGATCTGTCGCCATTGATGCGCTTGCAATCCGGGGCCGGAGGGATCTAATACCCGCGTTCTTTGGCTATGCAGTAGAAGCCGGGAAAGAAACCTCGAAGTCGGCCGTGAAAGCCATCGGGCTCATTGGCGATCTCTCGAACCTTGAGCAACTGACCCAGCTGATGATTAAAAAAGAATCCTCCCCCGTATCCCGCGATATTTTGCAGTCCATTGTTAAGATCATGCGTCGGTCGACGGATCCGGCCGAAGCGGTCAATATGCTTGTTGCACAGATGGGTGCTGCATCTCCCCGCAGTCAGGCCAATATACTGCAGGCACTGGTGCAAACCGAAAGCAAGGAAGCGCTGAAACCTTTGACTGACGCCTGCAGGTCCAGCGATGAAAATCTTCAGAAAAGTGCCGTTAAACTGCTGGGCGGATGGCAGGGAGATAATGCGTTGAAACCCATGATCGAACTGGCAAGTGATGATTCGATGTCAATGGCTAATCATGTGGTTTTAATGCGCGGGGTTTCTCGTATACTCGCCGGACAGAAACAAAATAAATTCAACAAAGAGCTGGCTCAGGATGCCTTGGATGCCTGCCGCCGCTCGGAAGAAAAGCAGATGATCAGGGACGTGATCGCTGAGAAGGAAAAATAGGTTTACTTAAGCGGTTGCGGAGAAGGGCGCGTAAATGAGCTTGCCGCCGCACGTACGGCAGATCAAATGAGATGGAAATTCGCTTGTCGTGATAGGTGCAGCAACCCGCCCGCCGTGTGCTGTGATCAAATTTAAAACGCCACTTTTTCAAGCCATGTTCGTGCATTAATCTCTGCGCAAGCTCGAGGATGGCCTCCATCCGCTCCACGCGTTGTTGGCCGGTATCGCCGATCGAAATAAGGCACTCGTAGGGGACGTGGTATTCCTCGTTGTCCACACGAACGATTGCTCGCCTGGGGTTGGTGCGAAGCAGCGTACCTTCCATGGTTCTACGCCGATATTTAAAGCGCACCGGATCATTGGGCGCAAAGCGCGCACGCAGGTTGTCGGTTTTGTTCAGCATGGCTTGCTTATCTTTCGTTCCTATTCCAGAGGTTTTTTAAGGTTCATACCTCATTTCTGTGGAGGATAAAACGTAGAAGTGACGCCCTCGTCGCTTTTTCCGTTACTCGGAACTGCTCGGATGGAACGCGACGAGGGCGTTGCGTCTCCACGGTGGGACATGAACCTTTTTTAAACGCCTGCTCGGGCTCAAAGTCCTTGAAGTAGAAATGGCCTGGCACCCTATTCTTAGTGAGCTTTGTGCCTTTGTGTTTATTCAAACATTGGGGAACGGCGTCGCCCTGGTCATAGCCAAATTCGAGGAAGAGCATGCCCCCGGGGACGAGGACGTTGCGCGCCTGCGCTGCGAGTTCTTCGATCAACTCCATGCCCGAAGGGCCGCTGTCGAGCGCGGACTACGGCTCGTGGTCGCGGACAGAAGAGGAGAGTGCATCCAGTCATGGGTGGCGATGTAGGGTATGTAGACCAGTTTTCCTCCGCACCTGCGGCAGACGAAGTTTCGGTTTCGCCGGAACAACCGGTTTCCTTGGCTTTGGCCTCAATAAAAATGAGGCCAAAGATTGGCCTGTTGCTTTTATATGAAGAGTTTGCTAATCTGCATCCCTTAATGAGGAGGGATTTCGGATGAGGTATGGTGTTGCTGGGAAATCGGTTTTAGTTGTTTCATCTCTCCTGTCTTTATGTGGCGGGGTGGTTAATGCTCAGACCCACCCGTTCCTGATATGCAAGGCCGGGGAGTATAACGATCTTCGTGCCAAGAGCACACAGGAGCCGTGGAACACCATCAAGGCCGAGGCACAGAATACGTATAACAGTGTTGCCGTGTCGACCGACGGCATGAAGATCAAGCAATTGGCCGGATCCTGTGCCTTGCTCTATATTCTGGATACTGCCAATCAGGCTCAATACAAGGCTAAGCTGATCCAGATCTTTAACATCTGGCCGTCGGTGTCGTTGATTGACGACAATTGGGGGGGAGTGGTTCCGACCTCTTCGGGATTTTTCATGACGGTTCTTGCGCTGGATGTCATACACGACGATCTGACTCCGGCCGAGCTGGCCTCCGCCGAATCGAATCTGCAGGCGGTGTATGACTGGTTTTCGAGTTCTGCT
This sequence comes from Kiritimatiellales bacterium, assembly GCA_030595785.1. Taxonomy (GTDB): domain Bacteria; phylum Verrucomicrobiota; class Kiritimatiellia; order Kiritimatiellales; family Pontiellaceae; genus Pontiella. The sequence goes on along the minus strand of JAUVCG010000024.1, from coordinate 4,794 downwards.
CTGGATAGCGACTGGCCACCGAGTGCCTTTGGGGTCCGGGCGGTCTGGGCGGCCTACAAAAACGATGCGACCGCACTATCTGCCGCCAAAACCGATTACAGGACGGCACTGCTTGTGCAGCTATCGCCCGACGGGGTCGGACTCATGGGTCCTGAATATGCCTTTGGCCGACTCAATGGAGAGCGATCTGCAAAATTTGGCTGGATGCACGTCGGGGAATATACAGGGCTGGATACCGGCTATTACACGGTGCCCAAGCTTCAGAAATTCTATGAGTGGCTTTTCAACGCGGCCAGCTCGCCCTTTGGCAGCTGTGTGACCTTCATGGATTCAGGGCATGGGCGTACCGGATTCCCCAATGGCGGGGCCAATGTGTTTTATGCTCCTACGGGGCTGTTTGCTGCCGGACATTTTTCCCAGAGGGCGGCCGCGCTGGCGACCTGGCGGATTCAAAAGCACCTGCCCCGCTATCCCGGCGATGTGCTGACCTATTGCCTCGCGTCGGAATTGGCGCCGCCGGAGCAGCCATCCAGTCAGGTGTGGGCGGACGGTGGCGCGACCTTTCATGAAGATCGCGATTCCACAGATGCCCTGATGGGTTCCATGTGGAATGTGGTGACTGCACCCTTGCACCGACATCATGAAATCAATGCGCTTTATATGAGCGGCTATGGGGAACATCTGCTGCTCAACTCCGGCTATGCGGGTTATGGTAAGTCCATTGGAGACGAAGTGTATGAGTCGTGGGACTGGATCCACAACCAGGCGGAGGCTTCGAACAATCTGCTGCTGGGAGGAGCCAACCATTCCGATGATCAAGGGGAAGGCATCACGGAGTCGCTGATCGCCCCGTTGTTCAACTATGCCCGCGGTTCTGCGGACAAACCTTTTTCCGGATCGGCAAAATATTTCCGCAATTTCATGTTTGTCCATCCCATGGATGGCCAGGGCGGATATTTCGTTTCCATCGACGATGTGTTCACTGGAGGAGCCTCCAGGATCAATCTCGCATGGCATCCGGCATCCGCTTCCGTTGCAACCGTGACGGCCGATCAGGAATATTTATGGAATGTGACGAAGCGCGTAACCTCGAAGACCACCTACCTCAGCATCTTCCTTGCTACCGCTCCCGAATCCGGTGTGGCCATCAAGGATGGTGCTCTTGCGGGTTGGAGCAAGAGTTTTGTCGGCAAATATATCTTCCCGGAATATGCGAACGGGACAACCGACAAGAGAAGCCTTGTAACGGTTTTCTATCCGCATGACGACACCCATGCCAAGCCGACCATGAGCCGGATTTCCGGCTCCGGATGGAGCGGTGCGGAACTGGATCATGCTGGCGGTGTAACGGATGTCGTTATCGGATCGGAAGATGCCGCTCTCATTACCCATGGAGTAACAAGCTTCGCTGGCAGTGCCGCGCTATATCGCAACTCGTCGACGGGAACGGATTTTTACTTCGTCCGCAATGCCACCTCGTTCGACGACGGCGCCACCTCGCGATCCGGCTTTGAGGCAACCGCTCCGGTGCAGCTTCATATGCGGGGACTCTCCGGCGTTGTACAGTGCGCGGCGGAAACGGACGTCACGTTTTTCAACGGCGTGATTACCGCTGTCGCGATTGATGGAGAGGCGGTCGCATCCACGCCGGATAACGGGGGATTGACGGTCACCGTGTCTGCCGGCACTCATGACATCATGCTGGATCCCTCAACGACCTGCACACTGATCTATACGGCGGGTGCCAACGGATCAATCAGTGGAACGACCACGCAGACGGTGGAGTACGGCGAGTCGGGCTCTGAGGTGACTGTTGTCGCGAGCGACTATTACCACTTTGTCGACTGGAGCGATGGCTCGCTGAAAAATCCACGCGTAGATACAAATGTGATCGTCAGTTTCAGCGTGACTGCGAATTTCGTGTCGGATCAGCTGCTATTGGTTACCAATGCCATAGCAGCGAACGGCTATATTCGAGGCGGAAGTGAAGCCGATACGGCACAGCCCATCGACTCCAGTACATTGAGCCTGAAAGACAGCCCCAACGAAAACTATACACGGATCGGATTGCTGCGGCTGGATACATCCACCATAACCAACAGGGTTGCGGAGGCTACGCTTTCGGTTTCTGTCGTGAATCCGTCAGGAACGGCGGGTGCGAAAACATATTTCTATGCGGTTCCGGATGCGGACGACGACAGCTGGCTCTGGACGGGAGACTCTGCAGGTACACTGACGTGGAACAGCGTCATTTCGCACGGCCTGTTCACGCCGCGCACTGATTTTTATGCCAACCCGGGCAATGTGGTTGCCTTGGGCAATTTGACGCTGACGGGTACGGGCACGGACATTCCGTTTGATCTAACAAGTAACACGCTGGTCTCGGCCGTGAACAACGACACCGATGGCATTGTCAACATCGTGGTTGCAGTGGACCTCGACGCTATTTTAGGCATTCGTGCGGCAGGTCATGCGAATGCGCCGTCTCTGAGTGTTGTGTGTGAGGTTCCTGTAATTCCGAGTAACTCCACCTATACACTGATCTACCATGCCGGCACGAATGGCACGATCAGCGGTGCGGCGAGCCAGGAGGTGGCGGATGGCGAAAGCGGAACGGCCGTTACGGCGGTTTCGAATATCGGTTATGGTTTTGCGGACTGGAGCGATGGCAACATCGACAATCCGCGCGTTGATGAAAACGTAACAAGCAACCTGACCGTTACCGCGAACTTTGTGAATCTGTATGCGGTCTGGTTCCCGGCCGGACTGCCTTCCGAGGACGGGGATTTGGAAGCCGATCCGGACCGCGATGGCATGAACAATCTGGTCGAGTATGCGTTGGGCGGCAATCCGACCAACAGCGACAAGGCCGCAGTAATGCCCGCTTACGGGCTGACGGAGGACAGCGGTACAAACTGGTTTACCTACATCTACAACCGTCGTCTCGACGCCATCGCCCGCGGGTTGGCCTATTCGGTCCTGGCAACGGATGATCTCGTGTCCGGGGCATGGACCAACAGCGCTATAGAGGAAACGGCTTCCGGGCCGCTGGCTGCTGGTTTTGAATCGGTCACAAACCGTGCTTCGACAACACAGACGAATCTGTTCATAAAACTACAGGTGGAAATAACGCCTTAACGGCGGGCGGTGGCGATGCGGTCGAGACCGGCGAGATCGTGCTCGATCCGGATGTCGTGGTAGTCGGCTTTATTCAAACATTGGGAAACGGCATCGCCCTGATCATAGCCAAATTCAAGGAAGAGCATGCCCCCGGGAACAAGGACGTTGCGCGCCTGCGTTGCGAGTTCTTCGATCAACTCCATGCCCGAAGGGCCGCTGTCGAGCGCGGACTGCGGCTCGTGGTCGCGGACAGAAGAGGAGAGTTGCATCCAGTCATGGGTGGCGATGTAGGGTAGGTTGGCAACGATCGCATCACAGCTTTTCGGTTTGAAGCCGTCGAGCAGATGGTTTTCCTGCCACTGGATCTTGTTTTCCAAGCCATGGAAACGCGCATTTTCTTTGGCGAGTTCGAGAGCGGCGGGAGAGAGGTCAACGGCTCTGAGGTCGGCATCAGGGCGTTCCTGTGCGAGCGCGAGTACGATGCATCCTGTTCCGGTTCCGATGTCGACGATCCGAGGGTTTGATAGAGGTGGGGACGGATCGTCGAGCCCTGCCTTCTGCCAAATCGGTGAGTTAAGGACTTTTTCAACGAGCTGTTCGGTTTCTGGGCGCGGGATGAGTGCGCGCGGGTCGCATTTGATTTTAAGTCCCCGGAAGTCGACGTGACCGACCACATATTGCAACGGTTCGCCGCTTTCAATGCGTGCGGCGAGTTCTTTCAGCATCTGAAGGTTTTCCGTCGTTAGCGGTTCGTTATGCAGGTAGATTTCCAGCAGCTTGCAATCGAGAATGTGCGCAATCAACTCTTCCGCCACCCGCTTGGCGTTGTCCACACCTGCGGTTGTAAATTGTTCTTGCAGGGATTTAATTCGACGGAGGACGTTCACCCTAATGCCTGATCCTATTTATAATTTTTCGGAGTGACGCCGAGGTTCTTGATGCGGTAGTTGATGATGCGCTGGGTGGTTTGTAGATAGCGTGCGGCCGCGGCCGCATTTCCGCGGTGCTTCTTGAGGACATCAATCAGAATCTCACGCTCGTAGGACTCGACCATCTGCCTGAGATTGGCACCGTTTTCAGGAAGCAGGCTGGTATGCGTCTCGTCGCTGGTCTGCAGCGAAGGCGGCAGATTGAAGCCATGGATGACGCCGTCGGAGGCGGTAAGTACAGCGCGCTCGATGCAGTTTTCGAGTTCGCGGACGTTGCCCGGCCAGTGGTAGGCCATCATCATATTGATGGCAGAGGTCGAGATACGTTTCATGGCCTTCCCGTACATTTCGCCGTATTTCTGCAGGAAGTGGTCGGCCAGCAACATGATGTCGGACTTGCGCTGGCGCAGCGGCGGCAGGAGGATCGGAAAGACGTTTAGTCGGTAGTAGAGGTCTTCGCGGAAGGTGTCGTTCGCTATGCCTTCCTCGAGGTTGCGGCTGGTGGCCGCCACGACGCGGACATTGACCGTGATGGTTTCGTTACCGCCGACGCGCTCGAAGGTTTTTTCCTGGAGGACACGCAGCAGGCGTACCTGCACGGAAGGGGAGATATCACCGATTTCGTCAAGAAAGATGGTGCCCCCATTGGCCAGCTCGAAGCGCCCCTTGCGCTGCTGGGCCGCACCGGTGAAGGCCCCCTTTTCGTGGCCGAAAAGTTCGCTCTCGATCAGGTTTTCGGGTAGGG
>JAUVCG010000021.1 GCA_030595785.1 Kiritimatiellales bacterium | reverse complement strand
CTACGACAAGAATGAGCAGGATGCCATGCAGCTTCTCTGCAACCAGTTTGCGGTGGCACTGGAGAATGCTCAACTGTATACCGAGATGCAGGACAGCAAGATCCGTAATGATATCATGCTCGACCAATTGGTGAGCGGCGTGATTGTCGCGGACCCAGAACGAAAGATTTCGCTGATTAACCATGAAGCACAACGCATAATCGGGCTAACGGAAGAGGAAGCCCTTGGCCAGGGCCTTGACCTGCTGCCGGAATCCATTTCCAAGGCCTTGGAGGCCACACTGGCCTCAAAAAATGGCGCGCAAAATACAGATGCGATCCTGCTTGATCATGAGAAAGAAGAAAGAACACACGTACGTCTGGGCTCGGCCTATTTGCTTGGCCATGATAATAAACCGATGGGCGCGCTGCTGGTGTTTACCGACATGACCGAGGTCAAAGGCCTTGAGGAACAAGTGCGGCGGTCCGATCAGCTTTCGAGCGTCGGCACGCTGGCTGCCGGAATGGCGCACGAAATCAAGAACCCGCTCGTAACCATTAAAACCTTCACCCAGCTTCTGCCGGAGCGATACGGCGATTCCGAATTCCGCAAGGATTTTTCCTCGCTCGTGGCCCATGAGGTGGCTCGCATCGACGGGATTGTGAATCAATTGCTTAACTTCTCAAAACCCAGCCAGCCCCACCTTGTGCCCATGAAACTGCACGGCACTGTCGAAAAAACCCTTGAGTTGATTCATGAACAGCTTTCCCAGAAAAACATATCGCTGAACAACAAACTTCGGGCTAAGCACGATCTCATTTCCGGTGATGCTGATTTGCTGACCCAGACCCTGGTAAACTTTAATCTCAACGCTATCGAGGCCATTGGAAACGATGGGTCCATAAGTGTGTCCTCTTCCAACTGCTCCTACCGCTTTGCACGTGACGACGATCTCAACGATGCGGTCACAAAATCCTGCATCCGGCTGCAGATCAGCGATACCGGCAAAGGCATTGAACAGGATCAGCTGCAAAAGATCTTTGATCCGTTTTTTACCAGCAAGAGCGAGGGTACCGGCATGGGGCTGTCCGTTGCCCACGGAATTATCCATGAACATCATGGCGCGATCGAAGTGGACAGCAGGCCGGGTAAAGGTACCACCTTCAGCATCTATATTCCGGTTCTCGAGGAGGATACCGCCGCATGAAGACCTTGCCGTCATGCATCCTGTACAGCCGCGACGAGGCGTTGATCGGCCGACTCATCCGGATCGTCTCAACTATTGCCTCCGTACAACCCATTGAGGCACAAGCCGAACTTGAAGAACGGTTTGCCCAGTTTGGCGACACCCTCCTGCTGGCCGATCTGCGTGCTCCGAACTGTCTTGAAGTTCTTTCCGAAATCAGGGCCAGCTGGCCAATGAGCGTCATTATCGTCATGGGCGTGGATCGCTCCGATCCCATGCTCGCCGCCGAATGGCTCGACCCGTTCGCCACCACCGGGCTGGAGCCGGACCGGCGCGAGTTCCAAGCCTTGCTCAAGCAAGCTACGGAATGCTTCACACTGCGGGAAAAATCCCGCCTGCTTGAAGAGGAACTTGCCAAACTCAACGCCCGGCAAACGGACTCCCAGCCACAACCCCGCACCCTCCTTTCCGCACCGCTGCAAAATTTTTCCAAAGCACAGAAAAACTTCGACAACCTCGACATGCTCTTCGACAGCGTCGTCGAAGGTCTAGTGGCCACCGCCCGTGTTTCGCGCGCCGGCATCTTCATCAAACCCGAGCACGAAGATCACTTTGGCTTCCGGGCTGGTATGCGTTGCCTGCAAGCCACCGAGAACCTCACCATCCACCAGAGCAATCCCTTTGTTTCCTGGCTGGAAATGCACCCCCATCTGGTTTCCCGGCAGACGCTCGAAAATGTCAGCGACCCGGAAGAGCGCGCCATGCTCAAGCAAACGCTGGATTCGCTCGGGGCGGAAATCATTGTCCCGCTCTATGCCAGCGGCCAGATCCAGGGGTGGATATTCGTTGGCCAGCCCGCAACTGGAATCCCGTTTGATGTCGCCGGCCTCGAAGACCTCAACGGGCTCGCCGACCACATTTCGACCACGCTTGAAAAGGCACTTCAATACGAAGAAACTGCGCTTCAGAAAGCCCTCGCCGAAACCCTGCTCCACTCCATTCCCTTCGGCATCATCGCGTGTGATGAAAATGCGACGATTCGCTGGTTTAACAACACCGCACGCGAAATCCTGCAATCCGGAACGGAGAAGATTATCGGACAGCGCGCCGAAAGCCTCGGAAGCTATATAGCCGATTTACTGCGCCGCGCCCTCGGAAGCGAGAACGATCATACCGTAAAGGAGTGGACGGATCCAAAAACCAAACGCACCCTCTCGGCCGAAACACGCTGCCTGATGGATGCAGGATCCTGCGTCGGTGCCATGATGATGATGCACGACGTCACCGGCGCCAAGCTCCTTGAGGAAAAGGAAGAGCAGCTCGAACGCGCCGCCTTCTGGAACGATCTGGCCGCCAGCATGAGCCATGAAATCCGCAATCCGCTCGTCGCCATCAAGACCTTCTCCCAGCTGTTGCCTGAACGCTACGATGACCCTGATTTCCGCGCCGAATTCGGCGAACAGGTCACTGCCGAAGTCGATAGACTCAACCAGATCGTCGACAAGATCAACGGCTTTGCAGACCTCCCCAAGCTTATTTTCAAGCCGCTGGATATCCGCAGACCCATCGAGAATGCCGTTACCCGGATCCAGACCGAGCTCGACCATGAGAACCTCAAGATCCACCTTTCGGCCGACGACTCGGATCTGCAGATCAATGGTGATGCCGCCTCGCTGGAGGAGTGCTTCTATCACCTCCTCCGAAATGCCGCCGAAAACCTTGATAATAAAAAGAATTCGCGCGTTAACCTCAGCGTTAAAAGCCGCGAACCGGAAGATGCGCCGGCAAAAGTCTTCGTCATCATCTCCGATAACGGCGGTGGCATCGATGAATCGGTTCGCGACAAGCTATTCTCACCGTTCAGCACCATCAAGGCACGCGGCCTCGGCCTCGGCCTTCCGATTGCCAAGCGTGCGGTGGTCGACCATAACGGGCAGCTGGATATCGAGACCGGCGAGGGCGGAACCTCCGTCACCATCGCACTGCCCGCGCTCGGCGGAGCCTGAACAAACGCCCTGACTCCTCGAAAACAGTTTCAACGCATTCTTGCCAATCGTCTTGCTCGGAATAGAATAGGGGCAGAGAGGAATCAAATGGAGGATGCCATGAAACAACTTCTTGCCGCGGTCGACTTTTCAAAGAACACCGATGCCGTGCTCGCCCAGGCGGCCTCCCTTGCCAAAGCGCTGGAGGTCAAGTTGTGGATATTGCATGTGGCCTCCGACGAAACTCAGGCCATGGCCTACGAATCGACCCAGTTTTCCGGCTATTCCCCCGAATTTATTAACATGCCCGGTGATGTGCAGCTTGCACGAAATATCAGCGCCGATGAGATCAAACGCGAACACAGCCAATTACTCGGCATTTCCGCTAAACTCCGGGAAGAAGGTGTCGATGCCCAGGCCATTTTGCTCAAGGGCGATGCCGCCAAACTCATCCTCGAAAAAGCCGTAGATCTGCAAGCAGAGATCATCATCATCGGTTCCCATGGCCATGGGCTACTGCACAAGGCCCTGCTCGGAAGCGTCAGCGAAGCCGTCATTCGCCACGCCCGCTGTAATGTGCTAATCGTGCCTTCCTCCGAAAAATAGGCTTTCCAAAGCCTGGAACTTGCGTACCCTGCGTTTTCCTTCTCATGGAAAACAGGTAATCCAATGCTACAGGAGATCATCAAAAATGCCGTCGAGGGCAAAGGGTGCGCTCCGGAAGAGGCGCTCTGGCTGACCGGCCGCAACGAGTCGGAGCTGGTGCGCGGCGCCACGCAAATCCGCGAAGCGCACTTTGGCAATAAAGTCCAGCTCTGCGCCATCATCAATGCCAAAAGCGGCACCTGCGACATGGATTGCCGCTTCTGTTCCCAAAGCGGACACAACTCCACTGACATCGAAACCTACCCTTTCATCGATGCTCACGCTCTCGAAACCCAAATCCATGAGGTTATCGACTCCGGTAACCGTCTCTGCGGGGTCGTCACCAGCGGAGGAAAGCTTTCCGCCAGGGAACTCGAGGAACTGTCGGAAAGCGTCCATAAGATTGGCGGCGGAAATCCTACCCCTGTTTGTGCCTCCCTCGGCCGCTTGACGGAGGAAGAGCTCGCCGACCTCAAAACCGCCGGAATCACCCGCTTCCACCACAATCTCGAAGCCTCCGAAAGCTATTATCCAAAAATCTGCTCCACTCAGGAATGGTCACAGCGTCTCGAAACCGTAAAAGCCGCAAAAGCCGCTGGGCTCCAGGTTTGCTGCGGCGGGCTCTTTGGGCTCGGCGAAAGCTGGCAGGATCGTGTCGATCTGGCCCTTACGTTGCGCGAGCTCGGCATCGACAGCGTACCCATCAACTTTCTCTACGCCCACCCCGGCACCCCGCTCAAGGATACTCCGCCGCTCTCCGCCGAGGAGGCCCTGCGGATCATTGCACTCTACCGCTTCCTGCTTCCAACAGCCACCCTGCGCATCTGTGGCGGACGCACCCATGTACTCGGCGATCGCCAAACCGATCTCTTTGCCGCCGGCGCCAACGGCCTCATGACCGGCAACTATCTCACCGTTGCCGGATCCCAATACGAATCCGACCTAGACATGATCCACCGCCAGGGCCTGGAAATCGTCTCCACATGAAAATGCGTTAGACAAGCGCGTGAAACGGAGTAGTCTGCTGGATCATGGAACCGAATTCCACAGCAACGACGGCCGCAATCCTTGAGAGCATTTCCGATGGAGTGTTCACCATCGACAAAGAATGGCGCATCACCACCTTTAACCGCGCGGCCGAAAAAATTACCGGTGTTCCCCGCTCAGAAGCGCTGGGGCGCCGCTGCTCCGAAGTATTCCGCTCCAACATGTGTGAAGGTGCCTGCGCTCTGGGACAGACACTCACAACCGGGAAACCGCTGATTGCCCACCCCTGCTACATCATCAATGCCCACGGTGACCGCATCCCCGCCAGCGTCTCCACCGCGGTCCTTCGTGATGAAGTCGGCAATGTGATCGGCGGCGCCGAAACCTTCCGGGATCTCAGCGAGATCGAAACCCTGCGCAAGGAGATTTCCGGGCGCTACACGCTCGGCGACCTTGTCAGTCACAGCCATGCCATGCTGCCGGTATTCGAAATGGCGTCGTCCGTGGCGAGCTCCGACATCACCGTACTCATCCATGGCGAGACCGGCACCGGTAAGGAGTTGCTCGCCCGCGCCATCCACGGCATGGGGTCACGTGCGGCCAAACCGTTCGTTCCCATCAACTGCGCCGCTCTGCCGGATACCTTGCTGGAGTCAGAATTATTCGGCTACAAAAAGGGCGCGTTCACCGGCGCCATCCAGAACCGCCCCGGCCGCTTCGCACAGGCCAAGGACGGCACCGTGTTCCTCGACGAAATCGGTGAGATCAGCCCAGCGCTGCAAATCCGACTCCTGCGCGTACTGCAGGAACACACCTATGAACCGCTCGGAAGCAACGAAACCTGCCGCACCGAGGCACGCATTATTGCCGCCACTCACCGCGATCTTGCGGCACGGGTTGAAAGCGGTGAATTCCGCGAAGATCTCTTCTACCGCATTAACGTCATTCGCATCGACCTCCCGCCCCTGCGCGACCGCAAGGAAGACCTGCCGCTTCTCATGGCTCACTTCATCGATCGCTTCAACCGCATCCACAACAAAGACATTAGCGGGCTTTCCAACGGTGCTAACTCGCTGCTGATGGCACACGACTGGCCGGGCAATGTCCGCGAACTTGAAAATATGATCGAGCGCGCCTTCGTGCTCTGCACCGGCTCAAAGATCGAAGTACGCCACCTGCCGCAAGAGCTGAGCGGGCGCACACCCCCGCCCTCGGATGTTCCAGACATCGGAACCGCCCGCCGCTCCGCCGAAGCACAGGCGATTTACCAAACCCTGGAAAAAAACAACTTCAACCGCCTCGCCACTGCCAGAGAACTGGGCATCCACAAAACCACCCTCTACCGCAAGATGAAGGCGCTGGGAATCCATCCGCTGAAATAGCTGGGCGTTTCTTTTTCTGTTCATATAACAGAATCGGGTTATGTTGTACTCTGCTGAAAGAGAGGCCCTTTATGCATGAAGACATTGTGAAAATGAACGAACGCTACCAAGCGGAGAGCGAAGTCCTCCAGAAGGTGCGCGACGAGGTGGCCAAAGTAATCGTTGGTCAGGAAGACCTGATCGAGGCATTACTGCTCGCTCTGCTCTGTAATGGCCACGTGCTTATTGAGGGCATTCCCGGCCTCGCCAAGACGCTGGCCGTCACGACCCTCTCGCAAACGCTGCATGCGAGCTTCAACCGCATCCAGTTTACGCCCGATCTGCTCCCTGGCGACCTCATCGGCACCATGATGTACAACCCGAAGACCAACGAGTTTACTCCGCACAAGGGCCCGATTTTTGCCAACATCATCCTCGCCGACGAGATTAACCGCTCTCCAGCCAAGGTGCAGAGCGCCCTGCTCGAGGCCATGCAGGAACACCAGATTTCCATCGGCGACCAAACCTACAAGCTTGACGAACCCTTCATGGTGCTCGCCACTCAGAACCCCGTCGAACAGGAAGGCACCTACCATCTCCCTGAGGCGCAGGTCGACCGCTTCATATTCAAGCTTGACGTGGTCTACCCCACCAAGGATGAGGAGCACCGCATCCTCAAACGTATGGGCAAGACCGCCGTCGACCTAACCGTCAACGCCGTCATGGAAGTTGCTGATATTAACCGCCTGCGCAGTATGGTCGACGAAGTTTTCATGGACGAAAAAATCGAACACTACATCCTCGACCTCGTCCAAGCCACGCGCCACCCGGCCAAATTCGGGCTCGATTGCGGCGATATGATCCGCTACGGCGCTTCACCGCGGGCCAGCATCTACCTTTCCGTTGCCGCGCGCGGCCGCGCCATGCTCAACGGCCGCGGCTACGTTGTGCCTCAGGACGTCAAGGATGTTGCTCTAGACGTGCTGCGCCACCGCGTGCTGCTCACCTATGAAGCCGCCGCTGAAGAGAAGAGCGCGGAAGATATCCTGAAGCAGGTTCTGGACACCGTTGAAGTGCCCTGAGAATGAAGAATTAAGATTTCAGAATGAAGAATGGTTGGTCTGCGACGCTTTAGTGTAGGAGGGCGCATGAAGGGCGATGAACTTAAGGAACGTACAAAACAATTTACGCTGCGTATTTTGAAACTTGTCGATGCGCTTCCAAATACTGTGGCAGGGCGAGCCATCGCTAATCAGATCATGCGATCTGGATCATCTGTCGGAGCTAACTATCGCGCAGCCTGTCGCGCATAACGGCGCAGGGTAAAAAATAAAAGGGGAGGGGGGAATTCCCCGCCCAGCATTCTTCATTTTGAAATCTTAATTCTTAATTATCATGCCTCCCCAATCACAGTCCGATCTCTTGAAGAAGGTTCGCCAAATCGACATCGTCAGCCGGAAGGTGGTCGACGAGCTGCTCGGTGGCGAATACAAGAGCGTCTTCAAGGGGCGCGGCATGGAGTTCGACGAGGTGCGCGAATACATGCCCGGCGACGAAGTCCGCACCATCGACTGGAACGTGACCGCCCGCACAGGAAAGCCGTTTGTCAAACGCTTCATCGAAGAGCGCGAGCAGGCGCTCTTCTTCCTCGTCGACATGTCGGCCTCCGGTGCCTTTGGCTCGACCGAAAAAACAAAGAATGAAACGGCTGCCGAGCTGTGCGGACTTCTGGCCTTTTCCGCCATCAAGAACAATGACAAGGTCGGACTCATTATCTTTACCGATGAGATCGAACTGTTCATTCCGCCGGACAAGGGACAGTTGCATGTGCTTCACATCATCCGTGAGATCCTCAGCTTTGAGCCCAAGGGGAGAGATACCTGTATTTCCTGCGCACTCCACTATCTCGGCAGGATGGTGAAGAAAAAATGCGTCACCTTCCTGATCTCCGATTTTCAGGATTCGGAATATGACAAGCAGCTCAAGCTCGCCGCTATCCATTACGACCTCATCGCCATCACCATCACTGACCCGCGCGAAATGGAGTTGCCCAACGCCGGGCTCGTAGAGCTGGCCGATGCTGAAACCGGCGAACAGATCCTCGTCGATACCGCGAGCGCCGCCGCTCGGAAAAAGTTCAACATCGCCGCCAAGGCGCGGCATCTTGAAATCAGGGATTCGCTCGCCCGCTTGAACATCGACCAAATCGACGTCCGTACTGACCGCGACTACATACGCGATCTTATCCGCTTCTTTCAGACCCGCGACCGGAGGCAGACGCTGTGATTGCGCCCAAGGGGTCAGTCCTATATTTTAATGTTTTGCGTGCCTTGCGTTCTTTCGCGCTTCCCCTCCTTCTGCTGCTAAGCGGGTGTTCGAAAGAAGCAGCTGAACAGGCTGTTTCTGCGGAGCCGGTGCTTTCGCGGCAATACCGCCAAGGTTCGGTCACGGTTATTGTCTCGGCCAGCGAGACGAATATTCCGGCCGCCGGAAAAATCCAGTTAATGATCGACGTGCATGCTCCGCCAACAGCCGAAGTGGTTTTCCCGGACATTGGATGTTTTGTTGAACCGTTTTCGGTAGCCAACGGCTACGGCGAACCCCTTCAGGGTTTACCCAGCGGCAAGCACCTTCACCGGCGCGTCTGGACACTGGTTCCCTCGTTGCCGGGCGAAACAGTTTTCCAGTCCTTGGAAATCTCCGCCGGTTCGGTCTCCGTCAAAACCGAGCCTATTAACGTGCTGGTCACCTCGTTGCTGCCCCAGAACCTGGATGCATTCGAAATCAAGGATATTGCGGAGCCCGTTGCCCTGCTTCCGGAAGAAGAGCAGAAACAAAGGCTATGGCTTATTCTGTCGGCCACGGCCGGTGTCATTGCTTTTCTAACCTTCGTTATCCAACGAATCTTCCGCCCGGAAAAGGTCATTGTCCTGGCACCACACGAAGCGGCTTTTCAGGCATTGGAAAACCTGCCGGATAACGGGCTGGAAAAAATTCAGGCCCTGACGGAAATCCTACTGGCGTTCATCGCCGGGCGCTTCAAACTTCCGACATCCGGCAGCACGGTTAACGAAATTCTTCCGCTTCTCCCAACGGTTATTCTGCCGGAGCGCAATCAACCGCTCTCAACGTTCCTGCTCAAAAGCGAACAGGTCCGATTTTCAAACAAGGTGCCGGCCGGGTTTGCTGACGAACTGGATCAATATATCCGCTCTTTCGTAGAGGAAATGAAGGAGGAGCCATGCGACTAGCGCTTCCATGGGCCTTGCTTCTTCTGCTTCCGGTGTTGAAGATGATCGTCGATCATTTTCGTAAATCGAGCGGCGCATCGTTGCGGTTTTCTTCGCTCTCCTCGTTCAAGAAGGTTCCACATACCGCTCGTCAGCGTTTTATGCCCCTGCTCTTCTGGCTGCAGGCACTGGCCCTGCTTCTGTTCGTATTCGCTGTTGCCCGCCCACAGGTAAAGGACATGACACAGGGCATCCCGAAGGAAGGTGTCGCCATCGAACTGGTGGTCGACATTTCCAGTTCGATGGATATCTCCATGCCGTTCCAGGACACCATGAAGAGCCGCATGGAAGTGACCAAGCAGGTGGTCGAGCAGTTCGCCAGCGAGCGCCCGAACGACCTGGTCGGGCTGGTCACATTTGCGCGCTATGCCGATACCGTCTGTCCATTAACGCTCAGCCACGACTCCCTGCTCTACTATATCCGTGAGCTTGAAATTGAATCGCGCCCCAACGAGGACGGCACGGCCTTCGGTGACGCGGTCACACTGGCGGCCGCGCGCCTTAAAACCGCAGAAGAGCGCTATGAGACCGAAGCGGACGAAACCACCGGCTATACCATCCAGAGCAAGGTCATCATCCTGCTGACCGACGGCAACAACAACTGCGGCCGCCACCTGCCGATGGAAGGTGCCGCGCTGGCCGGGCACTGGGGCATACGCCTGCACACCATCGCGATCACCGATCCGCCGGAAATGAAAACCATCCAGACGCCGGAGGGCCCGGTGCAGATCGAAGCGGAGCCGCTCGTCCAGGAACGTATCCTGCAAAAGATGGCTGAGACCACCGGCGGAATCTATCGGCGCGCCACCGATGAAGCTTCGCTGCGCGACGTCTACAGTGAAATCAACACCATGGAAACAAGCGAAATCGAATCGGCACGCTACCACACCTACACCGATACCTTTCAGCCTTTTGCTGTAGTGGGACTTCTTTTCCTTGTTAGCCACGCATTGCTGACAACAACGTGGTTGAGGAGGATTCCATAAAATGAAGAATGAAGATTTCAGAATGAAGAATACCAGGTCTGCGACACCTCTCTTTGAAAGGCGTGCGGGGAGCTCCCCGCCCACACTTCTTCATTCTTCAGTCTTCACTTTTAATTCAGGAGCTCTCTCCTGATGCCCCTCTACGTCTACAACCCCAACGCCCTCCTCTGGCTTTGGCTTGTGCCGGCCCTTGCCGGACTGTTCATTTATGCAGCCGTCAAGCGCAGGCAGGCCCTCCGCGCTTTCGGCGCGGGCGCGGCGTTCATCAGCCGCAAACGCGAGGCCATCGGGAGTTGCATAGCGGCGGCGCTCGTCGTGCTGGCGCTCGCCCGCCCCGCATGGAACCTGCAAGAGCAACTGCTTCAGGAGAGCGGACGCGACGTGATCTTTCTGCTCGATGTTTCGCGCAGCATGCTGGCCGAAGATATGCACCCCAACCGGCTTGAAAACGCAAAGACGGCCATCCTTGACTGCGTTGAAGAGCTCACCGGCGATCGCGTCGGGCTGATTCTATTTGCCGGGTCGGCCGAGGTCCGCTGCCCGCTGACGGTTGACTACGCCTATTTCCGAATGGCACTACGCCAGGCCTCGCCGGACAGCGTGGCGGCGGGCGGAACAATGCTCGCTCACGCCATCGAGCGAACCGCAGACAAGCTGCTTGATCCCGAAAAGGCGGGGATGCAGGATGTGATTCTGATCACCGACGGAGAGGATCTGATTGAAGGGCTCGATGAAATCGACGCGGCCAGGCTGCTCGACGCAGCTGGCGTCCGTCTGATCGCGATCGGCATCGGTGACCGCGCGCGCGGCAGCCGCATTGTCCTGGAGGATGAGGAAACGGGCGCGCGCTCGTTCATGAAGCACGGCAACACCGAAATCTGGACGAAGCTGCATTCCGAAACACTGCGCCGCATGGTGGCCAGCGTGTCGGACGGCGTCTATTTTGACGTCGCCAGCGGCCCGTTCGACCTCGCACGCATCTATCGCCAAATCATGGAGCACGCGCAGCGCACCTCGACCGACAGCCAGACGTTGGAACGTTACGAAGAAAAGTTCCACCTCTTCCTCGGCGGCGCCGTTGTCGTTTTGCTCGTTTCGAATCGCTGGAGGAAAACACGATGATGTTTGAGCAACCATGTAGCCGCGCGCTTCCAGCTGCGTTGCGGCGCACCACTCTGACGCAACGAGGTTGGAAGCCTCGTCTACTTTCGTGCGCACTGCTCCTCGCAAGTTCTGCTTGCGCCAATCCGGCAAAGCTGTTCAAGGCGGGGAATAAGGCGTATGTGGAGGAGCGGTTCGAAGAGGCGATCAACGCCTACATGGAAGCGGCCGCGGATGCGCCGGAGTCGGCGGAGATCTACTACAACCTCGGCAACGCGCAATACCGCGCGGGCGGTTTTGAGGAGGCGATGGAGACCTTTGAGTATGCCGCATCGATGGCTGAAACGGATGCGATGCGCAGCCGGTGCTGGTACAACCTCGGCAACTGCATGGTCAAGAGTGGCGAGGGATTGCGCGAAGTCGACCCACACGCCGCGGCGAGCTATTGTCAGCAGGCGGCCTGGTTCTACCGCATGGCGCTCGACTATGATTCCGGCTTTAAGAACGCGGCCTACAACCTGGAAATAACCCAGCTCATTGCCTCCGGCATCGAAGAGGAGCTCCGTAAAAAGGAAGAGGAAGAGCAAAAAGAAAACGAGCTGATCCGGTATCTCCGCGAAAAGCTGTCAGAATTTATCGAGCGACAGGGCCAGCTGATTAAAACGAGCAATACCGGAGAGCCGCAAAAAACTTTGGAGACAGAAACCCGCGAGTTGGCAACGTTGATGGAAGCTTCCGGGCTTCACGCCGACCTGCAGCTTCCCGACGGCACTGCCCTGCCGGGACCGCTGAAGGAAACCTTCGAGCATACCGTTAAGGCCGCCGATGCGATGGTTGCGCCCGACCAGCAGACCGCACGGGCCGAGCTGATCGCCGCGCTCGGTGCCGCACCGGAGGATCCGAACCAGCAGGATGGCGAGTCAGATGAGGACTCGGAAGATTACGAAGACTCTGATATGGAATACGAGGAGTCAGGCGAAGAGGCGGACATGTACGAAGAGGCAGATCCATTCGGCGACTTCTCGGAGTACGAGGAGATCCGCGGCGTACCGCCTCCGAACCAGACCGAAATGGACATTCTTGCCGAAGAGGTTCGTAATCAGGAACGTCGCAAGGAAAAGAAGGCCGGCCAATACAAGGCCGTGGAAAAGGATTGGTAAGACAGATTGGATTGTTGGAGTGATGGAGTAATGGATTTCTGGAAGAACGTATTTCTGACGGCCACTGGCATTCTGCTTGCGACGGCATCTGTCCATGCGAATTTCTACGCCCATGCCAGCGCGACGGAGACCAACGTTTTTCTCGGGCAGGTATTCAACCTTGATGTGATTGTGAAGGCAGCGGAAAAACCGGCCGCACCGGATTTGGGCCATCTGGAGGACTTCAACGTCACACTGCTCGATGCCGGGCAGGCGACGAGCAGCACCCATGCGTGGCTCTACCGTTATGCCCTGCGCGCGAAACGCGAAGGCAGCCTGCAGGTTCCGTCATTGCGCTTTGGCAATCTCTACACTAAAGCGGTGACCATCAGGGCGCACACGCCGGAGCAAACCGATCGAATGAAGCTCGATCTTCAGCTCTCCAGGCCATCGGTCTATCTTAGCGAACCGGTCTTGCTGACGGCGACGTGGGACAGTACATACCCGTTCGGTTCAATCAAGGCTGTCGACTTTCACTTCCCCATCTTAAACGACAATCGCTTCCAAACCCTGGAACTCTACGAACCGGACAAGGAAAGCCAGGCGCAGATCACCGGGCTTCCGGTGCATGGTACACGCGTACTGGCCGACCGTAAAAGCTATCAGTCGGAAGGCGTACAACACCAGTCACTCACATTCAGTAAACTGCTGATCCCGAAAAAAAGCGGCACCATCACGTTCGCTCCGGCGACCCTGCTGTGCGCCGCTGAAAAAGAAAAGGACATGAAGAATGCCAATAACCGACGTTCGGCATTCCGGTATCCTTCCTATTTCGACAACACCTTTTTCGACCAGAATGTGACGGGAGGCAACTGGTTGCGTATCTACACCGAGTCTGCGGCACTCGAACTTGAAGTGAAGCCCTTGCCCTTCGAAGGGCGTCCCGCCCTCTTCAACGGCATGGTGGGCAACTATAGTATTCATGTAGAGGCCGAACCACTCGAGGTACGCGTTGGTGAACCGGTTACGTTGACGATCACGATCACGGCCGAAGACCACATGGAAACTATTTTCTTCGAGCCGTTGCGCTACCAGCCGCTCCTGGTTAACCGTTTCGAGATCCCCTCCGACCGCTCGCTTCCGCGCCGCGAAGGCAAATCAAAGATCTACACGCAGACCATCCGTCCGCTCTCGGTCAGCAACAATGAGGTCCCGCCGCTTCAATTGGCCTATTTCAACCCGGCGTCAAACGCTTACATCACGGCGCAGTCTAAATCTATCCCTCTGAAGGTTTCACCGGCCGAGGAGATCGGCATATTTGGCGGTAGCGCCTACCAAACCCGCCTGCGTGCGTCAGACGTGGGCATACGTCACAACTATGAAAATCCGGACATGCTCAAAAGCCGCCGCCGTCCCCTCTTTGGATGGGCGCATCCGTTCGCTGTGCTCGTCTTCTTCCTGCTGCCACCGCTGGCGGTCGGAGGTTATTCACTTGTATCGCTTTTTGGCGAAAAGCGGCACCACATCCACCGCACTGCAAAAGCGGCGCGAGCCTACAAGGTATTTCGTAAGAACGCGGCGCACATCATACTCAGCCATTCCATGAAGTGCGAGATCTACGGCGACCTCGACCAGGTCCTGCGCGCCTACCTTGGCGACCGGTTGCACCTTAAACCCGGCGCACTTTCATTCCGTGATGCTGAAGGCAAACTGACTGAAGCCGGCGCAACCGCTCAAACCATGGAAGAGCTTAATCATCTGTTTGCGTTGTGCGAGGCATACCGCTTTACCTCCCATTATGACGAAAAAGGCGACGCCAAAATGATTGTGCGCGAAGCAAGCCGTATTGTGCAGGCGGTTGAAAGGACGCTGAAATGAGAGGGCATGCTAAATTCCTAGCGTTCAGTCTTAAGCTATCGCTCGCAGCGGTACTTTCCGCCTCGGGGCAGGACTATCAACTCCGGACCCTGGAAATGGCGCATACCCTGTTCCGGTCGGCGACAAACGACACCATGTATGTCGAGGCGGCAAAGCAATATGGATATCTGGTGGAGGAAGAAAACCTCAGCAACGGATATCTGTTCTATACTGTGGGCAACAGCTGGTTCATGGCGGGCGATGTCGGTCGGGCAATCCTGAACTATCGCCGTGCGGAATTGTACATACCCGGCAACGCCGATCTGAAGCACAACCTCAAGATCGCGCTCGGAACGCGCACCGACCTTATTCCGCCAAAAGAGCCGCACCCATTGGTCGCTAAGTTGCTGGGTTGGCACCTCAACACTTCAACCTTTCTGCGGTGGTGGCTGTTTGCTACCTGCTGGCTCCTCTTTTGGGGCGCGTGGTTTTGGATGGCGCGGACGACCCAGAAGGAAGCACGCATCACGGCTTTCGCTTCCGGTGTGCTTTCTGCGCTGTTGCTCGGTTCACTGACCACAGAATTCATCCTGAATCAGAAGGCACAACCGGGCGTAATTACGGCCGGAGAGGTTTTGGCGCGCAAGGGTGATGGCGACATGTATGTCCCCGCCTTCCTGGAGCCGCTCCACTCCGGCACGGAGTTCAAGGAACTGGAAAAACGCGGGAATTGGCTGCATATACGCCTGGCCGACGGCCAAACCTGCTGGATACCTAAGGCCGCAGCTCAGACCATTGCCCTTCGCTAACTGGTCAGCAGTTCCTTAACCATGGCCACCACCTTGTCGGGCGTGAAGGGTTTTTCCAGAAGCGCAGCTTCGGGGGGGACTCCTTCTTCGGTGACTTGCGAACGGGAGTAGCCGGACATGAAAAGCTCCTTGATTCCCGGATGGAGTTCGCGCACCGCCACGGCCAGCTCGGCCCCGCCAAGACCGGGCATAACGACATCAGTGAAAAGCAGATCAATCGGCTCGCCGTATTTACGCGCAAGCTGTACGGCTTCCCAACCGTCATCGGCTGCTAAGACCTTGTACTTTTGTGCTTCC
This sequence comes from Kiritimatiellales bacterium, assembly GCA_030595785.1. Taxonomy (GTDB): domain Bacteria; phylum Verrucomicrobiota; class Kiritimatiellia; order Kiritimatiellales; family Pontiellaceae; genus Pontiella. Next base: position 3,917 of record JAUVCG010000021.1, on the reverse strand, counting down.
AGCGTCTGGGCAACAAGTCCGCGAATCATGGGATCATCTTCAACCAGCAGGATGATCTGCGTCGCCTGTTTTTTTGCACCCTTATCGGGTTTCGATTCCGCAACGGGTTCCGGATCTGCCTGAGCCGGAGCTTCGGCTACAGCCTCTTCGTCGGAGGGCACCTCCTGTTCCAATTCAGCGAGGGGAAGATAGATCATGAAGGTGGTGCCACCGCCCAGCTTGCTGCTCAGATCAATAAATCCACCGGTCTGCTTGACGATCGTCTTGATGATCGACAAACCCAAACCCGTGCCCTTCCCGGAAGCTTTCGTAGTGAAGAAGGGCTCGAAAATCTGGTCGATCTTGTCGGGATCAATCCCCTCTCCTGTATCCCGAACGGAAATCATGGCATAGGTTTCCGCAGGAAACTCGTCGGGCTTATGGTGCTCGCCATCGGACACTTCCTGAAGGTCGGTTTTTACGGTAATGCGTCCGCCGTGAGGCATGGCATCACGGGCATTCACCGCAAGGTTCATCAGGACCTGCCCCAGTTGGACGGGGTCGGCTTTAACATGGATAGTTTCCTGAGAGAACCGGGTGATAAGCTGTATCTTTTCGCCGATCAAACGCGAGAGCATTTTATCGGTATCCGCCAATGTGGTATTGAGGTCGAGAATAACCGGTTCCGGTTGCTCCTTGTGGCTGAAGCTGAGCAGCTTTCGGGTAATGAAGGATGCCTTTCGCGCGGCTTCAACCACTTCCTGGGCATTTTGCCCGGTTTCCTCCGACTCAGGATCGGCAATGATCAGGCTGGAATAGCCGTCGATAATGGTGAGCAGGTTGTTGAAATCGTGTGCAATGCTTCCTGCCAACCGTCCCACGGCCTCCATCTTCTGGGAATGATGCAACTGTTCGGTGAGCATTTCCCGCTCATTTTCGAGTGTTTCCCGTTCGACTGCCGGCATGACTACCATCTTGTTCAACAATGAGGCAAGCAATCCGAGGATGAGCAGTCCGCCAATGAGATACACGGCGACCGCGAAAGCGGTGAGGACTGAACCCCTGTTCTCCGCAAATGAAACCTGACCATGTAACTGAATCAAAAAGATGAGTACCACACCGGTCACAATGGCCGCGATGATCGAAGCGATGATAAGGATCAAAAGGATTTTGTTTTTTAAGCTCATAGTCTCCCAACTGTATGCGCGAAAACATAACCGTTTAGCAGAGCCGGCTCACGAATAAAATGGCCGTGATTCTCTACACGGGAGCCTATAAGGCGGGATACACGAAGCGATACCGCCAACTCCTCATGCGGGGCCCTACTGCAACTCCGCCCAATTCCAGAAGTTTCTGAGCATGCGCAGGCCTACGGCCTGCGATTTTTCGGGGTGGAACTGGGTGGCGAATACACTGTCCTTCCATATGCAGGAGCAGTAGTCGATCCCATATTCCGTTTCGCCCGCCACGATCGATTTGTCATCGGGACAGACATAGTAGGAGTGAACCAGATAGAAGAACGATCCATTCTCAATTCCATCGAACATCGGACAGTCCTGCTGGACCTCGTTGATCCGGTTCCAGCCAATCTGCGGAACCTTCAGTTCCCTGGGCAGGTCGAAACGCTTCACGGTTCCCGGAAAGATTCCAAGGCCGGGAACCCCTGGAGACTCGTCGCTGGAGTCGAATAAAGCCTGCAGCCCAAGGCAAATCCCCATGAGCGGCTTGCCCGCCTGCACCCAACCTTCGATGGCATTGACAAAATCATGCTCGGAGAGATGTCCCATGCAGTCGCCAAAGGCGCCAACGCCCGGCAGCACTACCGCGCGGCAGGAATCCATCTCCTGCTTGCGGGTGATGATTTTTGCATCGAGCCCTAGAAACCGGCATGCGTTCGTAACGCTGCCGAGGTTGCCCATTCCATAGTCGATAATGCCGATCATTTCCTAGTCCCATATTGAATGCTGATGGGCAACTAAGATGTCGGACGCCGTCGGACGCGTCAAGCCGGACATTCCATTCAAGATGGAATGGCGATGAAACATCCCCCCATAAACATTCGGCGCGTTCCCGTCAAACCATACCAGCCCCGAACGCTTTCTTTTGTTTTCGTCCCGCAAAGCGGGAACGAATAGCTTGCGAATCAGGCCATGGCAGGTTAAACATGAGGCCATGCAAATCGCTCTTCCAGATGAACTGATTCAAGGCTTGGATCTTACACCGGAAAACGCCCGGTTTGACCTGGCCATCGGACTTTACGCCGAACGAAGAATTACGCTTGGCCGCGCTGCCGGAATGGCGGAATGGCCCAGCCCGACTTTCTTCGCAAGCTCGGCGAACTTCACATCCCGATGCACTACGACCTTCCTGAACTCGAAGAAGATTTATTGGTTGTGAGGGAAACCGAGTGATTGTCGTCAGCGACACCTCACCGATCACTGCACTGCTCACCATTCAACGGATAGAGCTGTTAAGCCAACTGTATGGCGAAGTGAAAATCCCCCCCCCAGCCGTAGCACAGGAGCTGCAGAGTTATCACGATGCACTCCCGAGCTTCATTCAAACCGTTCCATTAGGCGACAGCCCGTTGCTGGATTCTACCTCTCCCGCCAAGTGAAAGAAAAAGTCATGGAAGCGGCAGGGGAATAGATAGCACCTCCTTCGAAGACGGCCCGTTCGAACCACAACAAAACCGCCCCGGGCGTTCCCTTTTGGTACCAGCCCCGGGCGGACGGTTCTTTTTTCGTCCCACAAGGCGGGAGCGGGAATGCGCGTTAGCCAGAGTCCCTTCCTCTGTATTGGCGGGCAGAACGGAGCGGAACCCGATGTTGTTGTTCGTGTTTGACGGATTGTTCCTGTTGCGGTTCGCCGAACGGCAGTTCCTGGCGTTGTTGTTCCAGCTGCCGCCGCGTTTCCTTCATCCAATGGTCGAACTCGTCGAGATAGACATTCCCGAAATACTGGCTGGTCAGATTGCCGATCGGCAACCCCTTGCCCGGAGCCGTGCAGTACGATTCCAAAAGCCGCCGGAAAAGCTCCAGCAACGGGCGATCCTTGATCCGCCGCGCCAACAGATCCAGCATGATTCCGAGGTCGATGCTGTCGTAGAACTTGTGGATGTCCATTTTTAGATAGAACGGATGCAGCCGGGAAAATTCCGTTGCGCGGCGCAACGCCGCATGCTGCCCCTTGCCTTTACGGGGTTGTTGTGAATATATTCCACCACGGCACCATAATGCCTCTCATCGCGGATAAACCGATCCTAATATTCCCGCATCCAAAACACCTTTCCGGGAACGCCGAGCCCCAGCTCGGCATGGAAACAGAATAGGCCGAGCTGGGGCTCGGCGTTCCCGGGACGTCTTCCACCACAAACAGCAGGTAGGGATCGTTCCCTTTCAAAACAATCTCATCGCGCACCCGCAGGATGCGGTGCGAGGAGAGAAAACCGTTCAACTCCGCAACGGGTAGGGACAGACCGCCGGGCTGTCCGCACGGAGGAACGGTGCGGTGCGGAATGCCCTGCGGACGTGCGGCGCGCTCGGCGATCGCGCCCTACCTCTCCGTGCCCTGTCCTGCCGCGCTTTCCCTTCGGGGCGCGTCCTGCCAGTGCCCTCCGCTTTTTCTGTTCTGTTTTTTCTGGAAGGGACTCATGGCTTGGCGGGCAGAACGGAGCGGAACCCGATGCCGTCGTACGTGAACGACGGATTGTACCAGACGCGGTACGCCGAACGGCAGAACCCGGCGCAGAAGTCCCAATTGCCGCCGCGAATCACGCGGTACGAGCCCGTCGAAGTCCCACGGGGATTCGACGAGGGTGAAGTTGCATAATATGCACCGTCATACCGATCCGAACACCACTCCCAGACATTGCCTTCCATATCATGCAATCCATATCCAGTCGGTGCAAACGAACCCACCGGGCTGGTGTAGGGATA
>JAUVCG010000042.1 GCA_030595785.1 Kiritimatiellales bacterium | reverse complement strand
TGAATATCGGCTAGGTTTTCGGAAAGCGTATTGGTGTGGATAATATTCGGTGCCTCGATGCCGTGCAGGATCAGGTTCAGGATGCCGAAAATAAAGGCCCGCGACTTTTTCTCTTTCCCGTAGAAGGTGCGGGTCTGGAGGGTCTCCAGATCCTTGGTGGAGAGTTGCTTTCCGGGAGAGGACCCGGGAACGCCAATCTCCAGATTGGCCCTATCTGAGGCTAATGCCAATCGGGAGATTGGCGTTCCCGGGGCATATCGCAGATAGTCATACGCCTCGCACAGGAAACCCGCCGAGCCGCAGGCCCCGTCGTAGATCGTCTCGCCAATCTTCGGATCAACCACCTTGATCATGGCGCGAATGAGCGGGCGCGGGGTGTAGTATTCGCCGCCGTTGCGCCCGGCGTTGCCCATATTTTTGATCTTCGCTTCGTAGAGATGGCTCAACTCGTGCTTTTCCTTCTGCGACCGGAAATGGAGCGCGTCCATATATTCCAGCGCATCGCGCAGGGAGTAGCCGCTCTGGAACCGGTTCTTGATCTCGCCGAAAATCTCGCCAATCTTATATTCGATCGTGTCCGGCCCATCGGCCATCTGCTTAAAGCCCTTGAGATAGACAAACAGGTCGTGGTTCACAAAATCGATCAGGTCATCGCCCGTCAGCGCGCGGTCATGGTCGAACGAACCATTCGCCTTCTTTGGAGCCGCCCAGCTCGACCAGCGATGCGGTTCATCGACCAGAAACTCGTAGGGCTTGCCCACCAGCTCCGCCTCCATCGACCGCTCCGCCTCCAGATCATCCAGATACTTCAAGAACAGCATCCACGAAGTCTGCTCCGTATAATCCAGCTCCGAAGAACATCCCGCCTCTTTCCAAAGCACATCATCAATATTCTTAAAGGCCTGTACGAACATCTGTTTTCCTTCTATTGGGATTTATGCCGTGATTTGTTGCCATGATTTACCCTTTCTCCATTCTTTTCTTTAGCTGATTGGTTCCTTTTCGGTCTACTCGCACATTGGCCATTGGAAGATTTATATCCAGTTCAGAAGATGCGCCGAGAATGGCAGGGATTATATCCTCATATGGATGCTTTGCAGACCCCGCTCGTTCTATAGGCTCGAACAAATTAGTGGTCAATTTGTCTAAAAGTCCTTTCGGGAGTTCGCCCTGTGTATCTTTTTGCCATTCAAGAGCCATTTCTACTACCCAGCTAGCACGATCAATATCGAGTTCAAAACGTTTGATATTGAATTCTTCATCGGCGTGTCTCTTGAACCAGTTGTCATTCCATCGAATATAGTAAAGTCCCATTGCGATTAACGCCAATGTGCTGAATGCGATTTTGATAGGATAATATAGCTCAAGTGTGTTTTGTGGATCTGGCGAACTTTTCAGCACAATAAAGGACTGCATAATTGAGGCAATCATCGCAGACATAACCAGAATAAATGTAGCGTGGATGATATTTCGTTTGGAAACTGTGCCTTTGGTCAACTTGAACTCATTGCTGCGTTGCCCCGTCAATTTTTTAATGTCTTTTTGTATTTGGCGACGGGCGTGCTTATTGCTCCTGTCGTCCAGATCTTTAATCCGTTCTTCCAATGTGTCTTCACGTTTGCGAACTGCCTCGATCTTCGCTTCGGTGTCTTTTTGTAACTCGTCACGCCGAGCATCAAAGTCCTCTTGCAGTTTTTTACGGTTTTCGTTTAGCTCTGCGTCTGTTCGGCGTCTATATTCTTCGTTTTGCTCTATTACTTTCTGCGACAACTCTTCGAGTCGCATGAGGCTTTGTTCTCGCTGTCTGTAGAACTCAGAAAGCTCGGTTCCAAGTATTTTATCGATGGCTTCGTGCTGATCAAACGTTGGAAAGTGGGATTGTACAAGGTGAGTGAAGGCAACACAGTCTGAAGGATTGGTACTGTTAAAGCTAATCGTGACTTCGTCGGCTCCGGCATCACGTTTGATATGTAAAGAAAATGCGGTACCACCTTTCTTGAATGACACCGAATAATTGGCCACTGAAATAGTTTCTGAGAAAAATGGATTGTCTAGCAGCTTGTTCGATATTTCAAACTGCTGGCTTGGCAATGTTGCGTTACCAACGCCTTGATCTTCAAGAGTTGCATTCAATTTTGATTCATCTGCCGAAAATGTCTCAGATATTGAAATGATCTTTTTTGCAATATTGAGGTCGTTCGTTCTAATAGTCGTGTATCGTTTTGGCATTTCATCCCTCCATTCGAATCTCTGTTATGCAGCATCCTTCTGTTTCCGGGATGCGATTTTTTGTGCGATCTGGTCGGTGGTGTAGCTGGATTGGGTTTGGAACCGGAGCAGTGGAACGCTGGCCTCTTCCATGGCTTTGTTCAGGAAATGGTCGCAGGCGATCCGGTCTTTTCGGTTGTGGCTTCTATCGTCGAGTTCGATGGCCCATTTCCGGGGGGAGGTAGGGCTTGACCGCCGGGCAAGCCGCACACATGCATAGCCTAGACCGGGATTACTGGCCGAACGTGCGTGCGGACGGCTCGGCGATCCGTCCCTACCCTTGGCGGTCGGTTTTTCCCTGCAAACGAGAGATGAATCTTTCCTTATGCGTGCCACGAGAAGGTCGGCTCCAAATTTCACGACAAGAAGAACGACGCCGAAGACGATCACGGGTTTCAGAATTGCGATGATTGGTGCCGTATCCATCTTCCTTCCTGCATGGGTGATTATAAAGTTGGCTAAAGATACGGACAACCGACCCGCATATCAAATCCAAAGGAGCTTAAAGCCCCACGGAATCAATATTCCTGATAGACGGCATGGCCGGCGGTGACGAGGGCGTCGTTGACGTTGATCCAGCACTCGTCCTGCTGAATCCAGATTTCGGCGAGGTAGCGTCCATATTTCCCGCGCCGATCCTTGATACTTTCAATGATGACTTCCTGCCCGTCGATAAGCTCGCGCAGGAAATCGCGCGCCACCGTGCCGAGTGCCTTGTCGTCTCCCGTCATTTCGGGGGCGTTGATGCGCACGAGCCGCAGCTTTTCGTTGCGGATCCAAATGCCAAGCCCGAGGTCGATATCCACGCGGCAGGTGTCGCCGTCATACACCGATTGAACGACGGCGTTGTAGTGGAAGAGTTCGGCTTCCTTGGAGATAAGGTTCAGCTTTTTCCCGAGGGCATCGACATAGCTTTCGAGCGTCTTGATCCGAAAGTCGGAATCGCCACTCTCAAGATGGCTGACCGTCGTCTGCGTGAGACCCGATTTCCGAGCGATTTCATCTTGCGAAAGCCCCGCCTTGCGACGCTCTAATTTCAACAACGACCCAATTTTTTGCCTATTTTCAGCGCTCACAACCCGCTCCTTTTCATATAGTTCTATATATAATTATTCCTATTTATATCAAATTATAGGGAGATTTATATAATATGCTATATAATATTGCGATGGCTGTTTTTATGGAGTTTTAGAATCGGGCATTAGAGCAACCCGTCGTATCCGCCCTTCTCCCGCAGCGCTACGACCATCTGTTTGATATCCTGCGCGCGGTCTTTTGGGCAGACGAGCGTGACGCCGTCGGCCTGCACCACGATGAGATCTTTCACACCGATTACCGCGGTCAGCCGATCTTTGGAGAGCACGATATTTCCATCGGCATCGAGGGTTTCCACCTGGCCAATCCGGGTATTGCCGCCATCGTCCTGCTCAAAGTGGCTCTCCAGCGCCGGCCATGACCCGACATCATCCCAGGCAAAAGTGCCGCAGGCCATGACGATATTGTCGGCCTTTTCCATCAGTGCATAGTCGACCGAAATTTTTCCAAGATCCGGGTAGGTGGCAGCCATGCCCTCGATAATCTTTTCATCTTTCGCATAGTCAGTGAGCGTATCCATCAGATCCTTCATTTCCGGACAGTGTGCGCCAAATGCTTTTTCCAGCGACGGGACAGACCAGATAAACATTCCGGAATTCCAGTAGAACCTGCCTGTTTCAAGGTATTGAGTAGCTGTCGCCTCGTCCGGTTTTTCAACAAAACGGTTAGCCTTGCGAAACTCGACGCCGCTCTCAGTTGCAAATGTATCGCCCGATTCGATGTAACCAAATCCGGTTGATGGGTAGGCCGGCTCGATACCGATGGTCACGAGAATATCGTTTTGTTCCGCGAGATCCATACCGCCCTTGAGTGTGGCAGAAAACAGATTGAGGTCGCCCATCACCTGATCGGCCGTCAGCACGGCAAACACGCCCTCTTCGTCCCTGGCCTTCACCAGTGCCCCGCCGCAGGCCACGGCGGCGGCCGTATCGCGGCCGATCGGTTCGCCGACAATGTTTTCCGGCGGGAGTAACGGTGCCGCCTTGCGGGTGGCGTCGATGAGCTCGGCATTGGTTACCACAAAAACATTTTCGGGCGGAACCAGCCCATCCAGGCGATCCACCGCCTGCGCAATCAGCGGCTTGTCGCCCACCAGCGCCAACAGTTGCTTCGGGTGCTTTGAGGTGCTCATCGGCCAAAAGCGTTCGCCTTTTCCGCCGGCCATGATTACTGCATAACGTCCGCTCATCTCTTTCTCCATTAAATCAGACCACTAATTTTCACCAATCAGCACTATTTGATTGGCAGAATGATTGGGTGGCAAAATAATTTCCCGGGCTGGGCTGGAAAATAAATCATTCTGCCACCAAATTATTCTGCCTAAATCCCTTTAACCGCATCAACCATCTGTTTCACAAAGGCAGTTGCATCGGCGCGACCTTCCGGGGTGTGTGGATTGTTGTGGAACTGGTTCACGATCGCACTGCCCACCACGACGGCATCTGCCAGCTGTGCCGCATCGCGCGCCTGCTCCGGCGTGCCGATGCCGAACCCAAGCGCCACTGGAGAGTTTGTCTTTGCCTTGATCCGTTTCACCAGTGCACCTGCGCCTTCGGCTATCCGATCCTGCACACCGGTCACTCCTTCGCGCGATACACAGTAAACAAATCCACTGGCGCGCTTCACGATCTTCTCAATCCGTTCATCCGGTGTAGTTGGCGTAACCAACTGGATGGCGTTAAGATTGTTTTGCTTCAGCGCCTGACGATACGCGCCTGCTTCTTCAAACGGGAGGTCCAGCAACAGAAATCCATCAATCCCCGCCTGCGCCGCCAGGGCCATCGACTCGTCAAAACCACGTGCAAGTAACGGGTTCATGTAGGCATAGAAAATCATCGGGATTTCACTGCGCTCGCGGATCTTCGCGACGCACTCCATCACTCCGTCAAGGGTGGACCCCGCCTCCAGCGCACGGATCGCCGCCTCCTGGTTCACGCGGCCATCGGCCAGCGGATCGGAAAAAGGCAGCCCCAGCTCCACCAGATCCACACCGGCATCCTCCAGACGCAACACGATATCCACCGTGTCTTCAAGACAGGGGTCTCCAGCGCCAAGATAGGCAATGAATCCCTTCTTCCCCTGCTTTTGCAACTCGGAAAATTTTCGATCGACTCTGGTTTTTTTCATAAACGAAGTAATCTGTTAGTGGTTCACGGACTTGATCCGCCGATCTAGTGCGGCTCGACGGATACACCAATTGCATTGTTAATCATCACCTGTGGATGATACGGAAATCCCCTGCCATTGAAAGCGTCACGGCAAAGAAAAAGGCCGCCCGGCATGAACAGGGCGGCCATGAACTTTACACCTGCATTTTATAATTATTTGGTGAGTTTCAATGCTTCGACCTGACCTTGACGGGCATAGTCGGCGGCCTCGGCAAGGATACGGGCAGCTTCTTGCGGAGCATGGAAGCCCATGGAGTTTTCGGCGGCAATATAGTCGAGCCTCCACTGCGCCTTGCGCTGGAAATCCAGGGCGGGCTTGAGTTGCTCGTCGGTGACACCGGCATCCTTGGCCGCCTGCACGGCATCGAGCAGATCCATGAGAGCGGCTCCGCCGCGTTGCAGGAGGTCGTAGTTTTTCTGCTGGATACTATCAACCCGTGCGAGTATTTCCGACTCGGAGATGTGGTGGCAGGTCTGGCAGGCGCGGTTGACGTTCAGCAGCGGGCTGCGCACCCAGTGATCGGAGACCTTTGAGGCGCCATCGCGCATGTAGGGCATATGGCAGTCGGCACAGGCAACGCCGCTTCGGGCGTGGATGCCCTGACTCCAAAGCTCGAACTCGGGGTGCTGGGCCTTGAGGACCTCGGCACCGCTTTCCTTATGTTTGTAATCGAAGAAGCGCTCTCCACTGGTGAGTTTGGTTTCATCCCAGGTTTTTTCAAGATCCTCCATCGCCAGGCCGTTAGCCCATGGGAAGGTAAGCGGGAAGTCGGAGGAACAGTAGTATTCCACGTGGCACTGTGCGCAGACCAGGGACCGCATCTCGTTACGCGTTGCATCCAAATTCGGATCATACGGCTCGGAACGGGAACTTTGCCGCCAGAGATCGATCGAGGGCATCGCTGGAACCGGGGCATCGGACTCCGCCAGTCGCTGCAAACCGACCATTAAGCCTGGACGCGTTACGCGGATCTGCATGGAGTCAGGATCGTGACAGTCGACACAGGAGACGGAGTGGCCGTGGCCCATGTCGTGTACCATCGTGTTGAGCTCCTGATAGGACATGGCGTGGGTTTTATTCATACCGACCAGGGGATCGCCATCACCCAACTCGCGGTAGACAGGCATGATGGAGGCATGGCAGTGCATACAGGAACCGGACTGCGGCTTGGTCTGGCGCTTCGTCTCTTCCTGGTCGGACAGCATATAGGCATGGCCGCGCCGATCGCGGTAGTCGATAGAAAAGGCATAGCCAAGGAACATGCGTTTGAGCCACGGATCACGATCGATCTTTTCCTCCGGGAGGGCTTCGCTGCCACCGTGTCCACCGAAACGGGTGCTGGTTGTGAGCGCAGTGCGAAGGTAGGAGTCGTATTGCTTGGGCCAGTTTAAGCCCCAGACCGCCGGGTCGGTTGTATCTTCGTCGACTTCAACCAATCGTACGTAGGGGTTGCGCGCCTCGTTCTTGCGCTCGGAAATATTGCCCAGCAACGCCACAATGGCAAAAAACGCAAGGGCAATAACAATGATGATTCCAACGAATATCCCCGCGCTTCCTGATTTCTTATTTAATTCATTCATGGTTTTTCCTCTCCCTTTCTTCCCCGTGATCCGCCCCGCCAATGCCCGTCGGTAACGCGCCGTGACCGACCGAGGCATGGCAATGGATACAGTTCACTGCATTCGGGTCGTCTACATTTCGTTTGAAAAGTTCATGGACCATATCGTCATGGCACTCCACGCAGTTACGTTGCAGGATCCGTCCGTTCTTTTCCTTGATCATGATCGGTTCCTGAAATTCCTGCGTCGTGAAGGCCAGGGAGTGATGGTAGCCATTTTCAGCCTTGGCAATATACTTGCCGATAAAATCGTGCGGGAGGTGGCAATCGACGCAGCCTGCGACGGCATGATGGCTGGATTTCTGCCACGAATCATATTGGGGTGTCATGATGTGGCAGTTCATGCAGGCTTTGGGGTCGGTGCTGAAATAAGAAAATCCCTCTGCATATCTAAATGTGAACGCCGCGGTGCCGATCAAGACACCAAGAAGGACGGCCACTGTGATTGCCTTGTTGTTCAACATTCCCTACTCCCCTTACACGGCTCCGCCTGAATACACGAGTACTATAATCGCGTTTTGCAGGAGAGGTTTAAGATGGGCGATTTCCGGTGGCTTGGAAAGAATTAAATCCTTGGGATTTCTATTTGAACCGAATCCCATCAAGTCCGATGAATTGCGCTTGCTTCCAGACATGGGAAACCTTATGAGAGACAACCATTTATGAACGGAAACAGACCAGACTCCTATTTAGTCAACGTTCTTGGTTGCAAGGTCAACCAGTATGATGCGCACCAGATCGAGCGTTTGCTCGAAGGATTTGGATTGCAGAAGGCGACGGGCTCGGATGATGCGGATGTGATCATTATCCACACCTGCGGCGTGACAGCTGCCGCTGCCCGGAAATCGCGCCAGACCATCCGGCGCATGCAGCGAGACAATCCCCTTGCCCGGATTATGGTTACCGGCTGCGCGGCCAACGACGAACTGACACAAGTGGATCAAGCCCCCGTCGCCCGCGTACCCGCCGGCGCCGACTGGCTCCAGCATCTTGCCGAAGTGCTCGGGCAACTCGATATGCCCGCCTCCGGCCCAACTGGAAATATTGAAACCGATGCCTTTCCCATATCCAACTTCGGAGATCATACCCGCGCGTTCCTTAAGGTGCAGGACGGGTGTGATATCGGTTGTTCGTTCTGCATTATTCCCCGGCTGCGCAAAGAACCGCGGGACAAAGCCATCGCTGCCGCAGTCGAAGAAGCCACCCTGCTCACCGGGATGGGATATCGTGAACTCGTCGTGACCGGTATAAGCGTCGGGCTGTACGGCCGCGACACCGGCTCGTCGCTGGCCGAGCTGCTGCGGCATCTGGCCGCCATTCCCGACATCGGAAGGCTTCGCCTCTCCAGCCTGCATCCCGGTGAACTGACCGATGAGCTGCTAGAAGTCTGGTCATCCTCGCCCAATATTATGCCGCACCTCCATCTGTCGCTGCAGTCGGGCTCTGATGCCGTGCTGCAGGCCATGCGGCGCGGCTATACCGCTGCTGAATATTTAGATGCCGTCGAGCGCGCCCGCGCCGCGCTCGGAAACCCCGCCTTTACCACGGATGTCATTGTCGGATTTCCCGGAGAAACCGAAACCTATTTTGAAGAAGGCTATGCATTCTGTAAGAAGGTTGGCTTCTCGAAGATGCACACGTTCACCTACTCCCCCCGCCCTAAAACCATCGCCGCCAGAATGGGGCGGCAGGTCAACGGCGCCGTCGCATCGGAGCGCAGCGAACGGCTCCGCAAACTAGGCGATGAGATGGCACTGAACTTCCATCGCCAATTCCTCGAAAAACCGATCGACGTGCTCGTCGAAGGCCACAAGGAAGGCGTAGCCACAGGCTACTCCGAACACTACATCCCCGTGGAATTCCAGGCTGCAGAGAGTTTTCGAGGGCAGGTCGTCAGGCTCGTCGCAACAGAAGCTACGGCGGACCGTATCGACGGGGGAAAAGCGGGAAAAGGTTCGTAGTTCCGCCTTTAGGCGGCTTTCACACGACATGTCCGGAAGACCGCCTAAAGGCGGAACTACATACCTTTCATCAATGTTTTCTTTTCAACGCGCGTCAGGCCTCTACAATGCGACACATGGACATTATCCCAGATATTCCCGACGATCAGCTTGAAAAATATTCTTCCGCCATCTCTCTTTCGGACATGGAGATTTTCGTGTTCCCCGAGTTGCTCTACAGTCTGGTGCTCGCCAACATCATGTCACCACGGATCTGGGAATGGAAAAACCACGACTGGTTCCGCAAGCTCGACACGATGAAGCCCTACAAGAAGATCCAGCGGCTCAAACAATTCATCATCGACCACTACGAATTCAACCTGGACCTTGACACCTGGGGGCTGACCACCAAGGAAGCCGAAATGGCGCGCTTCGCGCCCTTCATGGATGAGACGGCCATCAGCCAAAGCAATGCGCTGTTTGGCTACGAGGGCGATAAACACTATTTCTCGCTCGATATCCGCAAGCACTTCGGACTCGATAAATATAATTCCAATATCGTCCCTTACTGGAAAACCGAAACACTGGAGGCGATGGACGCCTTCAAGCACAAAGAAAACTACCGCGTCGGCGCGGGCGAATGCGTCTCGCTCTCCACGCTCTACGCCGCGGCGCTCTTTATCATCTGCGACATCCCGCTCGAAGATATTTTCCTGATCGCAACCCCGCTGCACTCACAGAATTTCATCAATGTGCAGGACGGCGTACTCACCAATAACCGGCGGCTCGTCACCAAGAACATGTGGTTCAACGGAACCGACCTCACCGCCAAGGCGCAGCGGGCCCTGCGCCACGAGCAGGTCACCATCGTTGCCAATAACACCGGTTTCATCCACACGGTTTATCCCGAAGCCACTATTTCTCCCGAGAGCTTCGCGTTGTTTCGCGAAAAACTCGATGCCTTCACCACCACTGACATCACCTACGAAATGCTTGCCAACTTCCTGCGTGACCGCTCTGAGCACCAAAAATGTTTCCAGATCAAATATATGCGTCACGGCACGGAGCAATACCTGCCCATCGAGCGCGCCTTCTCCTATGAGCACGGCAGCCCCTACAAGGTTTCGGACAAGGCCACCTGCGACAAACTGCTCGGCCAAATCGATGAATACGACTTCTATACCGATCCCATCCCTGACCGCATCCAGCTCAACAAGCTCAGCGATTACCTTAAGAACAACCCCGTCTCCCACTTCGACGACGACAGCATGAAAGGCCTCGCCGAAAAGATCGACTGTACCAACAACATGGACCGTAAAATGACCGTCATTGAGGGCCTCATCGACTTTATCCACCTCGACCCCGAACTTCCAGAGATTGAAAGCAAACAGCTAAATGGCCCCGGTCCCATCGAACTCCAGCCAGGCATGGCGCGCGAAGAGATCATCCAATATCTGAAAGGTCTGCGCGGCTCCCACACCGTCGCCGACCTCGCCTTCTACGCCAGCCGCGACCTCGCAGTCACCGACTGGAAACCCTTCCTCAAGGCCGCGCTCGAGCGTAATCCCGTCGTTATCGACAAAACCAGGGAGTTGCCTGACGATACGCTTTTCAAAACATTCGAAAGCCTGCCCAACGAATCTATCTACGACGAAACCCACATCGCCCAACCCGATGAAGTCTGGAATTTCCAGCGTGGCGACGGTCTCGAATGCGCCATCGCCCTGGCCAACGTCTGGCTTGCCCGACATCCCGAAGCGAACATTGAGCTGATTGCCAGCGGCAATGAGGTGGTCTTGAAGCTCGAAGGAAAAGAATTCAACTTCGAATCCGGCAAGGGCTTGGAGAAACAACTTAAACTGTAGCCCTTATTACGGAAACGATATGAAACAGATTGTATTGGGATTGTTGATGGTCGTAACAGCCGCGTTCGGAGGCGACTGGATGCAGTGGCGCGGCCCGGAGTTGAATGGAACATGCGATGCGAATAACCTACCCGTCTCGTGGTCGGTGGAGAGCGGCGAAAACGTGGCGTGGTCGTGTGATCTGCCAGGCACTGGAAGTTCAACACCGATTGTGGTCGGCGATCATATTTTCCTGACGACTCATTCGGACGACGACCAGCTTTATGCCATCAGCATCGACCGCAAAGCCGGCGAGATCGGCTGGAAGAAGAAGATGGGCTCGGGCAAGAAGGCGATGCGTGGAAACACGATGGCCAGCCCTTCGGCGGTCAGTGACGGAAAAACGATCTGGTTCTTTTTTGGACAGGGCACGCTGGCGGCCATGTCGCTGGAAGGAAAGGAACTCTGGAAACGCGAGCTGAGGGAAGACCACGGCGAGCTTTCATCTAAATTTGGCTTCAGCTCCAGTCCACTGCTGCACGAAGGCAAACTCTACATCCCTCTGCTCTATCTACCGAAGGGCGAGCAGAAAGCTCCAAATTCCGGCAACTGCCTGATGGCCATTGATGCGAGCAATGGAAAGACCCTCTGGACGATCGAACGCAAAACGGAAGCGATCCAAGAATCACTTGATTCGTACATCACTCCGATCATTGGAAAAAACGGCCTCTTTGTGACCGGAGCCGATGTGGCGACCTGTCATGATCTGGAAACAGGCAAAGAAAAATGGCGCTATGACTTTGCTAAGGGCGATCACAAAACGAACTGGCGGATTATTTCCAGTCCCGTTGCCGCAGGAGATCTTGTGGTGTCGGCCTATCCGCGCGGCCGCACATTGGTGGCGCTGAAGCCGGGCGGCAGCAAACGATGGGATTATGAAGGCCGTATACCGGACGTCTGCACGCCGGCCTATGAAAGCGGCCTTCTCTATGTACTCGACGGCGTGAAGCGCTACCTTACATGCATCAACGCCCAGAACGGAAGCGAAGTCTGGCAGGAAAAGATCCCAAGCGACAAAGGCTTCTTCGCCTCCCCGTTGGTGGCGGATGGCAAGGTCTACATGATCAACCATAACGCAGAGGTTTTCGTTTATGCCGCCGGCAAGAACACAAAGCTGATCAACCGCATTCCAATGTCGGGGGAACACAGCTTCGCTTCGATCATCGCGGTCGACGACACCCTTTATATTCGCACACCTGACACGCTGGTCTGCGCACGGACGAAATAATGAAAACATTAGCAAAACTTGGATTGGCGGTAGTTATAATGAGTATTCTGGCAAATCTTCTTTTCGGCGGCGCGGACAAAGACGCCGACATTCCGGCATTGATTAAGGACGGTGCGCTGGTGGTCGATACCCGCACTGCGGGGGAATATGCCGGCGGGCATATCGATGGTGCAATTAACATTCCCTATAACGCCATTGCCGAAAAGATCGGGGCGCACGCCAACGGCAATTCAAGGCAGATCATCGTCTACTGCCACAGCGGCGCGCGATCAGGGGCAGCCAAACGATCGCTTATCAGCGCGGGCTACACCGACGTCGTCAATGGGGGCAGCCTGCACCGGATGCGCAAACACATCGCCGAATAGACTGTAAGATTCTATTACGTACTGCGTACTACGTATTGCACTCGCCACCAAATACGCAATACACAATACTCGATACGTATCTATGAAAGTTGTCATTACAGAAAAGCCCTCCGTCGCGCGTGATATTGCGAGCGTCCTGAAAATCACTGAAAAAAAGAAGGGCTATATCGAAGGGCGCGGCTGCGCCATCACCTGGGCATTCGGCCATCTCGTCACCCTGCTTGAGCCCGGCGAATACGACCCCGAGCTGCGCAAATGGAGGCTCGATTCCCTCCCCTTCATTCCCGATGAATTTAAACTTAAGCTGATCGAAAACTCCGGGGTCGCCGAGCAGTTCGAGACGATCAAAAAACTCTGCAAGGAGGCTGAGGAAATCGTCTGCGCCACCGATGCCGGCCGGGAAGGAGAATTGATCTTCCGGTATATCCTTTCGCTGAGTGGATGCGAAGACAAGCCCATCCGTCGCCTCTGGCTCAGCTCACTCACGCCCGACGCCATCAAAGAGGCCTTCAAGGACCTCAAGGATGGACACGAGTATGATCCGCTATACGCCGCCGCGAAATGCCGCTCCGAATCTGACTGGATCGTCGGACTCAACGCCACGCGCTATTTTACAGTCCGCCACGGCCGCCTTGCCTCCGGAGACGATCGCGTGCTGTGGAGCATTGGCCGCGTGCAGACCCCCGTGCTCGCCATGATCGTCCAGCGTGATGACGAAATCTATAAGTTCCGGTCCAAGCCCTTTTGGGAACTGACTACTAAATATCGTGATGTTGGTTTCAAATATACCGGAGGCCGGTTCGAAAAACCTGAGAAGGCGCAGGAGCTTCTCGACACAATAACCGATCAGCCCTTTACCATCAGCGCCATAACGGGAAAGCAGAAGAAGGAGCAACCTCCCCAGCTGTTTGACCTCACTACACTCCAGCGCGAAATTAATAAGATCCACAGTCTCTCCGCCGCCGATACGCTGGCCGCCACGCAAAGCCTTTACGAATCAAAGCTCGTCACCTATCCGCGCACCGACTCGCGCTACCTCAGCGCCGACATGAAACCGCGTATCCCGAAAATCTTCGAACAGCTCAAGGCCATTCGAGCGGAACAGATCGAACCGCTGGAGCTTTCCAAGCTTCCCTTCACCAAGCGCATCGTGGACGACAAAAAAGTAACCGATCACCATGCCATCATCCCGACCGGTATTATCCCCCGTTCGATCAGCGCAAATGAACAAATGGTCTACGACGTGATCACCACCCAGTTTGTCGCCGCCTTCTACCCCTTCTGCATTAAAAAAATCACGACGGTTGACGGCGAAAGCAACGAAGTAAAGTTCCAGGCCAAGGGCACGCAGGTCATTGAGCCTGGCTGGTCGGTGTTGTTCCCCAAAAAGAAAAGGAAGAAGGCGGAAGATGGAACAGATGAGGACCAAACCCTTCCGACCTTTGAAAAAGGCGAAAGCGGTCCGCATGAGCCCGCGACACGCGAGGGTAAAACAAAGCCGCCCAAAGCGTTCACTGAAAACTCTCTGCTCGGCGCGATGGAGGCCGCCGGAAAGTGGGTCGATGACGATACCCTGCGCGAAGCATTGAAGGAGCGCGGCATCGGCACACCCGCCACCCGCGCGGCGATTATCGAAACCCTCCTGCGGCGCAACTATATTTGCCGAGAGAAGAAGCAGGTCCGCGCCACTGACATGGGGCGCTGTCTTATTGCACTTATTCAGGACCCGCTATTAAAATCTCCTGAAATGACCGGTGAGTGGGAGGAAAAACTCAAGCAGATTGAACGAAGAGAAGCGGAAGCCTCTGATTTCATGGATGGCATTTTTTCCTATACCCGGGGCCTCATCGAGAGCAGCACGTCTGCCAAGCTCGACACGGATCGCTGGGGCGACTGTCCGTTGTGCGGCAAGGAAATCGTAAAGGGCAAGCACGCGTATGGCTGCTCCGGCTGGAAGGATGGCTGCCCGTTTGTTTTGGAAACCAACTATAAGGGTTTACTACTGACCCCCAACCAGGTGCAGGTACTGCTGCAAATGCACCTCCTGCCCTACCCCGTACATATTGAAGAACAACCGCGATTGCTGCTGCTCAGCAAGCAAGGCTTCGTCATGGACATCGATCTCCCCGCCGCCGACCGGCAAAAGAGCGGGAAGGACAACGCCCGCCCTGCAAAAACAAGAAAACCGATAAAAACGTAGCCTATTCAAGCCCTTCTTTAAGCCTGGAAGTGGCCCTCACCCCCGTGTCTGGAGGATTCCAAAGAACCACGGGCCGAAAGCCGAGATAGTTAAGCCTGAAGTCCTTTTTTTCATGATAGTAGCGATTTGCAGACCGGCAGGTGGAAGCCGGATAGCTCCAGCACCCGCCGCGTACGATCCGGTAATCCTCGTTATGCAGACGGTAAATATTCCCAGGCTCATCGATCCGGGAACGGTCTACCTCGTATTCGTCATAGGCGTCGCCTCGTTGCGAGCCATTGGTCGGTGCATTGACGTACGATGCATACCAATCGTCCACGCACCATTCCCATACATTCCCGTGCATGTCGTGCAATCCCCACGCATTCGGTTTTTTCAGCCCCACGGAACTCGTCTTTTCCGAGCTGTTACCCTTGTGCCATGCCATGGCATCCACATCGCCGGCATAGTCTCCGGTGGTTCCGGCCCGGCAGGCATATTCCCATTCCGCCTCCGTGGGCAACGTATATTCATACCCCTCCGGCAAGCGCCCTCTCCGCCGCTCCTTCTTCGTCAACCACTCGCAGAACCCCATGGCTTCTTCCCAGCTTACATTGCTCATAGGATATGTTGCACCCGTAGGCATAGGGAT
>JAUVCG010000096.1 GCA_030595785.1 Kiritimatiellales bacterium | reverse complement strand
AGCAACAGCAACAGCAATAAAATGGGATACGCGAGTCTCATATTGTGATGGAATTTGAAACCGCGAAGGAACGCAGAGAACGCAAAAAATTCTGCGCTTCGGTCTTTTGAGTTCTATGCGTTCTTTTGCAGCTAATTATCATTCCGGTCTCCCGAAGTTTTAGTTTGTTCAACAAACTGCTTTGTGGTTTTGAATGCGGATTCCATGGTGACGCGGTCGGGATGGCCTTTGGCGAATTTGACCATGTCGGCCTGGCGCATGAACTCCTGAAGAATATTGCGCTGGGAACCATCCAGTTCGGGCGACCTGCTCATTTCCTCGACGATTTCCTCGGTGGTTTCCTCGGGGGCGTTGAGGTTGAAACGTCCTTCGAGGTAGGAACGCAGAATCACTGAAAGTTCGATGTAGAACGGCTTGCATTCATCTTTTTCGAGCAGGCCTCTGTTTTTCAAGGCCTCCAAAGCGCGGAAAGCAATTACGTAAGGAGGAATGGGCGGTGCTCCTGGAATAATGTGCTCCCGGTGCTTCCAAAGTTTGGAAGTGATCCATCCAACCAGGAACGCAATCAGAGCAACCAATAACGAAATCCACAGCCAGGGCGGAATGCGCCCCGGCAGCTTGTGAACGGATTTGATGTCGGCAATTTCCGAAGATGAATCTTCGGTCAGGCTTGATTCGACCGCAAGCGTCACCGCAGGGAAGTTGGTTGAGAAGGTTTGGTCATCAACCACACATACAATCATGCCGGTGGAAACAGCGTGCTCGCCGAGACGGAAGGATGTGATGGTATAGCGTGATTCAGATTGAGTCAGGCCATCCTCTCGCGGAACGTCTTCCCAGTCGCGCTCCAGCAGAACGACATCCTTTTCACGCCCTATCTCCGGAAGTTCCAATATTCCGTTGGTTGGAAAACAGGCCGTTACGACCAACTCGACCGGATCGCCAATACGAATGGATTCCCGGTCAACAGAATATTCCACCGTCAACCGATCCTGAGGATAAGTCTTCGACTTCTCTGGTGTGCAACCGAATGCAAGTGATAGCAACAAGGAAAACAGGATGTATTTAATCGGGTTCATTTTTTTGGCCACAAAAGAGCGCAAAGAAAGCAAAGCTGACCATCTATTATACTCCTTTTGTGTTCTCTGCGTTCTTTCGTGGCTAATATTCCTGGTGCGGTTAAAGAATCATCTCCTGCTGGCGCGTTGGCGGAAAAATTTGATAAATTGCTTGTCGTAGGGTTCTCCGGCGAAGAGACGGATCGTGTCGATGCCGGCCTTGCGGTGCATTTCATCGACGGTCTCGGCGCGGCGGGTCTGTTCGATGCCGAGTTTTTCACGCACCTTGCGGCTGGAGGTGTCGACGAGTGTTTTTTTGCCGGTTTCGGCATCGTGCCAGTTGACAATACCTATGTCCGGCCAGGCGATTTCGCGTTTGTCGCCGATGACCACGCTGATGAGGTCGTGGCGCCGGGCAGAAATCTTCAGCAACTGTGCATAGTTGTCGCTGAACATGAAGTCGCTGATGAGGAAAGTGACGTTCTTCCGGGTGCTGACATGATTGAGGTAGTCGAGCGCGGGAACCACGTTTGTTCCCTTGCCCTGCGGTTTGTGCGAGAGCATTTCGCGGATGAGGCGCAGGACGTGGCGTGTTCCCTTCTTCGGCGGGATATACTTTTCGACCTCCTCTGCAAAAAGGATCAGTCCGATGCGGTCGTTGTTGCGGATGGCTGAAAAGGCCAGTACGGCGGCGACTTCTGCCGCGAGATCGCGCTTCATCTGCACGCCGCTGCCAAAGAGGTGCGAGGCGCTGATGTCAACGACGAGCATGACGGTCATTTCGCGCTCTTCGACAAACTTCTTGATGTGCGGCGAACCGGTGCGGGCCGTCACATTCCAGTCGATGGAGCGGATGTCGTCGCCGGGAACATACTCGCGTACTTCGTCGAACTCCATTCCACGCCCCTTGAACGTGGAATGGTATTGTCCCGCAAACACGTCGTTCACGGCGTGTTTCGTCGAAATTTGTATCCTTCTGACTTTTTTCAGAAGCTCTTTATGATCGATGGAGGACATGTTTTATTAGCCACGAAAGAACGCAGAGATCTCAAAGAGTAGGTTTTGTGTTCTTTGCGCTCTCTTGCGGCAAATTTCCGGTTATTATGGGACGGGGATTTCAGACAGAACCTTCTCGATAATGTCCTCGGAGCTCATCTCTTCGGCTTCTGCTTCATAGGAGACGATCAAGCGGTGGCGGAGCACATCTGGGGCGATGGATTTGACATCCTGCGGGGTGACGTAGCCGCGGCCCTGCATAAAGGCGTGGGCGCGGGCGCCCATGGTCAGGTAGATCGTCGCGCGCGGCGAGGCGCCGTACTGCAGGTAATCCCTGATGTCGAGGTTGTACTTCTCCGGCTCGCGGGTGGCAAAGACGATGCTGAGGATGTAGTCCTTGATCTTTTCGTCGATATAGATTTCGTCGACGATTTCGCGCGCTTTGAGGATTTCGTCGGGGTGCAGCACCGCGTTGACGGGTATCTCGGTATTGGAATGCGCCATGCGGTCAAGGATGCGGCGCTCCTCTTCGATAGTCGGGTAGCCGACTTTGATCTTTAGCATGAAACGGTCGACCTGTGCCTCGGGCAGGGGGTAGGTACCTTCCTGCTCGATCGGGTTTTCAGTGGCCATCACGAGGAACGGCGAGGGGAGTTTATAGGTTTCGTCGCCGATGGTGACCTGTCTTTCCTGCATCGCTTCGAGCAGGGCGCTCTGCACCTTGGCGGGCGCGCGGTTGATTTCGTCGGCCAGGATGACGTTTGCGAAGACGGGGCCTTTCTTGATGATAAAATCGCCATCCTTCTGATTGTAGATCAGGGTGCCGACGAGGTCGGCGGGGAGCAGGTCAGGAGTGAACTGGATGCGCTGGAACGAAGTGTCGAGCGCGGAGGCGAGGGTGTTGATCGTCAGGGTTTTTGCGAGGCCGGGCACGCCCTCGAGCAAAACGTGACCGTTGGCCAGTATGCTGATGATCAGCCGGTCAATCAGGTATTCCTGTCCGACGATCACCTTTCCAATTTCGTTTTTCAATGTAGGGATGAATGCGCTCTGTTCGCGCACCTTCTGATTGATGAGTTCGATTCCCGCCATTCTGGTTTCTCCTTGTTAAGAAATGATGCAGTTTCTGACCGCAAATATTAACACGCGTTCAAAACTAAATGCGTATTACGTACTACGTATTTCGTATTCCTCTCCAATTGGGCATTTTGCCGAATTCCCGCAGTTGAGTTGCCGCAGGGCCTCATAAAGCACAATAGCCGCGCAATTTGACAAATTCAGTGACCGTACGCAATCGAGTTTAATGGGGATGTTGCAGACATTCTCCGGATGGGCCGCGAGCAGCTCGTCGGGCAATCCAACGGCCTCGTTGCCGAAGATCAGGTAGTCGCCCGGCCGGTAGTCCACTTCGTGAAAACTTTGTTTCCCAGCGGTGCTGAAGAAAAACTTCCTGCTCTCGGGGTTTTGCACAAAAAACGCATCGAGGTCTGGATACGTCGTCAGATTGACGGACTCCCAGTAATCAAGTCCCGCGCGGCGCAGCCGCTTTTCGGAGAGGTCGAAGCCCAGCGGCTCGACCAGATGCAGTTTGGTGCCAGTGGCGGCGCAGAGCCTGGAGATATTGCCGGTATTCGGGGGAATCGAGGGCTCGACCAGCACAATGTTGAAAGGGACTTCCGGCCATTGGAAATCCAGTTCCACCCGCTTGCGCTCCGAATGCCGCATCTGTTCGTTCTTTTTCATGAGCGGTGCAGAATAGCGGGTGGCGAGGCAGGCGGGAAGCTTGTGATGCAAAAAAGAGGGCAGACTGGAAAGTCCGCCCCATATGGAGCACCCCGAAACTTCGGGGAGCCTGCTCATCTGTCGAAGTATTAAAGCCCAGCGGTGAAGGAGATGAAGGCGGCGATGCCGGTGAGCTCGGAGCTGCCGCCGACGTCGGAAAGGTCGAGGGAAGACCACGTGCCACGTGCGCCGATTCCAAGCATGCCGGCTTCATAGATGCGGAACTCGAAACCAGCGCGGGCATAGAGTCCGATCCCGAAGGCAGATTCGTTGGTGTCGACATCCACACCCCCGTCTTCTTCGCGTTCGGAGCGATAGTCGACGTAGGTCATCAATGGGCCGCCGCCGACATAGATCCGGGTCTTGCGGTTTTTGTCGAGAAAGAGGCTGGCATACCCGCCGCCGGCGAAGTCGAACATCCACATTGAGGTTGAAATGCTGACATAGAGGCCGTTTCCGCCGGCTGATATATAATTAATATCATCAAACCGGAGACCGAGCAGAAAGGAGGTCTCCAATCCGTATTGGAAGCGGTCGCCCTTGGGTATCGTTCCCCATGCCGCCCCAAACTGAGGAATGAGCGACAGGTCGATTTCGACTGCTTCCGGATCGTCGGAGCCGCTGGTATCATCGATTTTCAGGTTTTCAAACTGCACCGCACCGAGCAGGGCCTGGACGGTATAGTTGTGGTCCCAATAGTCGTAGGTGCTGTATTGAGCCTGTGCTGAGCTTGCGAGAACGAGTGTGGCTAATCCGGCAAGTGCGGTTTTTATGGGTTTCATGGATTATCCTTCTTTCGGTTCATTGTTCTTAACGGATTTCTCCGAGGCTTTCTGCACGATGTAGTAGAGCATCGGCACGAAGATCAGGCTGGCGACGGTGGCGACGAGCATGCCACCGAAGACCGTGGTTCCGAGCACCTTGCGGCTTTCCGCGCCGGCACCGGAGGCGAGTACGAGCGGGATTACACCGAGGATGAAGGAGAAGGCGGTCATCAACACGGCGCGGAAGCGCAGCTTGGCGGCGTTCATGGCCGCATCGAAGATGCTCTTGCCTTCGTCGTGTTCGACCTTGGCGAATTCGACGATCAGGATCGCCGTCTTGGTGCAGAGGCCGATCAACAGGACGATGCCGACCTGGGCGTAGATATCGAGGCTCATCTTGCCGATCGATAGCGCGATCGCGGCACCGAGCAGGGCGGTTGGCACGGAGAGGCAGACGGAGACGGGGATGCTCCAACTTTCATACTGCGCGGCCAGCACGAGGTAGACGAGGATGATGGCGAGCACGTAGATCATGTTCGTCCCTCCTTGCGCCGCTTTTTCCTGATAGGAGAGTTCGGTCCATTCCAAGCCCATCGAAGCGGGTAGTTTGGTTTTCGACATGTCTTCGACAATGGCCATGGCCTGGCCGGTGCTGAACCCTTCGCCGGGTTGACCCATGATCTTGGCGGAGGGATACATGTTGTAGCGAACAATGGACTGCGGCCCGAGGATTTCCTTCACGTCGATCACGGAGCCGAGCGGCAGCATCTTGCCGTCGCGGTTGCGGATTTCCATGTCGCGGACCTGGTCGGCATCGACCCGGTATTTTGGTGCGGCCTGCGCCTTGACCTGGAAGACGCGGTTCATGTAGGTGAAGTCGTTGATATAGACCGATCCATAGTAGTATTGCAGGGCGTTGAAGACCGAGCTCATGGCGACATTCTTGGTAAGCACCTGGTCGCGGTCAATGTCGATGAACAACTGCGGCACGTTGGCGCGGAAGGTGGTGTACATGCCGTCCAGCCCAGCCTGGGAGTTGCCGTCGTTCATGAATTCATCGGCCACCTGCTGGAGGGTGGACATGCCAACCCCGCCGCGATCCTGTAGTTGCATCACGAGGCCACCGGACATTCCGACCCCGGGCAGCGAGGGCATTGGGAAGGCAAAGGCAATACCTTCCTTGAGCTGCGAAAAACGCATGTTGAGGCTTCTGAGGATTGCAGATTGATGTTCATCTTTGCCGCGATCATCCCAATTGTTGAAGACCATCACGCTGAATCCGGCGTTGGGGATGGCTGCCCCGTCGAGGATGGAGTAGCCGGAGATCGTCATGTAGTCCCGCAACCCATCGGTCTCGCCGATGATTTTATTTACTTTTTCCAGGAAGGCTTGCGTGCGTTCAAGCGAGGAGGCTTCCGGCAGCAGTACGTTGATCATGCAGTAGCCTTCGTCCTCCTGCGGAACAAATCCGCCGGGCAGGTTGCCCATGCCGATGAACGCCGCGGAAGCGAGTGCAATGAAGAGCAGAAGCCCGATCATGGACTTGCGCAGAGCCCCGTTAACGACTTTGAGATAGCCGGTTTTAGCGGTCTCCATCGAGCGGTTGAAGAGGCCGAAGAAACCTTTTCTTTCACCGGTCTTGGAGGGGCGCAGCAGTATGCCGCAGAGAGCGGGGCTGAGCGTCAGGGCATTGATGGTACTGAATACGGTAGCGACGGAGATGGTTACCGCAAACTGCTTGAAGAGCTGACCGGTGATGCCCGCCATGAACATGGTCGGAATGAATACGGAGAGCAGTACGAGCGTGGTGGCAATGACGGGGCCGGAGATTTCGGTCATCGCCTGCTTGGCGGCAGCCTTCGGCTTCATGCCCTTCTCGTCAATCAGGCGGGTGCAGTTTTCGACCACCACGATGGCGTCGTCCACCACGATGCCAATCACCAGCACGAGCCCGAAGAGGGTGAACTGGTTGATGGAATATCCCATGGCGGACAGGGCCGCGAAGGTGCCGATGAGTGAGACGGGAATGGTGACGGAAGGAATGATGGTGGCGCGGAAATTTTGCAGGAAGACATAGACGGTCAGGATCACGAGAATCAGCGTGATAAACAGGGTTACAACCACTTCCTTGATGGAGGCCTTGATGACGTCGGTATTGTCGTAGATCACTTTGTATTCGAGTCCGGGCGGGAAGCTGGGAGCCAGCTCGGCCAGTGTTTTGCGAACACCCTTTACCACCTCCAGCGCATTTTCGCCGGGAATCTGGTAGACCGCAATCGTGGCGGAAGGCTTCCCGTTGAGGGTGGAGCCGATCACATAGGTAATGGCGCCGAGTTCAACCTCGGCGACATCGCGGATGCGCAGAAGGCGGCCATCTTCGCCGGTGCGGATGACGATCATGCCGAACTCATCGGCTTCAAGCAGGCGGCCCCGCACGTTCATGGTCATTTGATAGGCCTGGCCTTCGGGTACGGGCGGCTCGCCAATTTGGCCGGCGGCGACCTGTAGGTTTTGCTCGCGCACGGCGTTTACCACATCGTCGGCCACGAGACCGCGGGCTTTCATCTTATCGGGGTCGAGCCAGATGCGCATGGAGTAGTCGCCCGCGCCGAAGGCCTGCACTTCGCCGACGCCGGGCACACGCGCGACCTCATCCTTCACTCGCAGGGCCACATAGTTGGCGAGGTAGATATCGTCGTATCGACCATCGGGACTGTAGAATCCAACATAGAGGTTGGCGTCGGTCGATTTTTTCTGGGTTTTAATCCCAAGTTTCTGCACTTCCTGCGGGAGCTGCGGGATGGCTTTGGCCACGCGGTTTTGCGTGAGGACGTTGGCCATGTCGAGGTCGACACCGGTTTGGAAAGTGACGGTCAGCTTCATGGTTCCGTCGTTGGCGCTG
>JAUVCG010000019.1 GCA_030595785.1 Kiritimatiellales bacterium | reverse complement strand
GGCTCTCAAGTAGGTTTCCCGCGTGGAGCAGGCTTTCCAGCCTGCTCGGGCAGACAAGAATGTCTGCCCCACATGCAAAACGCCCTTCCGCACATGCGGATGGGCGTTTTTTTTGTTCAAGGTATGTAGTCCCGCCTTTAGGCGGTTCGTACGCAATGCCGCCTAAAGGCGGAACTACGAGCTTTATTCCTACCCCCACTTGCCTTTGTTCATGTGGCCCTGCATTTCGGTCATGGAGAGCTTCATCTGGATGTAGGAGGCGTTCAGGCTCTGCTCGAAGACCTTAACGCAGCCCGGGTCGAGTGCATCCTTGATACCATTTTCGCACACACGCTCGATTTGACGCGCAAGGTCGATCAACTGCGCATGTAACGCATTGGTATTGCGCGAGCGCTCAATCATATTGGCTACCGCTTCATCCAGCTCCGTAAAATCGGAAGCCTTCGCTCCGCACTTGGGGCAAATATCACAAACTTCATCGCCGTCGTGGATATATCCGCAAACACATTTCCATTTTTTCATCCTATGTCCTCCTTGGTTAACTGCAAGAGATTTTAAAAAGCAGAGCGCTGAAAAGCAAGTATAGTATCGTCATTTGGAGTGCTCCGGCTCGACGGAGCTTTTAAACACCCATGCACAACAGACCATTCCGCCGTTTCGCTTCGCTCATTTGAAAGCGGCATCAAGCTGCCGCACTCCATATTTCACTTTTCGCCTATATCGGCAATGTGCATAATGCGCATCATGAAACTACAGAACGTCATCCAAACCATGGAAAACATTGCCCCGCTGACTCTGGCCGAAGAGTGGGACAACGTCGGATTACTGATCAATCCCCTCCGTCCGCGCAACGTGAAGAAGGTCCTGCTAACCATCGACCTCACCGAAGCAGTAGTTGACGAAGCGATCGCAGGAAAGGTCGACCTGATCGTGGCCTACCATCCGATCCTCTTCCGCCCGATCAACTGCATGAATGCGGACAACGCCTATGACCGCGTGGTCATGAAGCTCGTGCAGAAAAACATCGCCGTCTACTCCCCCCATACCGCCTTGGACGCAGTTGTCGGCGGAGTGAACGATTGGCTGGCCGATAGTGTCGGCGAGGGTGAAGTGTCGGTTCTTCAGCCGATTCAGAATACAGATGCCGGACAAGGCCGGCTTGTGGTGCTCAGGCGGCCCGTAAAACTCAAAACATTGGCGGAACGTATCAAAAAGCATCTGGGGCTAAAAAACCTACGTCTGGCGTCCGCCAGTAAAAACAGTGCTATAAAGACCGTTGCCCTCTGCGCGGGAGCGGGAACAGATGCCTTCAAGGATATTCAGGCCGACTGCTACCTGACGGGCGAGATGAGCCATCACCATGTTTTGGCGGCCACAATGAACGGCACGCATGTCATCCTTTGCGAGCACACCAACACCGAACGGGGATACCTTCCCCTTTTTAGAAAAATTATGCGTAAAGCACTCGGCAACGGGGTTGAAATCCTTATTTCAAATGAGGATGCAGAGCCTATCCGGATCCACTGAATTGTTCCCTCGCAGAGGCGCAGAGCACGCGGAGGAATATATTTAGATTAAGCTCTGCGAACTCTGCGCCTCTGCGAGGGATAAAACCCTGAATATTTCCTGCAACGAGCTTGTTTGAAACGGTGTATGACTGTTTAATCTCGCGCATTGTTTTCAGAAAGGGATGCTATCTATGGCCAAAAAGAAAAAATCAGCCTACGCCGAAGCGGGCGTGGATATTGATGTGATGATGAATTCGCTCAAGCGGATCGGCAAGAAGGTAAAAGCGACCAACACTTCGGGCGTGGTCAGTGAACTCGGATCGTTTGGCGGCTTGTTCAAGTCGCCCGGAAAAGAAAGCCTGCTCGTCAGCAGCGTCGATGGAGTCGGCACCAAACTCAAAGTCGCCAACATGGCCGGAAAGCACAACACGGTCGGGCAGGATCTGGTCAACCACTGCGTGAACGATATCCTCGTGCAGGGCGCACATCCCCTCTTCTTCCTTGACTATCTCGGCGCAGCCGCACTTGAACCGAAAGTATTCGAAGACGTCGTCAGCGGTTTCTGCAAAGCCTGTAAGGAAAACGGTGCCGCACTGCTCGGCGGCGAAACAGCCGAAATGCCCGGCCTTTACCCGAACGGCGAATACGACCTCGTCGGCACCATCGTCGGAACGGTCGAGCGCAAGAAGCTCATCACCGGGGGGAAAATCAGAAAGGGCGATGTTCTGATCGGCCTTCCCTCCACCGGCCTGCAGACCAACGGTTATTCGCTGGCGCGCAAAGTAATTTTCGAGAAAGCCGGCAAGAAGCTGTCCGATCTCGTTCCCGGCACCAAAGTAACCTTCGAAAAAACCCTGCTGGCGATACATAAGAGCTACCTGAATCCGGTCAGCGCGGTAATGAAGAAGGTCGGCATCCACGGCATGGCGCACATTACCGGCGGCGGACTTTACGACAACGTCCCGCGTGTGCTTCCCGAAAACGTCGATGCAGTCTTTGACCGTTCTGCCTGGAAGACGCCAGCCATCTACGAGTTCATTGAAGAACAAGGCAAGGTCGACCACGAGGAAATGTACCGCGTGTTCAACATGGGCATCGGCTACGTGCTTATGGTCGGCAAAAAGGATGTTGAGCAAACACTGAAGATCCTCAAGGCCAACAAACAACGCGCGATTATTGTGGGCGAAGTTATCCCCGGCACGGGCAAGTCCGTGCTGATCAACTGATAATTAAACACAAAGGCTCAAAGGATCGGGTGTGATTGGAACCCGTTCTCTTTGCGGGCTTTGCGATCTTGGTGTTGGAAAAACGTGCAGAGAAAACAAGAAGTGGTCGGATAGTAGTACAAAGTAGCCAGCTTTGGATCAGCTTAGTGATCTTTGTGCCTTAGTGTTTAGCTGATTTAATCCACCAGCACATGCTGCATGTTGTGGCCGAGATGGCAGGTGATTTCGTAGGAAATGGTATCCGCCAGGCGAGCAAGGTTTTCAACGCTGTTGGGCGCGGCAGGGTCGGATGAAATAATCTCCACTTCACCGCCTACCTGCACATCCGGAATATCAGTAACGTCGACCGTCATTTGATCCATCGACACCCGCCCGCAGACCGGAGCATCCATGCCGTTGATCCGGACAACCGCTTTATTGGAAAGATTGCGAAAATAGCCGTCGCCATAGCCGATAGGCACAATGCCGACCCGGCTGTCGCGGTCATATTCATGCGTCAGGCCATAGCCGCATCGGCTCCCTTTCGGAACATGCTTCACGGCAATCAGCTTGGCCATGACCGACATGCAGGGTTTGAATTCAATTCGATTGTGCAGCTGTTCGGACGGATGGCATCCATAGACTGCTATGCCGGGTCGAACCATTTCAAAATGTGTTTCAGGAAGGTCGATAATCGCTGCGGTATTGGCGGCATGATGGATCACATCCCCACCGACCGGCCATACGGTTTTGAAAATTTTCAACTGCTCCACCGTGGCGGTTTTATCCACCTCGTCAGCGGTGGCAAAGTGGGTATAGATTCCGGTCAATTTAATGCCTGGCGTTTCCTTGATCGTGGTCACCATATCGGCTGCCTGCCGGGCAGGCACACCCAACCGCCCCATACCGGTATCGATCTTAAGGTGGACCGGTGCCGTTCCGCCCGTTCGTTCAGCGGCCGCTTGCGCTGAAGCCAGCGCGCTTTTGGACATCACGGTTTGGGTGATCCCCTGTCGGACCAGCTCGTCCTGAATGTCGTAGTCATCGAAATAAGCCGACAAAAAGCAGAGGATGAATCCCTCGTAGCCACGATGGCGCAAATCCAATGCTTCAGTAGGCGATGCGACGGCAAAGCCGTCCGCCAATTCGGCCAATACGGGATACAGGACATCCATGCCGTGGCCATAGCAGTCGTCCTTGACCACCGGACACAGCTTAACGTCATGGCCAATCAGCCCGCGCAACACGGCAATATTGTGCCGAATAGCTGATTCCGAAATCAATGCTGTCAGATAGTTTTTCATTCACTCGCCTACGAAAAAAGCTTCCAGAAACTGGAAGCTTTCTTTGTAGCCGTTCTCCTAAGAAATAGAAAGGTTAAGCCGCCGGCAACTGCGAATTATGCTGGCTTTCAAAGCCCGTAATATCGTCTTCAAACATAAGCGACTCGGCAATATCGTCCAGCCCCTGAAGAAGTTTTTCCTTCACGGCGGGTTCAACATCGAATGCAAATACAACATCCTTAAAGGAAATCGCCTGCTTTTCGAGGTTAACCGTTGCTTCAAGCGGTTCATCGGAAACGGTCATTTCAAATATCCGGTCAACCTGCTCGCTGCTCAGTTGGACTGTCAGAATACCGTTCTTCGCGCAGTTATTACGGAAGATATCGGCAAAGCCGGGGATATCGCCTTCAATCGGAGCAATGACGACCTTGAAGCCCTGCTGTACAACGGCCCACACGGCATGCTCGCGACTGGAACCGCAGCCAAAGTTAGTACGCCCGACCAAAATAGACGCGCCCTGAGTCTTAGGTTGATTCAGAATGAATTCTGCATTGTCTGATCCGTCATCGTTGTAGCGCCAGTCGGAAAATAAGGCGGAACCGAATCCTGTGCGCTTGATCGACTTCAAGTGCTCTTTCGGGATCAATGCATCGGTATCAATGTTTGCGCGGTCAACGGCACAAACCACTCCGGTAAATGTCTCGAACTTATCCATAATAAGGGAATTCCTAATTTCTAATCTCTAAATACTAAACAATATCCAATTCAGGAATGCTTCCGATCCTAAACCCTCTATTGGCTCTTCGTTACAATCGCGCCAAAGATCGATGTCAACTCCTGCGCTTCCTGAACGAGCTCAACCCGCTCGCTCTCGCACCAATGGTCGTTTGCCGATTTTACATTTCACGTATATCCACAAAACGTCCGGCAATCGCAGCAGCGGCCGCCATGGCCGGGCTGACAAGATGTGTGCGGCCGCCACGTCCCTGACGTCCCTCGAAGTTACGGTTGGAGGTCGATGCGCAGCGTTCCTTCTCTTTCAACTTATCGGGATTCATGGCCAGGCACATACTGCAACCGGCATAGCGCCACTCGGCCCCCGCTTCGTGGAAGATGCGGTCGAGGCGCTCAGCCTCGGCCTGATAGCGAACCTTTTCCGAACCCGGAACCACGAGCACGCGAACCCCGTCGGCCACCTGTTTACCTTCCATGACCTTGGCGGCCTCGCGAAGATCTTCGATGCGGCCATTCGTACAGCTGCCGATGAACACAGCACCGATTTCGATATCCGTCATTTTCGTACCCGGCTCAAGCCCCATGTAGTCGAGCGCAGTGCGCACGTCATCCGGGTTGTATCCCGGAACGGCATCAAGCTGCGGTACGGTGCCATTGACGCCGGTCACCATCCCGGGACTGGTGCCCCAGGTTACCTGCGGTTCAAGTTTTTCAACATCGATCACGAGTGTTTTATCAAAAACCGCATCGTCGTCGGAATAGAGAGTTTTCCAATATTCAATCGCTTCATCCAGCTTGCCGCCTTTCGGGGCAAACGGACGATCTTCGGCGGTAACATAGTCGATGGTGGTCTGATCCGGTGCAATGAGCCCCGAACGGGCGCCAGCTTCGATCGCCATGTTGCAGACCGTCAAACGACCTTCCATGCTCAGTTCTTCAATCGCCTCGCCGCAAAATTCAAATGCACAACCGGTTCCACCGGCCGTACCAATTTCACCGCAGAGTTCGAGCACAAGGTCCTTGGCCGTCACGCCGGTCGGAATCTTACCCTTGTATTCAACTCTGTACTGTAATGGCTTTTGCTGGCGCAGCGTCTGCGTGGCAAGCACATGCTCCACCTCGGAGGTGCCGATGCCGAATGCAATCGCGCCAAATGCGCCGTGTGTCGCGGTATGCGAATCACCACAGACGATCGTAGTGCCCGGAAGCGTGATGCCCTGCTCGGGTCCTATGATATGCACAACGCCCTGCATCTCTGAGTCCATGCCGTAGAACGTAATACCGTTTTCTGCACAGTTACTCTCAAGCATATCAACCTGCGCCTTAGCCACCGGATCCTTAATTTCAGTGCGGCTGTCGGTGGGCACGTTATGATCGGTCGTGGCGAAGGTCAGTTCCGGATGGCGAACCTTTCGGTTCTGCAAGCGGAGACCTTCAAACGCCTGCGGACTCGTTACTTCGTGAACGAGGTGGCGGTCGATGTAGAGCAATACCTCGCCGCCCGGAAGTTCCTTGACGACGTGCTTGTCCCAGATTTTCTCGAATAGTGTTTTTCCCATGATTTTCACCTGAATTTAATAATCGCGGGATTATATGCCCCCCCATAAACCGCGCAAGCCCTATCCGAATTGTTTTCTTGTAAGCATCATTGGTCCCGGTGCGAAGTCAGCTGCGAAAAAATAGTTTTTCATCAAACCGCTTGTCCTGACCAAAATACCTGCTATCTTCAATTCGTTAGTTGGCGAAGTATAAGAGGGATATGAATACCTTTGTTAAAACCACCAAAGCCATTTCGGATCCGAACCGGGTCCGTATACTGATGGCTCTACGAGCCGGTGAGCTGTGCGTTTGCCGCATCATCGAGCTCTTGCAACTGGCGCCGTCCACGGTGTCGAAGCATTTAACCATTCTGAAGCAGGCCGGATTGATCGAAGGGCGTAAGGAGGGACGCTGGATGTATTACTGTCTCCCGCAAGACCCAAATTCCAGGGCATGGGACACATTGCACTGGGTTTTCCAATCTCTGGAAAGTTCTTCGGACGTGAAGGACGACGAGGTGCGGTTGGCAAAAATCATAAAAATCGACATCGAGAAACTTTGCGAAATTTACAAGAAATAGATGGGAACACCAATGAAACGAATACTGACCCTAATCATTGTGCTGACCGCGATCACCGGTGTAGTCATTCTGAAAAAGAGCCAGGAGGGAGCGGTCACGTCCCTGCCGGAGCACACACAGGGAACACCGCGGCTACTGGATCTGGGATCAAAGGGCTGCACAGCCTGTACGATGATGGAGCCCGTGCTGGAGGAATTGCGCGAAACCTGCAAAGGGAAGCTTCAAGTCGATTTCATTGATGTATGGGAGCACCAGCAGGTCTCAACGGATTATGGAATCGAAATCATCCCGGTGCAGATCTTCTTCGATGCGGACGGCAACGAACGGTACCGCCATCAGGGATTTATTTCCGCCAACGATATTTTGACCAAATTCAAGGACCTGGGGGTCGGTCTAAATGCTGAGTGATCTATTCCAGATGCTGAATGATGGTATGGCCTCATCGCCGGCGGCGGCTTTGGTGGCCGCGTTTGCCTGGGGGGTCTGCAGCGTTGTTCTCAGCCCCTGCCATCTGGCCAGCATTCCTCTATTGATCGCCTATGTAAATGACCAGGACGTAAAATCAGCCCGCCATGCAGCAGGGCTCTCATCGCTGTTTGCACTCGGCATTCTCATCACCATGGCACTGATCGGAATCATTACCGCAGTGGCGGGACGCATGACCGGCGACACTGGGGCCATCGGCGGCTATGTGATGAGCGCCGTATTCATCCTGATCGGCCTGCACCTGATGGACGTGGTTTCCATCCCATGGTTTGGAACCCATAAAGAGAAGGTTCAGTCCAAGGGCAGGCTGGGAGCTTTGCTGCTCGGCTTGCTGTTCGGCATTGCCTCTGGGCCCTGCACCTTCGCGTTCCTCGCGCCCGTACTGGCGGTGGTGTTCAGCTCCGCTACGGCCAATACCGCATTTGGGTTCCTGCTCCTGGGTCTCTATGGATTGGGTCACTGCGGCGTGTTGATTGTCGCCGGAACCTCGGTCGAACGGGCGAAACATTTCGCCGACTGGAACCGCGAGACCAAAACCGCCCGGCACGTCAAGACCGTTATCGGCATCCTGCTGATTCTGGCCGGACTCTATTTTTTATATAAGGCGATTTAACACTTATCCATATGTTTAACTGGCTCGACAAACTAGTCACAAAGCTGGTCGAAGGTACCTTCGGCCTGTCCATTGAAACGCAGCTTGGCAGCAGTGTGCATTTCTTTTTTTACGATGTGGTCAAGATCCTTATCCTGTTGTCAATGATGATCTTTGCCATCTCCTATTTGCGGAGTTATTTCCAACCGCAGAAAACCAAAGTGTTGCTTGAACGTATCCATGGCCCCAAGGCGCATTTGGCAGCATCACTGCTCGGTATCATCACCCCGTTTTGCTCTTGTTCGTCGGTGCCGATCTTTATCGGCTTTGTTGAGGCAGGCATCCCGCTCGGTGTCACCTTCTCGTTTCTGGTCACCTCACCCATTGTCAACGAAGCGGCCTTTGCCATCCTGCTGGCAGCCTTTGGATGGAAAGTAGCCTTTACCTACGCGGCCATGGGCGTGCTTATCGGAGTGGCAAGCGGCATGATCATCGGGCGATTCAAGCCGGAGGCACACCTTGAGGAAGAAGCTTTCAAGGGCGAAGCTTTTAACAAGCTCCGCCCGGACATGACCCAGAAGGAGCGGTTGGCCTATGCGGCGGAACATGTCACCGATATTCTCAAGCGTATCTGGCTTTACCTGCTGATCGGGATAGGAATCGGTGCCGCCATTCACGGCTGGGCACCGGAGGAAATCCTGGCCAGATATGCCGGTTCCGACAATCCACTCAGCGTTGTTATCGCCGTGCTCTGTGGCATACCGCTCTACTCCAATGCACTTGGGACCATCCCGATTGCGGAAGCGTTAATCGGCAAGGGTGTTGGTCTTGGAACCGCACTGGCATTTATGATGGCAGTCACCGCCCTCTCTTTCCCCGAGATGGTTCTGTTGCGTAAGGTAATGAAACCGCGCCTGATTGCGGTCTTCGTGCTTACCGCCTCCATCGGCATCCTGCTCGTCGGATGGATGTTTAATCTGTTGTTTTGATGCGAGGTTCGCGATACGTGACAGGATCAACAGACTGACCGAAGGAATTGAAGAGCCATGCCGTTTTTTGAGGACAGAAGTGATTGCATCATCCTGAATGTACGGGTTGACGCACTCCCCAATTGGTCAGGTCAGAGGTAAATCTCTCAAACTCCTGAATTCCTTAAACAACATCTGCATAGCAATCCGGGTTCTTCTGTTTCTCATTCAACTTGATTGTTGCGCGCTTTTTAGAAATATTCTGCCCTTTCCCAAACGAGGAGTATTTTATGATGAAGGCCTGTGATTTAAAGAAGTCGTCCGTCATCGATATCGACGGCACCCCGCACATTATCCAGAGAATCAGTCAGCAGTCGCCTACGGCACGCGGCGGCGGCACGATCTATAAGGTCCGATTTCGTAATGTTTCCACCAAACAGAAGGTCGACCAAACCTATCGCAGCGAGGATGCTTTGCAAGAAGCCACCTACGAAACCAACGAGGTTCAGTATCTTTATAAAGATGGCGATCGCTACAACTTCATGGATCTTTCCTCCTACGAACAGTTTGAACTGGTGCAGGATGATATTGAAGAGTGCCTTCCTTTCCTGATCGAAGACATGGAAGGCATTATAGCCCTCGTTTCCGAAGGCAGGATTCTGACCCTGCGCATGCCCGACACCATCGACCTTGAAATCGTCGAATGTCCTCCTGCGATGAAAGGCGCATCGGCCACCTCGCGCACCAAGCCCGCCACGCTGACAACCGGCTTGATTGTGCAGGTTCCAGAATACATCGCGTCAGGCGAAACGATTCGCGTTGATACCCGCGAGCGTAAATTTCTCTCCCGCGCCTAGACGATATATTTTCCTCTCGGCATATAGTGCGTGTGCAACAACTTGTGGCTGGCGTGGCTGCAGGGGCCGTCCGTCAGAAATTCGTTATAGATTTTCGCGATAGCCGGATTCTCATGGGACTTGCGGATTTCATAGGCGGCATCTTCCGCGTAGATCGCTTTGGCACGGGCCTCGCGAATCGCCGGACTGGTTGGGATCGGCTGGCCACCCCCGCCCAGGCATCCGCCCGGACAAGCCATGAATTCGATGAAGTGGCATTCGCTGCACTTGCCGCCTGCCTTGATATCATCCATAACCCGCTTGGCGTTGGCCGTTCCGTGCGCCACCGCCACTTTGAGGGTGGCACCCTCCAGCCAGCTCCAGTCATCGACCAGGTGCTTCAGCAAATCGGGAACCGGGCCGACCTTATTGATGGGAAGCTCCATAAAGCGGATACCTTCAAATCCACGTACGGGAATGATGTCGGCGTGTTCGAACAGATCCTCCACCTTGATGCCGCAAACCAGTTCAATGACACTGCGCAGGGCAGCTTCCATCACACCGCCGGTGGCACCGAAGATTACTCCCGAACCGGTAGCCGTACCAAAGGGATCGTCGAAGTCGGACTTTGGCATGGCGGGAAGATCGATCCCTGCCTCGCTGATCATCTGGGCCAGCTCTCGGGTCGTCAGTCCATAGTCGACATCCTTGAAACCGCTGTCGCACATTTCAGGGCGGTTGCACTCGAACTTCTTGGCGGAGCACGGCATGAGCGCTACGGTAACAATATCCTTGGGATCTATCCCATTGAGCCCGGCATAATAGGTCTTGATGACAGTCCCGAACATTTGCTGAGGGCTCTTGGCCGTGGAGAGATTGGGGATGTAATCCGGATAGAAATGTTCCAGATATTTAACCCAACCCGGCGAACAACTGGTGAACTGCGGGAACGCAACTGAGTCGTCCTTTTCCACCAAAGCCTTGTAGAGCCGGAGCAATAGTTCCGTCCCCTCCTCGATAATCGTGAGGTCGGCCGCAAAGTTTGTATCGAATATCTTATCAAACCCGCACTCCCTCAGCGCCGTGTTCATTTCGAAGGTGAGGGGCACTCCGGGTTCCAGGCCGAAACATTCACCGATACCCGCACGGGGACTTGGCGCCGTCTGGATGACCACATGTTTCGCGGGATCGTCAATGGCGGCCCACACGTCGTCGGAGGGATCGTTAGCCCGCAGGGCCCCCGTCGGACAGCGGTTGATGCATTGCCCGCAATTGATGCAAACCACATCACGCAGCGGCTTATCACCGAAGGTAATGACCTTGGACTCACAACTGCGGTTGCCGACTTCGAGTACGCCGACTTCCTGCAGATCGATGCATGTGCGCACACAGCGTCGACACAGGATGCACTTGTCCATATCACGAACCAGACTGTGGCTGGAGCGGTCCACCTTGTAGCGTGGTTTATCGGGGTGGCCGAATCGGAAGAAGTCAACGCCGTATTCACGCGCCAGCGACTGCAGTTCGCAGTTGTTGTTGCGGAAGCAGGCATAGCATTCGCCATAATGCTCGGAGAGCATGAGGTCGAGAATGTGTCGCCGGGCCATGCGTACCTTGCGGGTGTGGGTCTTTATATTG
This sequence comes from Kiritimatiellales bacterium, assembly GCA_030595785.1. Classification (GTDB taxonomy): domain Bacteria; phylum Verrucomicrobiota; class Kiritimatiellia; order Kiritimatiellales; family Pontiellaceae; genus Pontiella. The sequence continues at coordinate 10,484 of JAUVCG010000019.1, read as the reverse complement.
AGCGGGGTTGTGATGGGATATGCACAGGAGGCCTCCAGATGCTTCTGCCCTTCAATCTCGACGACACAGATTCGGCAGACCCCGGCCACGCAAAGATCCTCGTGATAGCAGAGGGTGGGAATGCGTATTCCGGTTTTACGGGCCGCTTCCAGAATGGTTGTTCCGGCAGGTACCGTGATTTCTTTGTCATCAATGTGCAGCGTGATCTCCACGGATTCATCTATACCCAGCGCATAGTGTGATCTGTGAATCCATTGGCTTCCAGGGGCGCGAGAGGTATCGGTTTTAAGTAGATCGGACATAATGGCTCCTTTTCCTTAGCAGGCGATTGAAACGCGCCCCATGATTTCGTCTTTAAAGTTCTCTATAATGGACAGGAAGGCATTGGGACTGGATTGCCCCAGACCACACTTACTGGCCATCTGCATGGTTTCGCCCAGTTGGCACAGCTCCCGGAGATACTTCATAGAGCACTCCCCTTTCTCAAGCATCTCGATGCCTTCGAATATCCGCATATTCCCCTCCCGGCAAGGCGTGCATTGTCCGCAGGATTCGTCCAGGAAGAACTCCATGAAGTTCTTCGCCACTCCCAACATATCCCTGTCCGGTCCGAAAACGATGATCGACCCGCCAGTAGCCAAATCCTCAAAGGCAATCGCGCGATCGAATTCGCTGGCCGGAATACAGTGTCCGGCCGCACCGCCCACCTGCACGGCCTTGGCGTCTTCACCGCCCACCTTTTCCAAAAGCTCGCGGATGGTTATGCCCAGCGGGTATTCAAAAACCCCCTGCTCCCGGCAATCGCCGGATATACTGAAGAGCTTGAGTCCGGTTGAGGTTTCGGTTCCGATTTTTCTGAACCAGTTGGATCCCTTAACCAGGATGCAGGGAACCCATGCAAAGGTTTCGACATTGTTAACGATGGTGGGATGACCCATGAAACCCGTGTTCACAGGGAATGGCGGACGGTTGCGTGGTTCACCGCGTTGGCCTTCGAGCGATTCGATCAAGGCCGTTTCCTCGCCGCAGACATAAGCGCCGGCCCCCATGCGGATTTCAACATCGAAGTCGAATCCCTGTACACCCGATACATTGCTCCCCAGCAGGCCGTTCTGGCGCCGTTCTTCCAACTTGCGCTCCAGACGGGTACGCAAATAGGTATATTCGCCGCGCAGGTAGACGATCCCCTTGATCGCACCGATTGCCCGGGCGGCAATCGCCATACCCTCGAACATCAGGTCCGGGAAATCGGTGAGAATCACGCGATCCTTGAACGTACCCGGCTCCCCCTCGTCGGCATTGCAGATGACATACTTCAGCTCATCATTCACCTTTGCGGCCAACTTCCACTTCAGACTCGTGGGGAAGCCTGCACCGCCCCGTCCTTTCAGCCCGGACTCTTCAATGGCATCGATGATGGCCGATGGCTCCATTCCCATCGCTTGATCCTGCCCCATGCGACCATCAACCCCAACCCCGGTAAATGTCATTTTACTGGTGTCCGTGTCCCGGATATCCATCACCGTCTGGGCGTTGGGTCCGTACACCCCAAACGTGCTTCGGCACTCCTCGAGAATATCATGCACCGACTCCGGCGTCACCTGAGTGTAGATCCGCTCATTGACCAGCAGTGCAGGACCCTGATCACACATGCCCAGGCAGTTGGCCCATTCCAGCGTAAAATGGCCGTTCGCAGTAGTTTCTCCAAAGCGGATGCCCAGATCGTTTTCCAGCTGCTGAGCAACGCGTTCCTTACCCTGCATCTCGCACGAGATCGTACGGCAGAGCCGGACAATGAAGCGACCCTTGGACTTGTGACCGAGGAAGCTGTAGAAGGAAACCACGCTGTCCACCTCTACAGGATGGATGTCCAGAATATCCGCCACGATCTGCATGACATATTCCGAAATGTGACCATATTCCCGTTGCACCTCCTCCATTACAGGAATCAGTGAACTGCGGTTGGAACCGTACTGCTCCACCCATTTTACAATGTTGCCGCGAAGTTGTTCCCGTTCCGATACGAGCATGGTCTATCCCCCTGTTTCAGTCTGTGATGATTGGCTCAATCAAACGGAGTCTCCAATAATCGATACACACCGTACTGGCCTCGATCCTTTTCACTACCAGAAAGAAACCAGCATGTATCGCATAAAATGCTAACCTGCATGTAATTATATATTGTATAAAAACGGCCGAACTTAAGAACCTGATTGCATGGTACAGAAGAAGGTTGTAAAATTTGCCGTCAGTTTATGTCCCAATTCACTCATGAATACACCCATTCTCATTCAGGCACCGATGCGTGGCATTACAACCATGCACTACCGCAGGGCCTTCGTCCGCCACTTCCAGGGGTTGGATATCGAAATGGCGCCTTTCATTTCGACGGTTGGTGCAGACAGGATCAACCCCAGGCTGCTGAAGGATGTGCTGCCGGAAAACAATTCGGGCCTGCCGCTCATCCCGCAATTAATCGGAAACAACGCCGACGACTTTGTGCAAATGGCGATCGCCCTGCACGAGCTCGGCTATGACGAACTCAACTGGAACCTTGGCTGTCCGCACAAGCCCATCCGCAAAAAGCGGCGCGGCTCCGGTCTGCTTCCCTATCCCGACACGGTCGATGCGATCCTTGACCAAATATGCGAGCGCAGCCCCTGCAGAATCTCCGTTAAAGTGCGGCTCGGTGTTTCCGACAAATCGGAATTGATGAACCTAATCCCGGTATTGAACCAATATCCGCTTAGTGAAGTGGTCATCCATCCCCGAACAGCGGAACAGATGTACGACGGCAATGCCGACCTCGATGCCTTCGAGGAAGCGTTCCACGCGTTGGAACTCCCTGTCTGCTACAACGGTGACATCAACAGCCTCGCTTTTTTTCAGTTGGTGAAAATCCGTTTTCCAGGAATCGAACGCTTCATGCTTGGCCGCGGCCTGCTGGCCAATCCATTCCTCTGCGAAGAGATCAAAAGCAGTCTCACACTAAGCCACGAAGACACGAAGAATTCTAATCTTGATTCCGAGGCCTCCGCGGCTTCGTGGCTTGGTGTGAAAAACAGGTCTCCGTGCAACTACATCGAGCGCATTGCCGCCTTCCACGACGATGTGGTATCGAGCTACGAGTCCGTCCTGCACGGCGATCATCACGTCCTTGGAAAAATGAAGGAGTTCTGGACCTACCAGTCTACCCACTTATCCAACGGGCACAAAATGTTCAAAAAACTCAAAAAGACCCAGCGTCTATCCACCTATAAAGCCATCGTCGACGAGTTTTTGGCCGAAGCAGTCTGGAGTGCGATGGCTTGACATCGCTTTAAAACACCCCGCAGAGCCACACCCGCACCACTCTGCCGTTTCGCTATCGCTCATTTAAAAGCGGTGTCAAGCCACCGCACTCCAGAATTCTTCTTCCCATATCCTTCTTTGCATTTATACTCCTCCACATGAAATACATCCTGGCATTGGATCAGGGCACGACGAGCTCGCGATCGATCCTGTTTGATCGCGAAGGAAAGGTGCGTGCAGTCGCACAGAAGGAATTCAAGCAACATTACCCCGAGCCTGGCTGGGTCGAGCACAACCCTGAGGAAATCTGGGAGAGCCAGCAGGAAACGGCCCGCGAAGCGATGCACCACGCCGGGGTTCACTGTGAGGATATCGAAACGATCGGTATCACCAACCAGCGTGAAACCACCGTGGTCTGGAATCGCAAAACCGGGAAGCCAATCCACAATGCGATCGTCTGGCAGGATCGTCGTACTGCTGAAATCTGCGCCCGATTGAAAGCTGATGGAACAGAGTCGGTCTTCCACGAAAAGACCGGCCTTCGACTCGATCCCTATTTTTCCGGTACCAAGCTCAAATGGCTGCTCGACCACGTTGATGGTGCGCGGGCGCAGGCTGAGCACGGCGAGCTCGCATTTGGCACCGTCGATAGCTGGCTGTTGTGGAAGCTTACTCACGGAAAGCGACATGCCACCGATGTTTCCAATGCCTCGCGCACTCTCCTGTTCAACATTCACAGCATGGACTGGGACGACGAACTGTTGAAGCTGCTGGATATTCCCAGAAGCATGCTGCCGGAGGTGCTCCCGTCCAGCGGCGTCTATGGCGAGGTCGACAAATATCTCTGCACGCCCGGCTGCCGTATCAGCGGCATTGCGGGCGATCAGCAGTCCGCGCTGTTCGGACAGGCCTGCTTCGAGGCCGGAGCGGCGAAAAACACCTATGGCACCGGTTGCTTCCTCTTGATGAACACCGGCGAAAAGCCGGTCGCATCGCAGAACAAGCTGCTGACCACGGTGGCATGGAAGCGCGACGACGCGGTCAGCTATGCCTTGGAAGGCAGCGTTTTTGTCGGTGGCGCAGTGGTTCAATGGTTGCGCGATGAATTAGGGCTTATTCAAAAGGCTTCGGATATCGAAAAATTGGCCGCGCAGGTGCCCGATACCGGCGGTGTCTATTTTGTTCCGGCCTTTACAGGACTCGGCGCACCTTATTGGGATCCTCATGCGCGTGGCATTATTACCGGACTAACGCGTGGAACCGGCAAAGCCCACCTTGCACGTGCCGCGCTGGAAGCCATGTGCTTTCAGTCCCTGGAGGTTTTAAAGGCGATGGAGAAGGATCGCGGCAAGCCGATGGATGCCTTGCGCGTCGATGGAGGAGCCTGCGCAAATAACCTGCTGATGCAGATTCAGTCCGATCTGCTGCAGGTGCCGGTGCTTCGCCCAAGGCAGATTGAAACCACTGCATTCGGTGCGGCGGCTCTCGCAGGTCTGGCGGTCGGCTACTGGCAGGATCTCGATGAAATCACCGCTCATCAAGAGATCGAGCGCGTCTTCGAGCCGCAGATCAGTGCCGACGAAGCGGAGACGCGGCTGTCCCGATGGAAGGATGCGGTTGAACGCAGCAAAAGATAAAAATGGAGTGCGGTGGGCCGAAGGCTTTGAGCGAAGCGAGAACTCGACACCGCTTTTAAACGAGCCGCAGGCGAAACGACGGTGCGGCGGCTGTGCCCGGGTGTTTGAAAGCGGCATCAAGCTGCCGCACTCCGAAATTATCTACCACATCGTGAACGGATGACATGCGAGACAGGCGTTGTAGTAGTGCGGATCCTCGGAAACCTCTTTGCCGGCCCAGTCCGGCAGATCGAACTCCTGATCTTCTGACTCCAGCTCAACCTCGGCCATGACCAATCCTTCATTGGCACCGGAGAAAACATCGAGCTCCCAAACCATGCCTCCATATTCGATGAGATATCTCACCTTTTCAACAACGCCGTCCCCGCAAAGTTCCAGCATTTCAGCGGCATCGGGCATGGGGATTTCATACTCAAACTCTGAACGCGTAATACCTGAGGTCGTTCCCTTGATGGTCAAGTAGGCTTGTTCACCCATGATACGCACACGAAGGGTATTCCCCGCCTGCTCGGCAGATAAATAACCCTGCTTGCAGCCAAGCCCCTTTCCGGCAACGGTTTTCCAATCATCACCGTCCACCAGAAACTTACGTTCGATCTCGATGCCCATAGAATTCCTTGATTAGAAAACCTCGGTTAGCCGAGTGCTATCCGGAACCATCTCTTTCCTGAGCATTTCAAACAACCGCTGCGCAACCGGCCCGGGGCTGCCGCGGCCTACCGGGTTCCCGTCAAATTTGGTAACCGGCGTAATGTTCGGCGTAGTGCCATAGATATGCATTTCAGCTGCAGAGCGGACCATGCCCAATGAGATAGGACGGTATTCGGCAGAAGTCAGCACCCGTTCATCTTTGAGCTGATGCGCAAATTCAAGTGCGCGCTTGGCCGTGGTTCCGGCCAGCACGCGGTCGGGCGGCGGCATGAACAGTTCCTTGCCGAGCGTAACAATGCCAATGTTTTCCGTTGCGCCTTCGGCCAGGTTACGGTGTTCGTCGAGCGAGACGGTGAAATCGACACCAAGATCTACGGCCTCCTTTTTCATGAGGACGTTGGGTAGGTAGTTGCAGGTTTTGACGGTGGCAAACAGGCCGGGCTTGACGGGGACCTTGCTCATGGCCACGCTTACACCATCGGGTAACCGATCATTGCCGCCATGCCCCGGGTCATAGGCGACTACATAGATTTCCGGCGCAAAGCAAGCGTAGGGATTGACCCCCATGGTGCCCTGTCCGCGAGAAATCAATAGCCGCACCAGCGCATTGCGTTTGCCGCCGGCCCGCACGGTCTGTATCACTATATCCGCCATTTCATTCAGCGGCACAGGGAGCGCGATCCCAAGCAGTGCGCATGAACGCTCCAGACGTTCCAAGTGGGCATCGAGATTGTAGATGCCGCCATCCATGCACTTAAAGGATTCGAAGATCCCGTCGCCACGGTGCACCATGTGGTCATCGACCGGCACCATCATGGACGACTGATCCGTCACAATGCAGTCCGTGACAGAAGAATACATGGCATACAGCTTCTTGTCCCGAACCGGCAACCGGGCCAACCATTCATCGCGGTCAATAATTTCCTTTGCCATTATTTCTCTCCCTCGCCTCTATTACCGGCGAAACTATCCAATAAAATCCTTTAGATTGGAATTTATTTCTGCGAAGCCGGATGCGACACTCCAGTTTTCGTCAAACATAGGAGAATAACAGATGAAGGATATAATCAAGAAACGCGTTCTAGTGACCGGGGGTGCGGGATTTCTCGGCTCATTCCTTTGTGAACGCCTGCTGTCTGAAGGGTCCGATTTAATCTGCATGGATAACTTTTTTACCGGCCGCAAAGCCAATATTGCGCATTTAATGGACCACCCCTACTTCGAACTGATGCGCCACGACGTCACCTTCCCGTTCTATGTCGAGGTAGACGAAATCTACAACCTGGCCTGCCCCGCCTCGCCGGTACACTACCAGTTCGATCCTGTTCAGACCACCAAGACCAGTGTACACGGGGCAATTAACGTGCTCGGGTTGGCCAAGCGTGTGAAGGCGAAGGTGTTTCAGGCCTCCACGTCCGAGGTCTATGGAGACCCCTCCATCCACCCGCAACCGGAGAGCTACTGGGGCAACGTTAACCCGATCGGCATCCGCTCCTGCTACGACGAGGGTAAGCGTTGCGCCGAGACCCTCTTTTTTGACTACCACCGCCAAAACGGAGTCCGAATCAAAGTTGCGCGCATATTCAATACCTATGGTCCGCGTATGCACCCGCACGACGGCCGCGTGGTTTCCAACTTCATCATGCAGGCGCTCAAGGGCGATAACATCACCATCTACGGCGACGGAAAACAAACCCGCTCGTTCTGTTATGCCTCCGATCTGATCGAGGGGTGGATCCGTCTCATGGCCACCGGCGATGATGTAACCGGCCCGATCAACCTCGGCAATCCCGGTGAGTTCACCATGCTCGAGCTTGCCGAAAACGTAATCGAACTGACCGGCTCAAAATCCGAAATTATCTTCGAACCGCTTCCCGCTGACGACCCCAAACAACGCCAGCCGGACATTACCATGGCAAAGGAAAAACTCGGATGGGAACCCACCGTGCCCCTGCGCGAAGGGCTGGCCAGAACCATTGAGTATTTCGACGGGTTGCTGAAAGAAGGCGAGTAGATCACATCGGCACCAAGAACTGGCGGGCAGTTAAGGAGATTTACATGAAAATATTTGTTCCGGGAAGAATCTGCCTGTTCGGCGAACATTCAGACTGGGCGGGTGGATACCGTCGAATCAATGCCGAGATTGAAAAAGGCTATGCCTTGATTGTCGGAACCAACCAGGGGATTTACGCCGAGGTCAAACCCCATCCCGACAAATTGATCCTGCGCACCACCTGCGAGGATGGCAGCCGGAAAGGCCCCTTTGAAATCCCCATGGAACGGGAGGCCCTTCTGGCCGAAGCCATGAAAGGCGGATTCGCCAGCTATGCCGCCGGCGTGGCTTATCAAATCCTGACCCACTACCGGGTACGCGGCATTGAAATCGACAACTACCTGACGGATCTTCCGATCCAGAAGGGATTGTCGTCCTCCGCTGCAATCTGCGTTCTCATCGCGCGTGCCTTCAACCGCATGTACGATCTTAAGATGACGGTGCGGGGCGAAATGGAATACGCTTATACCGGCGAAATCACAACGCCCTCGCGTTGCGGCCGCCTCGACCAGGGTTGCGCCTACGGCAACCGCCCGGTCATCATGACGTTTGACGGGGACCGGCTGGATGTAGAGGAGCTGAACGTGTCCCAGACGCTCCATTACGTGATTGTTGATCTCAAGGCGTTCAAGGACACGAAGGAGATCCTTTCCAGGCTCAACCAATGCTATCCCTTTGCCAACGATCAAACCCAACAAAAGGTCCAGCAGTATCTTGGTCCTATCAATGCCGACATTAACCATCAGGCGACCGAAGCCATTCGAGACGGAAACATCGAAGCATTAGGCGCGTTGATGAAGGAGGCACAGGATAAATTCGATGAACACCTCCAGCCGGCCTGCCCGTCCCAGCTGACCGCTCCGATTCTCCACAAGCTGCTGGCGTATGAGCCCATCCGACCCTACATTCTCGGCGGAAAAGGCGTTGGCTCCCAAGGCGACGGAACCGCGCAGTTCCTTGCCAAGGATGAAGCCTCCCAGGAAAAACTGATCGAAATTATCGAGCGTGATCTGGAAATGCCGTGCATGAAACTCAATATTGATTCCGCCACGCCGCTGCGAAAGGCGGTCATTCCCGCGGCAGGATTTGGAACCCGCTTGTTTCCCGCAACCAAGACCCTCAAGAAGGAAATGTTCCCCGTTGTGGGGAAAGATGGTCGCACCAAGCCGGTCATCATGGCAATTGTTGAGGAGGTCATGGATTCCGGCATCGAGGAAGTCGCCATCATTATCCAGGAAAACGACAGGGAACTATTCGAGGATTTTTTCCACCAGCGACTTGCCGTCGAACATTACAACAAGCTATCGAAGGATGACCAAAAATATACACAGCGCATCATGGATATGGGAAACAAGGTCACCCTTCTGACCCAGCAAACTCAGGATGGATTCGGTCATGCCGTATATTGCGCAAAGGACTGGGTCGGAAATGAACCGTTTATCCTCTTGCTGGGCGACCACCTGTACGGTTCCGACACCTCTGCATCCTGCACGAGACAACTGATGGATGCCTATGACCGCACAGGAAAAAGCGTGGTTGGCCTGCAGGAAACGCCGGAGAACGAAGTCCAGCACTTTGGCTGTGCCACCGGAATATGGGAGACAACCGAAAGCATACTGTCCATCACTGAGTTTGCGGAAAAACCCTCGCCGGAATATGCCAGGGAACATCTCGCAGTACAGGGTGTTAAGGACGGGCATTATCTTACCCTGTTCGGGCAATATATTCTTACCCCCAGAATCTTTGAACTGCTGGAGGACAATATTAAACACAACATGCGCGAAGGCGGCGAATTTCAACTGACCTCGTGCATGGACAAGCTGCGACAGGAAGAGGGATTTGCCGGATGCCGGATCAAAGGGCGGCGGTTCGATATCGGAATTCCCGAATCCTACCGACAGACCGTCATCGATTACCGGGATGCGTAGAATACTGCATATTGCGTATTGCGTATTATCGAAACTCATGTGCACCCCCCCCTGCAAGCAATACGTAGTACGTAGTACGTAATACGCAATATCTCCCTACATTCCCATGCGCTTAAAAACCACCTCCGGAATGTGCCGGATCACCAGCATGATCCACCGCCACATCCAAAGGGTGTAGACCGTGTTGCGCCTCTTTTCCAATCCCTGAAAAACCGCATGGGCCACCTGTTCGGGAGTAGCAGTGAGTGCGGCGGGCAACTCCAGATTTTCAGTCATCTTCGTGCGGCAGAATCCCGGCTTGACGGTCATCACATGCACACCGGATTTGGCCAGGCGGTTGCGCAGACCGGAGAGGTAGGCCGTAAAGCCCGCCTTGGCACTGCCGTAGATATAGTTGCTCTGGCGCCCGCGGTCACCCGCCACAGAGCTGATCCCTGCAATCGAACCGCTTCCACGTTTTTCAAAAGCCTCCACCACCACGTTCAGGATGGAGACTGCTCCCGTATAGTTGATATCTATAATTCTGCGTGCTTCATCAAAATCTGTACAGGCAAGGATTTGGTCGCCCATATAACCAAAGACACAAATCACTGCATCAGGCTTGGTTTCGAGCGATTCATAAAAGTCCCGATGATTTGAAAAGTCGGTTGCATCGAACGCCAACGCCTGGACATCCGTTCCCGAACGAACCCGCAGGTCACCCGCAATGGGATCGAGCAGCTCCGACTCCAACGCCGCCAGCGTCAGACTCCACCCCTCCGCCGCATATTTTTTTGCCATGGCCTGCGCCATGTCCGACGTCGCCCCTAAAATCAAAACATTCTTCATTCATTCTCTCCAAATACTTTTTTAACCACGGAATACACTGAATACACGGAAGATGAATCAGTTTGCAATTCGTTCGATTTGAACTTGGGGATGGTG
>JAUVCG010000013.1 GCA_030595785.1 Kiritimatiellales bacterium | reverse complement strand
GGCAACGCGGCGTAGGGGCCGCCGGAGACGGTGGCGCGCTTAACGACAAAGTTTTCGAAGCCCGCCTGGGTGTTGGCATCCCAGCGCAAACTGACACGCCCATTGGCGGGAAAGGCCGCAACCCCAGCCGGAACCTCGGGAAACGGGGCTTGGCTAATCTGGGTCAGGAGAATGGCGTTCACATGGATGTTTCCGGCGGTGGATTGCAGGGTGACGGCCTGGATTGTGCCATCGGCGGTGAAGTTACCCACCGCATGCTGCCCATAGTCGTCGGGCTGTTCGCCCGCAAGAACACCGCATTTGATGGTCACGCGGTTGCCTTGCCCATCGCCAAGGGTGAGGGTTTGGTCGTTGCGCTGGTCGTTGTAGAAAACTTGGACGGCATAGTCCTCGCCGACGGTGAGCCCGGAGAGGGTCATGGTTCCGTTCTGGATGCCGGTTTTTGCATCGGTGATTGTTTCAACGAGCGTGTCAAAGCTTGCATCTCCCGTGGTACTGATTGGGCTGTTCGGATAGATGCTATCGAGGGTTCGATGGCCAGGCACTTCTCCTTCGTCGGTTCCGGTGGCCGTAAAGTTGAAGCTCGTGAAATTCTTGGCCTCGAAGTTGTAGCCTGTGCCCCCCCCGGCTCCTCCGTCGGTAATGACGAACGAGGTCTTTCCGCCGTTATAGGCCAGCAGAACATTGCCTTCGACCAACTGGCTCTTGCCGGTGGTGTCGGTTGCAGCGTTCCAAGTGATGGCCGCCGCAGGCGTTCCCCGGGGCATCGCGAATGCAACAAGGCAACCCAGTATAATTAGATGGATTGTTTTCGGTGTATTGCGTTTCATATCAAATCTCTAATTTACGGCAATCAACCCGCGCAGACGAAAAAAAACCAAACACCGCCCAACCTGTTCGGATCGGTTTCCACGGGCTGTAAAATAAGTTATGGAGCGGAGACGACGGTGCGAAAGCCGGTATCCCCGTTGCCGAGGTAGCCATTAGACATCCATCCCCCTGTCAGGGGTTTATCGCCACACCGAAGCTTGTCTCCAGCGGTATCCCAACTCCCGCCGCGAACCATAGTCTCTGTGTACATGACCATCTCCACGGGGATCAAGAGTGTTGTAAATTCACCGACATTGCCCGCCATGTGATACAGGCCATAGCCATTTTGTGGCAAATCACTGACCGGTGCCGTGTAGGGAGTCAGGGTCACTTTATTGATCCAGTAGGCGGGATTCGGGCCGTTGCTATCGTCATACGGCAAGGTATTATTCGCCGTATAGTTGGCCTTGTCATGGGAGATGGTATCTCCCGTCGGGAAGCGCTTGCCGGACAAGCCGCCGCGAGCGGCATATTCCCACTCATCGTTCGTGGGCAGACGATAGCCATTGGCCTGAAAATTGCAGTCAACCTCGAACGACGTGAAGCTGTACGACCGCAACACTTCGCCATCCTTCGTATAGCAGGGCGTTCGACCTTCCTTCTCACTCTTGGCATTGCAATAGAGTGCTGCCTCGATCCATCTGATACTGCTAATGGGATGATTCGGCGCTTTCGCGGAGGCTGCCAAGTTAGGGAAGGCGTAGCTACTGCTGTTGGTGGCCCAGCCGACCACTTCGTCCCATTCCGCGCCGGAGACTTCCTTCGTATCCATCCAGAAGCGACCCACCGTCAGGGAATAGTTTCCAAAGTCTGGATCGGTTCCGCTGTTGGTTCCGGCCAGGATCAGCACCATGCCGTCGGAGGGGGCACTAAGCTCGTATTCTTCGACCTTGAAAAAATACTGCGCACTCGGCAGGTTGGTTTCGAACAGCCCCGGTGTCGCAATCCGGTCGGTAAGATCGTCCCAATCCCCGTAGACGATATTTGGCCGGCCATAGAGCCGGTAGCCCTTAACCGTCGATGAGGACCAGGTAACGGCAACATCCACTTGATCCGCGATCTGCTCGCAGGTAATCGTTGTTTCCAACGCGCTTGCGCCGGCCACTAGGCCGACCATCCACCATACAACACACCATTTCTTCATATCGTTGTCCATCCCAGTTTAAATTTCGCGTTAACGTCCATGTAGATTCTACCCGTAACAGGTCGAATGCCGCCGGGAAAAGTCTTCAGCCGAGCGGTGCCACAGGCGCGGAGAGGTTTCCTGCGCCTGGGCTGCGGCCACTGAACCCTTAAAATCAGGGCATACCACTTTTATATTTTCCCTGAAATCTGTCCGTTATACCTAAAAAAGAGATGCGGTAAAACCGCATCTCCAGTTTGTTCCTCGTCGATAAAAGACTACCGGGAAAAGATACGGCGTGCACCCAGGATGGCGCCGCCAAGAACGGCGAACAGACCCAGTGTCGCAGGTTCCGGGATCACCGTTCCGGCAAAGAAAAATGCCTGATCCTGAGAATCATCCCGATGCAGAATTGGAGCCGACCATGGATCCGTAGAATTCCACGCCGTGAGGACATCCAGTGTAGAGGCGTACAACGCGTGATCTCCGGCTCCGCCGTATACGGAACCTTTGGACTTATAGAATTCCCAGTTATTATCAATATCTTCACCCGTCATGAAAACCATGAAAGAATACTGTCCGCCGGCAGCCAACTCCATGCCCCCCATATCCAGTTTGATCCAGTCATCCTTTGCCACGGAAGCAGAAGTGGCAAGATCATAACTTAACGTCTGCAACGCATCTCCGCTGATTCCCGCGAAAATCTTGAGCTCCAAGTTTCCGGTCATCGTGGAAAGATCCTCATTGCTATATGATTTAAGGTAAAGATCCGACAACTGGTATTTTTGCGTCGGGGCAACGGCTCCCAAGGTAAACACCTGCCCCATTGCAACCTCATTGACGGCGGGTGCATTTTTCACCGCTTGCCGAACGGTCCCGCCGACAATATCTACCCCCGTCAACACATTAGCCGCAGGAGCAGTCGTTCCAACGTTTGTAATCACACCAGCCTGCGCGCCGATGGCGGCGACAGAGACCAGCGCAATGAGTACTGATTTTTTCATTTTCTTTCTCCTTTTGTTTTTCCTCCCGCCAGCACCCCGCGTCATGCAGGGTACCGAGAGGAAGACCTTAATAAGCTAGTCGGCCAATTCGACCTCGAGGCCCATGAACTGCTTGCCCTCCGTGGCGGTCGAAATGCGGTTGGTCACCGATTCGAAACCGCCCTCGGCCGCAGCGGCTGCCACAAACTCGGTGGCGTTGGTGATGGGGCCGAATATCAGGTCGGTGGTAGAAAGCACGCTGTATGTCAATCCACGATTAACAGCATCGTCGCGGCGGTTGTAGACATAGTACATCCACCCACCATCCTCGGTAGCTACCGGAAGGATGGTTGTTGCGTCGTTGGTGGTCGGATTTCCGCCCAGCGCATATTCAAGCAACTCACTCATGCCGTCGAAGTCGGTATCATCCAACATGTCAGCTGCATTGGCACCGTTTACTCCTGCCCACGTGACATAGAGCTGAGTTGCAGTAACCGTGGATTCGCCGGTATTGACATAGAAGGTTAAATCCTTGTCCGATTGCGCAGAGACCGATGCCCACGGATCCGTATCCCATTGCGGATAGGCATCACCCGATTGCGCAACAAACTCATATTGAACGCCGCCGGAATAACTGCTTGCCGTCTTGTTTCGTGCAAATCCCCACTTGTTGCCGTCTCCCTTTAGCGACCAATGCACCAGGAAGCTGTTTTCGCCGGCAGGGAGGGTCACACCGCCATCCTGCAGCGTAAACCGGACCCATTCACCAGTGGCAACATCATCACCCGCCTGATCATTGATCACTACATCGAAGATGGAGGTTTGCTCCAGGGTGGCCGTTCCGCCAACTCCGGAAAATACCTTGATTTCAACAGCACCGACAAAGTCCGCGAAGTCTCTTGTATTGACTGACTGTATATAAATTTCCGACACATTCTGTTCTTCGGCGAGCGTGAAGGACTGGCCGATGACAAACGTCTGGCTGTCTGTGCGGATGACTTCGCGGGAGAAACCTGCCAGCGCTGTTCCAATCAGGTTGGTGATGGAAATTGCCGGGTCGTCGGCACCGACACTCGACATCAGCCCGGAACTCTCAAGAACCGTGATGGTCACGGTGGCGGGTTCGCTGTTGGTGGTGCCGTCATTGGCAACATAGGTAAAGGTGTCTATTCCAAAAAAGCCTAGATCCGCAGCGTAGGTCATATCGGGAGCCGTACCGGTCAGCGTACCATTGGTCGGGGAATCCTGAATCGCAAAAGTCAGCGCGTCACCATTGGCGTCAAAACCGCTTAAAGTGATCTCTACAGCATTGGTCTGCAGGGTGGATTTGGCGATATCGTCTGCAACCGGGGCAATATTTTCGGTAATCAGCTCGTTGACCGAGAAAAACAGATCGCCGCCAAGCGCGGCAACAGAGGAACCAATCGGTGCCTGATCATCCCAGGGATCAGTGCTCCAGTTGATAATGTCATACAAGTTTCCTCCACGCAATTCTTCGGCATCGGGATAGAGCGGCGAATTCTTGGCGCGCTTAAAGCTAAACGTATGATTAGTACTTTCTGCATTGAAACAGAAGAGAAAGCTGTACGTATTCCCATTGGTCATCGAAATACCGGCATCGAGACCAAACTCCAGCCAGACATTCTGAACGCCGTCGCCGAGCACGGTCGGATCATAGACAAAAGAATCCAGTGCAGTGGCATTGCGTGTGATATGATCGCCCTCGAAAACCTTCAGTTCGATTGAATCGACATCATAACCGGTAAAATCCTCGAGGGAGGTCAAAAGCACCGAAATGCTACCTGCCGTTGCAGTTTTGCTTGCCACAAAGCTCTGGCCGCTAACCGAATGGACTGTGGCACTCCTCCATTCAACCGGTCGGATGCCGACATCCCCGGTTGTCGACGTGACCTGTGCAATGGAAAACGCTGGCAGCGGTGCCGAACTACCTCCATTGGAAATATCCGCCGCATACGAGGAGCCCAGCGCCATGGCAGTCAAAGCTGCAATAATGATCAATTGTTTCTTTTTCATCTCCCTATCTCCTTTTTCCACTGTTTATTCTTCCTTCGCATACACTCCCGGAATTCCGAGCCGATTCACCTAAACTAATAAAGAAATCGAGGCCACTTCTATATTATCTACTGCAAAGCAATCCCGGACCTGTTTGTTTTGAGCGTTTTCCCATCCAGCATTCGCCTAACATCACGACTGAAACAGCACATACAACTCCTATTGTACCAATAAACGCCACGTATTTTGAATTACGTGGAATAAATTCGTTTTTCTGCGGAGTGTTTTTGTCGGCTCTTTTATTGGCGTTTGAAACAAACGTTTTATTTCCTTCCATCGCCATTTTGCTATAGACTGCGGCTCAATATGAACAACGAGGACAACAAGGATATAGATCGCTATCAACGCAGAAAAAGCGTATTGCGCCAGTTTTATGCGGCCGATCCAGATGAACTGACGCCTGAAGAGCAGGAATGGTCCAATCCCATTCTTAAAGCCTTGAAAAGCTCGGAAGAGCGCTACCAGGAGCTGGAACCGATTGCCTCCGGCGGTGAAAAGCAAATTATTCGCACGTTCGACCAGCGCTTGAAACGCTGCGTTGCAATGGCTTATCCCATCGAGACGAAAACCCCGGACGATCTTGAGCAGTTCCTGCGGGAGGCCCAGCTGACCGCCAACCTAATGCACCCCAATATTGTACCGGTCTACAACATGGGAATCGGGAAATCCGACACCCCCTTTTTTACGATGGAACTGCTGCCGGGCGATAGCCTGAAGGACATTATCGAGAAACTGAAGAGCGGCGATGCCGCCTATAAGACCCAATATCCCCTGGAAACCTTACTGGGGATTTACAACAAGGTGTGCGATGCCGTGGCCTATGCCCACTCCCGTGAGGTTCTGCACCTCGACATCAAACCGGACAACATCCGCGTGGGGCAGTTTGGTGAAGTGCTCCTGTGCGACTGGGGATTGGCGCACGTGGGGCTCAACGAGGAGACCCATACAAATGTCGAATACCGCGGTCTTGACGGAGAAGTGCTCAACGATATGACGCTCTCAGGCACCCTGAAGGGCACACCGGGGTTCATGGCACCCGAGCAAGCCTCCGACGGAACACTGTCATCTCAAACCGATATTTATGCCCTCGGCGCCATTTTATACATGATCTTGACCAACAAACTTCCGGTCGATGGCGACAGCGCCAACGAGGTGATCGAAAACACCCGAAACGGCAAAGTGATCCACCCTCGCAACCGACATTCCGGGCGCCCGGTTTCGTCCTCGCTTGCCGCCGTGACCATGAAAGCCTTGTCAACCAAGCCCGAAAACCGCTACCGCAGCGTTCAGAAGCTCCAAAACGATGTTAACCGATTTCTGGCCAGCTACCCGACCGACGCGGAACATGCAGGGATCTTCACCCGATTAATTTTGCTCAACCAGAGGCACAGGAAAGTGACCTTCTGGATTATGGCTTTCTTAGTTGTGCTGACCCTCGTGGTGAGCGTCAACCTGACCATCATCAACCATCAAAAGCAGATCGCTGAAAAAAACTTTGCCCTCTACAAGAAAGAACATCAGGAATCCATTCGCATCAGTGAAGAATTGGCGACGTTGTCCTACCATACACAAGGTGTACGCGACTACATCAGTGCAGGAAGCATGATACCCGTAACCGAACAGCTTCTCGCGCAAGCTGATATTACCCCGAAAATACGGCAGGAAATTCTGCTTCAAAAAGCACAAATGCACCTTATGTTGCAACAGTTCAATGCAGCATACAACGCCCTTGAGCAGTTGCAGAATCCTGGCAAGATGCAGCAGGATTGGATGGAACTATGCCAGCAGTACTCCGCCATCAAACCTAACGACTATACCTCTCTACGTGCTGGCGATCTGGCTCGATTGCTGAATAATTCCGAGATCATCAATC
Source organism: Kiritimatiellales bacterium (assembly GCA_030595785.1). Taxonomy (GTDB): domain Bacteria; phylum Verrucomicrobiota; class Kiritimatiellia; order Kiritimatiellales; family Pontiellaceae; genus Pontiella. Next base: position 17,013 of record JAUVCG010000013.1, on the reverse strand, counting down.
GGGATATGAGCCTTTTCATGTATTTCCATCATGGCAAGCAGACAAGCAGAATTGTTCCGGAAGAGCATATTAAACTAGCTGCCGTAATGCTTTCCCGGCTGAACGAACTCAATGAACCGGAAATCCCCTCCCTCAAACTCAGCAAACGCCCGCAAGGCTATCACCTGGATCTGTCGCATACGCCCTACAGTCAGCTTCTCATAACCATTCCACTGGTTTACCGCCAAAACGTTCTCATGCCACTCAAACTCTATTCACTGGATATCAGCCACACTCCGATCTCACTAACACGGGATCTGAAAAGAATGAACACCCGGGAGCTTCGCATGGTCGGTGTATTGCTCAAACCCCTCAACACGCTTCCATGGACCCTGCAGGGCATGAAACTCGAACGGGTGACTCTCGGTAAAGGCGATTACTCCGAAGAGATCATTCAAAAAATAAGGTACAAAGGCATCGAGGTGATCGAAGAGGAATACGAACGCTGAAAACTGCAGTTTGGGATTTGTGGATTGCCGGTGAATCACTCGCTTCGCTCATTATTTGCTTTCAGCAAATTATGTTTGCGCTACGCTTCAACGCGCTACTGTCACAAAGCTACAGCCCCACCTCGTGTGAGGCTTGCGACATGAAAAGCCGGATCCAAAACTCTCAACTTCAAACATCTAACTGCAAACTTCCCTCTCCAAACCGCTATTCCAGCTCTTCCCTCAAATGCGCGACCTCCTGGATCAACCGTCTCTTGCAACGGTTTTTCTGATAGTAGACCGTATTTTCAGACAGGTTCATTTTCCCGGCGATTTCCTTTGCGCTCAACCCCTCCAGACTCAGCAGGAAAACCTCGATGGTTTGCCTGGTAAAAAACGGCTCGATATTTTCCATCGCCAAATTGGTTAAATGGATTTCCCACTCCCGCAGGGCGATCTGTTCAACATCGGGAAGATCAACGGATCTTAAATGGGCGAGTGACTCATCCCCCGCAGCCTTTTCGATGCGCTCAGCATCCCTCGCGGACTTCCGAAAAAAATCCTTAACGCAATTGATGGTCACCGAACTCAACCAACTGCGGAAACGATGGGAGGCGGTGAGCTCCATTCCGGCAATATTCTTCCAGAGTTTGATGCACACCTGCTGAACCAGGTCTTCCACATCATCTGCAAAAACATTCATATTGCGAATAATCGCATAGATATAGGGACGATAGATGCGCAGGAACTCCTCCCATGACTGATCATCATGGTTCGCCTGGATCCGCTGAATTAGCGTCTGTCGTGTGTTGTATTGATCGCTCATCGCTATGGCCTGCTGTAGCCGGGTTCTCTTTTCCGAACCAAGGCCTCAACACAGCCAATATAGCGATTTATTAACAAAAGGACAGCATTTCGTTTGCTGAAATCCACCGAGCTCAGTCACGACGGGATTTTCGATCCGTCGGGGTTCCTCTCCTTTTCCGTCCAAAGCGCCATATCCATGGAGGTTGCGTGCTCACCGTTCAGCTCCACATCGATTTGCTGATCCACACAGGTTATGGTGCAATAGAGCAGGATACCACTGTTTGAACCGGGTGCTGTCTTGAACTCCAGATCCAGCACGAAGTTATCGTAGTCCCGCTCCGTCCAGATGGCTTCATCTTCGGTTGCCGTCATCACCCCCTGCTCAACCGACCACACTCCTTCGGGCTTGTCCGCATTCGACAAATCCGCATTGAACAATGCCGTCCATTCCGATGAATCCGGATGGCCGCCCCATGCAGGCACACCCGCCAGCACAAGCAAACACACCAAACCTACTCCTGTTTTTCCCATGCTTCCCAACCCCTTCGTGCTTTACATCGAGACGGTCACGCTGCGGGCATCGTCGCTATCGGCCGGAACGGCCGCGATGCCGGTGAAGGTCTGCTGGTCGGGGCGGTCGGTTCCCACCTTCACGGTGTAGGTTCCCGCAGCATAGACCTTGGGCGTCCAGGTGTCGCCCGGGATGCGCAGGGTGTAGAGAATGTCGCCGTCGGATTCCCGCTCCACCTGCACCACCGGATCGGTGACTCCCGCAAACACCATTTCGGGCAGGACGTGCGTGACGGCGCGTCCGTCGTTATCTTCCATGTCGATGGTAACCGGCCATCCGGGGAACTGCCAGCGCCCGGTCACGACCTCCACCGTGCCGGTAGGGCCACCGCCCCCGTCCGGCCCGTCGACAACAAACAGCAGGTGCCCGGCCTGGGGCGCCACATCATCCTGGGTTGCACCGGCCACCACATCCCATGGATCGGTTTCCCAGTTTGCGATGTCGTAGCTGTTGCCCGCACGCAATTCAGTGCCAGCGATGTAGTCCTCGGGCACCTTGGTTCGCTCGAAGCTCGTGATGTGGTTCGCATTCTCGACACCGTTCACCATGAGGAAGCTGTAGACCGTCCCCGAAGACAGAGCCACGCCAGAGCCTAGGCCGAAGCGAATCCAGTCGCCGACGGCGGCGCTTCCAACCCCCGTGGCATCATACGCATAGGTTCCCAGCAAGGTTGCCGAGCTATTGTTGCCTTGAAAAAGCTTCAGCCTGAAAGACGCCGCGTCATACGCCGCAAAGTTTTCAGCGGAATCCAGCTTCAATGAAATCCCCTCGAGCGTGGCGGACCGCGTGGCGGTAAACGACTGGCCGATCAAGGAATGGGTCGTGGCATTATGCCAATCGACAGGTCTGTTCCCTGCGGTGGTTTGTGCCAGGTTTTGCGCAATGATGTCCGCCGCCGGGGCGCTGGCCCCGAGGTTGGAGACCCCCACCACGCCCTCGGCCAACGCAGCGGGCGCAGCGGCAGCCGCTGCGGCCGGCACCAGCACTTCGGCATCCTTCAGATAGCGGTCCCACGCCTCCATGGTGATCTGGCGTTCGGGCTTGTGGAAACGCACCATGGCAAACCCTTCCCGGCGGTCGGTCACCCCGCCATCGCCGGGGTTGGCATAGGCCAGCATGGAGATGCGGTTCTGGAAGCCGTCGAGGTAGTCGCCGGTCCACGGCAGCGTGGTGGCGGCACGTGGATTGGGGCCATTGGTTTCGCCCAGCGGATGCCAGTAGCGGTGGAAAATACTGTTTCTTCCCGCCGGAGTAGCGAAGTTATAGGGGGCATCGCCAAACTCATCGATGCCATATTGGACCACCGTGGCGAGATGCTGGTCGCCCGAGATATGGATGGCCAACGCCCGGCGGAGCTCGCGCACGGCGTTGTTGCGCGGGGTCTGGGGCCAGCCGTTGGCATCGAGGTTGGCCACCTGGCGGGTACTGGAATGGATATGGGGCACACAGGCAAAGGCCGTCTGGGAGAGAACGGCCTTCATTTCCGTGCCGGTCCAGTCCTGGCCCCAGTCGCGCAGGAAGTCGAGCTGGCGCTGGCCGAGCAGCACGAGGCCGGGCTGGTCGAGCGTCAGGGTATCAAGATTGGTGTCTGTAATCTTGTCTGAGTTGTACACCGTATTCGTCGGGTTTTTATATCCGGACTTCCACTTACGATCTTCGAGCAGGGCAAAATCGATGCCGCCGACGCGCAGGCGGGTATAGTAGACGTTGATCTCGTTGCCGGGTTCATTGCCGGGCGTGGGCGGATCGAACGAAACGATGGGGGTTCCTTGCACCAAGGGGGTGGGATCGTACGGATCCGGCATGTGCGAGGCCATGGCAGTCTGCACCATGTTCACAAAGTCCGGCGAATGGAAGAATCCGCCGCTTTCCCCCGAACGGGAACTGCCCAGCATCCCGCCATTGCCCCAGATGTTGCCTTGGCTGTAGTCGTGGTCGTCGAGCAGGCAGACCACCGGGCGCTCGCGGAAAAGTTCCTTCATCTGCAAGCCAAAGTTCAGCCAGCCGGCCGTATGCTCGTAGTTCACATAGTATTGGTCGCCATTGAAGACCACCAGATCGGGATCCTCCGCCAGGATGTGATCCACCAGCTCCTGCAAGGGATCCGTCCAGGTTTGCCCCAACCCGCCGGCCACGGCGACGACAATGGTGTCCTTCTCAACCGGGTCGTGGCGGATCAGCCCTTCATAGGAATTTTCATTGTAGGCAGCACTGGCCTTGTGGCGGACGCGGTAGGGAATATCCTGGGTATTGTCCCAGTTTTCGATCCGGTAGCGCGCGAACCAGCCGGGGTATTCGACCGCTTCCGAAGCGACATTGGTCCAGCCGCTCCCGAAGTCGAGATCCAGCCAGGTCACCATCGACTCGCCCTCCTTCAGCGGATAGAGCTGAGCAGTCAGCTTAAGCACACCGAAATCATGAGTATAGAGGGCGAATGCCAAAGTCTCGTCGCGCGGCTGGTCCCTGACCATATCAAACGGAGCCTGCGAATTAAAGAACAGGCCACCGGTATAATAGCTGGCCGGCGGGTAGGTCGCCAGATCCCACCAGCGCCCCGTAGCGAGCGTGTCGAGATATTCATCCTCGTTGCGATCGCCAAACGGATCGGGATCGGGATTGGTCGGAACCACCTGGCCATGGGCCAAGGGTGTGGAAGCGAGGACAAGCGCCCCGGCTAGGCAGAGAAAACGAACAGTATGGTTTTTCATGGGTTTAATTCCTTTCTAAAAATGTTTTAAGGCATTACGTCGAGACCCGCAGGTGCGGTGGTCGCAACAAGTATGTCGTCGAGATAGAGTTCGTTTTCACTACCCTTCACCTCGAACGAGAGGCGATAGAAAAACGGCGAGGCGTTGGAAAAGCCGAAAAAGGCAGGGACGCCGCCCGGCGCGGGGTTCACCAAGGCTCCGTTCACATAGACGAGCCACTGCTGACCGGCATAGTCGAGATTGAAGGTAAGGCGTCGCCATTCGTTAACGTCCACCCCGCTGCTGAAGCTGTCTTCGACCCACGTCTGGCTGGTTCCATCGAAGGCCTTCAGGTGACCAGCGTCCGTGAAATAAACCGCCGTGGCAGCCAGCGTGCCGAGAATCGCGGGATCACTGCCTGTTGCGCCAGGAAGCAGCTGTAAATCGACCCAGACATTGGAAATCGCCGCGCCATCAAAATATTTTTCGGCCAGCACCGGATTTTCCAGTGCCGTGAGTTGGATGCCCTTCAACCCCGTGGCGGCCGTACCGGCCTGCACCAGCGCCTGCTTGTCTTTTTCAACCACCCAGCCGTCCTGCCCGTTCAGCAAACCATTCGTAAGCGCCTCGCAGTTTTCAAACCAGTCGAGCGTCGCGAGTACGTGGCTTCCCGAAACATCGGGATCGGAAAAAGGTCTAATGGCCTCGTAACCGTCCGGCAGACCGTCGCCGTCGCTGTCAGGATTTCCGGTTGCGGTTCCGGCCAGCGCCTCTTCGCGCGAGTCGAGCCCGTCGCTGTCGGCATCGGCCAGGGTGCCGAGCGCGTTCAGGCGGTAGAAGCGCGCGCCATTGGTCGCGGAATCGACAAACGAATGAAGGCTGTCGTCGCCGAGGATTTCAGTGCCCAGCGTCCAATCATTGGAAGAAAGATTGTCCGAGTATTCCACGCTGTAGCGCAGTCCGTCGTGCGCCATGAATTCATAAGTCAGCCCGCCCGCCCCGGCCGAAACGGTAAAATCGTTCAAAAGGATCGGCGATGGGTCGGCCACCGTCGGATCGGTCCCCAGCACATATTCCTGCGCCAGCGTCCAGCCATCGCCATCGAGATCCGAATCGGCGCTTTCCTGCCCGGTCAGCCCGTACTGGCCTTCATAGACATCGCTAATGCCGTTACCGGTCAAATCCAGCACGGCCCATCCATTCCCGGCAGCCAGAAAACAAAGCAAAACCCCCGCGATCATACGTTTTTTTCTTTTCATATTCTCCAATCCTTCCACTCCAATTAAAACAGCTTCACACGGTCGTTCGCAACACACCATGAAAAAACCACTGCACACCGTAGCTATCGACAAGAAACGTGTACAAAGGTTCAATTCGCGGGAAAACATCCCTTTTTCGCCATCAATCAAAAAACATGCACGTAGGCCAGATTCGCGTAGATCCAGTCCCGGTCCTCGTAGAGCTTGAGGAAACGGCGAGGGTCGGACGGTTCTTCCAGATACCGGTTGAAATAGGGACCCACGGAAGCCTTCAGAGAATTTGAAGCACCCTGCCACCGCAAGGCCAGCGCACCCTGGTATGTCTGTACGGCGGGGGGAGAGGCGTTTTCCGGCACCGTATCCAGGATTTCCCCGGTATCCTCGTAGTAGCGGGCCGCCAGGCTCAGGAACCAACGGTTGCTCCAATCCTTCTCCAGGACGGCTCCGGCCGACCATCCATCGAAACCGGGATCTTCGTGTGCATACGAGAACTCGGTTCGGCAAACCAAATGATCCAGAAGCGCATAGTTGAAAGAGCCCTTGAAACTTGTGCGCACCTCGCGATCCGTGGTTTTCTGCACTTGGGCATCCAGCTGGGAACGCAACCGCTTGGTCAGGATGTTTTCAAGCGACACCCCCGCCCCAGGGGTATAAAAGACCTTGTTTTCCACCTTAAACCCACCTATCAGGTCGCCTTCCAGATAGGAAGGCGTTCCGCCGCTGGCGGAATAGTTGGCCGACAGAGTCAGGAACCCGCAGGAGGGCAGGTATTCCCAGCGCAGATCCGCCGAGGTGTTGGCGCTCCATGGATCGGGGTCCTGATAGTTGGAGGAGCGAGGACCGGGCGGGGAGGGGAAATTGTCATCGACATACTTGATCAGCGATTTATCCAGCTGATGGTAGAATTCGTCGATCCAAAGCGATCGGTAGTCCGCAAATCCGGTTCCCCCACCCCCGCCGACCGTCAATGCCAACGACGGGGCGACACTGAAGCGCGCCGTCGCCTGCGCCCCGAACCGATGCTCTTTTCGATGACTCTCCTTAAGCGGGCCGGGCGAAACAATGTTCTTCGGAAACCCGGGGAAATCCAGGTCGGTGTAGCCATGCTGAAGTGAAAGCGTGATGCGCGTTCCAAGGTGCCGCATCTTGTATTCGAGGCTGGAATCAACCAGCGAGATGTCGCTAGAGGCCAAAACAGAGGCACCCACCGACACATCATGAGTGGCAACTCCACCGCTAGCACCGGTAGCAATAGCCCCTGCAGGAAGGCAGGAGGAGCAGCCGGAGGCACCGTTGGAGATGGCATCGATGGTTGTTCGCAAAGCTTCCACGCCCTTGAAGCCCATGCTTTCATAAGCGATGCGAGGCACCTCTCCGGTCAGATCAACCACCACAACCAGGGGCAGGCCGCTTCCCTTGTACAGTTCGAGCACCTTGCCGCCGGGGTCGTCGAGAACCCGTTCAAGCCCCGTCTCCTCCACAAACCGCGCGGTTGCTTCCGGGGCCGAGTCGACCACGTTGATGCCGAGTACATGAACCGGAATGCCGCTTCTGTTTCCGCCACGCCCGGCATAGTGGTGCGCAATGCCCTCTTCGATTTGCGGCGAAGCCTTGCGGCAGGGTTCGCACCAGTGGGCGAAAAAGTCCAGCACAACGATTTCCCCCTTGAAATCGTTCAGCGCCACCCGTTCACTACGACCGAAGACAGGGAGGCTGAAATCCAGCTGGCTGGCTCCTGCGGGGGGGGGCGACGAATTAACAGCTGGCTTCGCCGCCGGGGCGGCAGGAACAAAGGACTCCATGGCTTGGAAGCAGTCGTCCAAACTGACGGGGGCGGTTTCTGCCCCGGCAAAGGAATGGTTCAGGAAAATAATTGAAAGAAAAACCACCGGCAGGGGCATCCGCTGCCCTATTTGCATGATGTGCACCCGCTTGATGCCGCGCCGCCCGTCGTCGCCGATCCCGGCTCGATCTGGCTTTGCAGCGAATTGCCGTAGTTGAAGACCAGCGAATCGGAAAAGGTCATGTTCGGCTTTGCAACCAACCGCTGCTGGTGGACGGGGACATTCGCGCACCCGCCCAGAAGCAGGCAAATGGAACTCTGTAGTATTTTCTTTAGTCTGTTGTTGGATTTAAGCATCAAAACAATATTCCTTTGAGCCGCTTGCAAAACCTCCCGGTTTTGCCGGTCGGGTTAATCGCTATCAGGATATTCCCCTGCGGGGAAAAAGTTCGTGTCGGGCGAGTCGCCAATAGACGTTGACTACTGCGTCGCCCTCAACCGGATGAAACCCTGTTTCTGGGATGCGGGTACAACCACCTTCCATTTTTCGCGACCGTCCTCGTCTTCCAGCTGCCCGGTTGCAATACCAGTGGTTGTCCAGGTTCCGTTGGTCAGCGAATCGCTCCAGACCGGGTCGAGCTGCACGTCGACGGTATCCTTGGACTTAAAATAAACCACTTCAAACGCGCCGGTATAGGAGCCGGTTTGCATGAGGTTGGTCGTCGCGCAATAGTTCGTCGGGGTCAAGTCGCAGGCGTATTTCAGCAGGTTGGGCACGCCGTCCTCCCCCGGACAATCATCATGCCCCTGTTCCTCTGCCGGAAGTCCGAAAGTTTCTATCCATTCCGCAAAGGTAGGCGCGACAGGAATAAGGGGGAACAACATGTCATAAATAAAATTCGGATACTGTGTGCCCGTGCCTGAGTCGAGAACGGTCGCAAGGTTGTCTACGTCGAGCACAAAAACGTAGGGCAAAGAGCCGCCTGGCGGGATTTGTGAATAATAAGTCGATCTGAAATCAGTATCGTTGTAGTGATGCGGAGTCCACAGGATATAATGCTCTTCGATGATCGGTTTTACACTGGGATCCTCGGCGTACCATTCTTTTGTGGTCTCGCAAAGTCCGCAGCCCTCGTTCCAGCTCACCGCATAGATGCGTTTCTTCCCGGTATCCTGGGCTTCCTGAAGTGCCTCGGCGAGTGTGTCGTGCCATACCAGCGTTGCATACGGATTTGGTACTGCGTTTGCCTTTGCGGCAAGGACGAGGATAGTTAAAACTGATAATCGCACAATATATGGCTTCATTATGCCTCCCAATATTAAAATCAACAGCATTATATTTGGTTTCATTATCTATTTCTCCTGATAGCAATATTTTCGTGCGAATACGCAATCTGGGTCATGCTTGCCGACTCCGCCACCATCAAGGCTTTACAACACGATTCCCATCATCCGCCGGCATCCCCGGCGTCTCTTTCCACTGTCCCACAAAACTACTGATTCTTTTCACCCGGCAGGTTCCTGCACACGTTACCGCCTCGGAGACGTCCTTCCAGAAACGACAGTGGAGACACGGATTCGTAAAAAATATATTTATTTTTTTCCAAACCCCAAACCCCAGCACCCCGGCCATCACCACCCCAAACGGGATATGCCACCCCGGAATTTCTCCGCCATAGCGAAACATGCCTTCTTCCAAGGTCTGGAAACTGGCGAATCCGCCGCCCCCCAGAAAGTGGTTCGCTGCCAAGCCGCCGCCAAGGGCGATTGCGAGCAGGCTGACCGCATAGAACACCGCGGTCCGGTGCCCCATGTTGCGGCCAATGGCGGTCAATTCGCCGAGGTTGGTGGCCGGCCCGGCGATGAGATAGGCAATGGCCACGCCCGGGCTCGCCCCCATGGCCAGCAACGACGCCACCACCACGAGGGAAGGCACCGAACAGGTATAGACCGGAATGCCCATCAGGATCACCAGCAGCAGGCTCAGAACCCCGTTCCCGCCAAGCCAGCCGGCAACCCATTCCATCGGAACCATTGAAACGATCAAAGCCGCCAAGGCCAACCCGAAAAGCAGGTCGAGGCTAACCTCCGCTCCAAGGTCGAAAAAGGCCCATTTTAGCGCCCGGCCTATCCGGCGGAAAAACGAAATCCCGGCGGGTTCACTTCCGGGCAAGGGTTCCTCAATCGCCTCGAAACGCGCCCGGCCTCCGGATTTTTCTGACGCCTTGGCAGGGTCGCCCAGCAGGCGATTGCCTACCGCCCCCAGCAAAAGCGACCCAAGCACGACCACCCCGCAATAGATTGCCGTCAGCTCCAGCCCCAGAAGTTTAAGGCCCAAGAACCCCAAGACGGTCCGGCTCTCCGGAGAATCCATTCAGCACGGTCAATCCCTCTTGGTTGCCGACCATTGTTCGATCCCTTTTGGGCAAAGCCTTACCGATTAATGTTTATATACGAGCAGCGAGGCGGATATCACTGGATTTGTGCGTCCACCCTGAAGTAGCTGTTGGACGGTGTGAGGTCGATTTCGAACGTATCCTCCGGCGGAGTCTGCGCCGCAGCCCAATCGCGGGCAACGGTCCAGCCGATCAGGTCCGCGCTTTCCCAAATGCGGTACAATACATTTGTCCGGCTCACCCAGGTGATGCGGAAACGCCCGGTGACAGGAAGGGCCGTACTTCCAGTGATTTCAAATACGGAAGACGGATCACCGGGGTCGGTGCCCAGCGCAATCTCCTGTGCATCGGTCAATCCATCGCCATCGGTATCCACGTTGGTCTGGACCACTGAGCCGGCAATATGGAACATGAAGTCGTCGTTGCTATCGGCCACCACGTTGTTCCAGGGGTTGGAAATCCAGTCGGCAACGTTATAGGAGGTGCATTCGAACTGGTTTCCGCCGGCATAGATGCCCGAATCATCCCTTCGGAAGCCCCACTTGTTGGCGTCGGCCGTGCTGTCGAAGAACAGCAGGAAGCTATAGGTGCCGCCGGCATCTAGCGACAGGCCGGAACCCAGATGGAACTCGACCCAGTCGTTGGCCGCAATTTCGTTGGCGACCGTGCCGTCGCCGAGGGCGGCGAGGTCGTAGGAGTAGGTTTTCAACAGGTTGGTGCCGGGAGCGCCGGTAAAGACCTTGAGCTGCAGCTGGCTGGGAGAGGCATCGAAATTCTCGCTGGATGCCGATTTGAGGTAGATATCCGTTAGCCGGTAGCCTTCGCCCGGCTGCACGGCCGCCAGCTGGAACGACTGGCCGATTGCAAACTGCTGCGAATCGGTGCGGATTGTCTCGCGTTGGCGGGTCTGTGTTCCTTCGCCGCCGGCGAGGATGTTGCTTCCGCCGGACGGGGAGGTGCCGCCGATACTAACCACGGTTGCCGTGCTCGGCAGGGCTGTAACCGTGATCGAAACCGTTGCTTCCGCGCTGTTGGTCTGGCCGTCGTTTGCAACGAAGGTGAAGCCGTCCAATCCATGAAAATCCGTATTAGGCTCATAGACCAGATTGGGGGCCGTGCCGCTAAGCGTACCGTTGGTGGGTAGCACTATGATCGTGTAAATGAGCAGGTCGCCGTCTGCGTCTGAAGCCGTCAGCATGACATTTGTGCTACTGTTTTCCATGACCGAGATCACGTCATTTAAGGCTACTGGTGGACGGTTGGATGGGGAGACGCCCGCATAGGCGATCGTAGTGTCGCTGGCGCGCTCGCCGGAAGCGTTGATTGCGATGACTTCCACGGAATAGGTTCCAGAAACTGGATAGGTGTGAGTCAGTGCACTCACGCCGGTGAAGTCGATCCGTGCGTCGCCATCAAGGTCCCATCCAATGTTTGAAGCGGGGATGGGCGATCCAAGGCCATCGTCGGACGCGACCACCGAGAAGATGAAGGCGAGGGCGTTGGTCGGGTTGGTATCCACCTGCAGGGTGACTGATGGGATTGCTCCGACGGCGGTATGGCTGAATGCTTCGGGCGGAACGTGCGCATAGTCGTTCGAACCCGGAAGTTTCCAGTCGAGGAAAAAGGCGCCGATGTTGCGCATGCTGTCCTGGTCGGTATCATTCCAGATAAACGACATCTCGAATTCATGGGTGCCGGCCTGCAGGGCCGCCTGCACGGCCCACGGAATCCGAGGCTCGTCTGTCAGCGAGTTGCCGATCTCGACGCCGTTGATCTTGAGCACGACATCTTTACCGCTGTAGCGGAAGGAATAGATTCCAGAGGCTGGAACATCGATAAAGCCTTCGCAGACATAGTCGTTGGAATCGGAGAGTCCCAGTTCCGGTACGCGGATATCCGGCAGTACGGTGCCGCCGCCCTGAGAATAGGTGCAGAACAATCCGGGATAGCTGGTGCCGGCTGCTTGCGTCGGCAGCATGTTACGGAAGCCCTGTTTTATGAGCGGCGAAATCATCACGCCGTCTGTGTTTTCGGCTTGGGCCTGAACCACCGTGCCGTTGCCCGCGGCAATCTGTGCGGCGGAAATCACAGATGAATTTGTCAAGACACCGGACGGTGCTGCATCGACTCCGACACGAACCGCGCCGTTGGCATAGCGGGTATTAATCACGATGTCGTCGGTATGAACCGCCAGGGTCTCGGAGGGCATCTCCCGCTCCCAGCGCCCTTGGTTCGGTGTGATGTAGGCTAACGGGACCGTCGAGGCCGATGGCATGTAGCGCACGCGCACCTGTGCGGCTTCGCGGTTGCTTAGGTTGACGGCATATTGCTTGAAGACGCCATCAATGGGATCATAGTCGACAACCGCATCCTGATGAATGGCGATGAAGACCCCGTTGGAGTGCACATCGACGCGTTTGATTTCGAACGAGTCAACAAAGTCGACCGAACCGTCGAGCTTGAGAAAATCAATGTAGATCATTTCGCGGTCGAGCCGTTCGCCGACGGGCAGGCTGATATCGCTGACATAGCCGTCCTCTTCGGCACCGAGAATGGCGCGGTGCGTATCGAGTAGGCTGCCGGTGACAACTGCTTCGGCAAGGTTCAGGTTTTTACTGCCGCAGTTGGCGGAGGTTCCGCCGACGAGGTAGAGATCGCAGTCGGAGCCGTCGGTAATGGCTGCGGCATACGAGGCATCGGCGCTGAACGGACCGGTCGACATACTGCGCTGATCTTCAATATTGACCTCGTTATTGCCACCGAGCGAGAAGAGGTGGTGGTCTACGCGTCCGTCGGTGAAGGTGATGGTCAGAGACAGCTCGACGGGAACGCCGTTGCTTTCGACCCGTGTTTTATCCACAGATTGAATGCTTGTTGCGTTGCCGGTGAAGGGTTCGTGTACGAGTGCAAAGACGGTGTTCATGTCCGTCGCGCCGGGATCTTCATGCCGCAGAATCATCTTTGGCGTTGAGATGCCGGGTTCGCCGGTAGAGGGGGTGGAGGTGTCGTAGTAGACCGGACCGTCGCCGAGGATCAGCTCCATATTGTCAGAGGCGTCGTGGGCTAAGTGAATCTTGACACCCTGCTGAACATCATCGGTGTAGGTCATGGTTACGGCGGTGTCGGCGCGGACGTCGCCGATCTCCATGTTGCTGAGCAGGCTGTAGTAGCTCGTGCCGGTGGTGTAGGGCTGCTTTTCTCCGGCGGAAAGATTGCTGGCGGCCTGCATGCGGTCGCGCATCGATCCCTGCAGGAAAAACTCATGCTTGCTACCGCCGAATACTTCAAACAGGTCAATTACATACGGATGGTCGAGGTCAGTGGTGTTGAGGACCATGGTACGGCGGTAGCGTTCTACGTTTGAGTTGACCGTCCGGTAGTCTTCGGAGTGTTCGATGCGTGTAACGGCCAGGCCGGGCATGGTTGGCGCGTGGAAGAGATTGTTGCCGATACGACCTTGTCCTGTACTCGGATTTTGACCGTTGATCAACACCGTGTTGTGGCCATAAGGGGCACGGGCGTATCCCGCCCAGCTGTATCCCGGATCGCCGTAGAGCTCGCGCCCGAAGGCGTAGAGACCGATGGTCAGATTGTCGTTGTGGGAGTGGCTTCCTCCGCCGGACCAGTGCAGGTGTGCCTGCATCTGCCGGTCGTCCTCTCCATCCCCTAGAGAAGTATGGCCGAAGCCGGGTGCGATGCGGTTGCGGCATTTTTCGATCGGTCCGGCGCTGTAGTTGGGGTAGCCCACATTCTTGATGGTGGTGGGTACGCGGTTGGCGGCATCGTGCACGGCAATGTTTCGTCCGTCCGGATAGCGGAAAACATCGGGGCTGAAAAAGATGCGCTTGAAGTTGTCGGTCAGACGGTAGTCCTTTCCTTCGAGGTGAACGCCATTGCTGTCTGTGTAGCTCGGCGGATCTTCGTAGTAATTCATCAGGTGCGCCACGCGTGATACATTGCCTGCCCAGTTGATATGGTAGCCGGGCGATTCAAGGGTGATCATGTCCCAGCTGGCAATGCTCTGTGTGAGGTTTATCTCGACAAAGTCGTTGCACATGCGCGCCCAGTCCGGTTTGCCCATCACGAGGGCGGCATGGCAGGTGTCGAATGCATAGTCGGCAATGTTTCCGACCACCTCGTCGGTGCCGGGGCGGGTGTCCCACGACAGGTCGTACATGGGTTCCATGAAGTTCTGCTCGATAAAGTCGCGCGCGCTGACCCCTTCTCCGGGAACGGTTTCGTTGAAGGCTTCGGCGCTGTAGACGCGGTCGTAGATATCCATGAGATTATTAAGCCGATCGATGCCTACGTAGAAGCCGGTGTCGCGGTGGAACCGTTGAAGCAGCTTCATAGGGGAGCCGATATGATCCAGCATCGGATCGAAAACATAGCTGCCGATTCGTCCCGAGGAATCGATGTTTTCCCGCACACCCAGCATGTAACGGTAGTTCGCGGCATAGCCGACGAGGATGTCGCGCACATATTCGGCATAGATTTCGTCGCCGCTTTCAAGGTAGGCCCTTGAAAGGTATTGCATGGCGGTCATCAGCCACTTGCTGCGGAGATAGTCGCGCATGCCGGTAAAATAATAGCGGCCGTTAAAAATGTTCTGGTCGGGCTTACTGGTAACGGCGGTGCAGTAGACGGTGTAGGGGCTGGAGGCGTAGGCCGGGTCTTCCCAGAAGCTGACCGAAACTACCTCGCCCTGTGCGGAGACACCGTAGCCGGTTTGGTTTTCGGGGAACGAGCCATTGGGAAAGGCTTCGCCACTGGTGATGTCGCGAATGACGTCGGGATCGTCCGGATCCCATTCCCAGTTGACGACCTTGGTGCGCGGATTGGGCGTCTTGATGCCGGGTGTGTGGAGTGGTGCCCATGAGGCCACCTGCTCCTTGGTATATTTATTGACCACATTGTTGTCGGCCCAGGTCACATCGTACGAACTGGTTGAATGCGCTCTGACGGGGTGCGACAACTGGAAGGCGCGTGAACGGTTTCCAGTGGCATAGTCGTGAATGTCGCGCAGCGGGTAGGTAAAGTCGCCATTCATGAAGAAGGTCATGCGTTCGAGCTGATTAGAGTAGCCGGGCTCCATGGAAGGCATGGCTGAAACAACAGGCTGTGCCTCCGCTATGCTCGAAAACGGCACATAGGCCGCCGTCGTTTCTGCTGAGTAGGCAAACCACGGTGAAAGCAAAATATATATAAGTAGTAATAGTTTTATCATAAAGCACTCTTTGGTCTGGATCGGATGATCCCACCCCTATTAGGCAAGACACGCTGCCTATCTCGTTTTCTCAAAAATAAATGTACTTATTTTTTCGTCGGCTCATGGCTGCATATCAGCTTCGACCTTGAAAAAGCCGTTGGAGGGTGTGAGATCATACTCAAACGCATCCTTTGGCGGCGTCAGCGCATTGGTCCAATCACGCGCGACGCTCCAGCCGACAAGGTCCCTCATTAGAATAAACCCTTTTATGTATAGACTCTAACCGGTATATTGATATTGACGTTCATTATCTGCCACTGGTAAAAAGTGCATTTCGTGTTCGACGCGTTATCCACACAGTGGAATCCGCTTGATCCAGGACTGGATCCATCGTAAAAAAAGAGAGAAATATAATGCGTGTTTTTTGGATTCATCGGAAGACCGCAACGCCCAAAGTATGGTCCATTGGCCTAGTCATCGCCTGTTGCCACGCTGCCGCGGCCTACCCGCCAGAACCGCCCAATGTGGTATTGATTCTGGCCGACGACCTGGGATGGAATTCGCCGGGCTGTTTTGGCAGCGACTATTATGAGAGCCCGAACATCGACAAGCTGGCGAGCCAGGGTATGCGCTTCGACAATGGTTATGCCGCCGATCCGATCTGCGCGCCGACGCGCGCCAGCCTAATGTCAGGGTGGGATGTTCCACGTCACAAGGTGCTCCGCGTATCCGATAACCACCGGAATATCAAAAAATACGGCAAACCCAAATCCCGTCTGATCCAGCCGCCCCATCAGGGCTACCTCGATGCCGATGTGGTCACGCTCGCGGAGGCCTTCCAGTCACAGGGCTACCGCACCGGCATGTTCGGCAAGTGGCATCTTGGCTGGTGGAAAGATGAATATCAACCGCCCGCCCTGGGCTTCGATGAATTCAAGATGAAGCGGGAGTATAAGCACTTCAACACCAAGCTGCTTCCCAAAGGGGTCAACACCGACGAAAAGATTCCCGAAGGTGTCTACCTGACCGATTACATGTGCGACCAGGCGCTTGAATTCATGCAGCGCAGCGTGAACGATAAAGAACCCTTCTTTCTCTATTTCCCCGACCTGTTGGTGCATTCCCCATTCGAAACCATCAAAGCGGAACTCGACTATTTCGAAGCCAAGCCCAAAGGCGAAATGCACCACGACCCGGCGCTGGGTGCGATGCTCAAGAGTCTCGACCGCACCGTCGGTCGCATAATGGATAAGCTTGAAGAACTCGGCATTGCCGACAATACACTGCTTGTGTTCACCTCCGACAACGGCGGTGTTCCACTCAAACTCGACGGCGACTGGTGGCGCAAGAACGAACCCAATACCAGCAACGGCATCCTTAAGGGCGGCAAGGGCGCACTGGTTGAAGGCGGGATCCGCGTGCCCTACATCTTCCGCTTCCCCGGTCGCATTCCCGCAGGAACGCTGAGCCACGAAGCCATCATCACACAGGACCTCTACCCCACCCTGCTCGCCCAGACCGGACTGAAAAATCCGGAAGGGCATATCCTCGACGGGATCGATATTTCCACCTCACTGGCTGATCCCGAGAAAGCACTACCCGAGCGCGCCATTTACTGGTTCCACTCCAACTACAGTTTTGCCGGACGGACGGGCATGGCCATGCGCGAAGGAAATTGGAAGTTCTGCTACTTTGTAGAGAACGAAGAAGAGGAAATGTTCAACCTCGCCGATGACATTGCCGAGGAACACAACCTTGTCTCAAAATATCCGGAGCGCGCCGCGAAAATGCGTAAGAAACTCGATGCCTGGGCGAAGTCGGTCAATGCCCCGCC
>JAUVCG010000081.1 GCA_030595785.1 Kiritimatiellales bacterium | reverse complement strand
ATAGTCCCGTCGCAGCTGAACCGAATTCAACGACCTCTTCTGTAACACCGGCAGAGAAGGATGAGATTGAAGAGTTACTGAATTTGATGGGAAATTAACCGACTTCCGATGCGGCATATTCACTTCATTGGCATCGGCGGGGTTGGCATGAACGGCCTCGCCCAGCTTGCCGCCCTTTCCAACTGTTCCGTTACGGGTTCCGACCGCGGCTATGATCCTGATGTCGAACCTTTCCGTGGGCTCAAAAAACTCGGCATACAAATTTTCCCGCAGGATGGATCGGGCATACGTGCCGACACCCAACACGTCGTCTACAGTACCGCCATTGAATCTGACAACCCCGACTTGGTAAGCGCAAAAGAACGGGGGATTCCCCCGCTCCACCGCGCTGAATTCCTCAAAGAGCTTATCGGTGACAGCGAGCTGATCGCCGTGGCCGGCACCGCCGGAAAAACCACCACCACCGGACTGCTCGGATGGATTTTTCAATGCCTCGGGAAAGATCCCTCCGTTTACAACGGCGCGGCAGTGCTTAACTGGAAGACCGAGGGATCGCTTGGCAATGTCCGAAAGGGTTCATCCAATCTGTGGATCATTGAGGCCGATGAGTCCGATAAGTCGTTTCTGAGCTTTCACCCGACCCACTCCATCATCACCAACATTTCAAAAGACCACTACGAACTCAACGAGCTCCACAGGATGTTTGACCAGTTCGAATCCCAGACGTCAGGAACCACCATTAGGGGTCTGTCGGGGATTTTTGTAATATTCCTAAATTCCCGGACTGACCCCTATGTTATTGCAATGCTTGGACAACATAATCTTGAGAACGCTGGGTGTGCTTTCGCGCTTTGCGACAAGTTGGGTATGGACATGAAACGTGTATGTGAGGCGATTTCTCAATTCAGGGGTATTGAACGAAGGCTGGAAATCGTTAGCGAAACCGCAGGCGTAACCATCATCGATGACTATGCCCACAATCCGGCCAAGATTACCGCAGCTCTGTCGGCCGTTGCAGAAGCTTATGGGAACGTCCACGCCTACTGGCGCCCGCACGGCTTTACAACGCTGTTCGAGTATCAGGAGGATCTGATCCGCGTTTTCAAGCAGGCAGAACCAACCTCACTCTTTATTCTTCCCGTCTACTATGCGGGTGGAACGGTGGAACGGAAAACCACATCCTCGGAATTTGTCGGCAAACTCAATTCAGCTGGCATTCCGGCGATGCTTGTGCCAGATTATGCGGCCTTGAAATATGGACTGGAGCAGCGTGCCAAACCCGGCGATGCCATACTTGGGATGGGCGCGCGCGACCCCGAACTGCCTCTTTTCGCTCAAAAACTGGTTGCCGAATGGAAAACACCCTGACCATTGAAAGCCCGCAGAACCCACGCGTGAAGGCGGCGGTAAAACTGCGAAAAGGCAAGGTTCGTAGAGAGACCGGACAAACTCTGGTGGAAGGCTGCCGCGAAATCCTGCGCGCCACCGAAAGCAACTGGGAGTTTATTGAACTCTATTTCTGCCCTGAGCTCTATCTCGATCCTGATGCCGATCAACTGGCATCCAATATCCGCAATGGCGGAACTCCCGTCTTCCGGTGTTCAGAGGCCGCTTTCCGTAAAATGTCGTATCGCGACACGCCGGACGGTCTGATGGCACTCTCCCCCTTGGTCGGCAGTTCGCTCGATGAGTTGGAGCTACCGGAAAATCCGCTGCTGCTCATTGCGGAGAACCTGGAAAAACCAGGAAATCTCGGTGCCATTCTGCGAACGGCAGACGCCGCCAGCGTGGATGCGGTCATCGTTTGCGGACACAAGACCGACATCAACAATCCAAATGTGATCCGTGCCAGCATGGGAACGCTCTTTTTCATGCCCATCGCAGAGGCCTCGACCGAAGAAACCCTGCAATGGCTACAGAACAAGGGCATCCAATCGCTTGCAGCCCTTCCGGATGCGGAGCAGGAATATGCCGATGCCAACATGCTAGGCGGTATCGCCATCGTGGTGGGATCCGAAGACGACGGGCTGACGCAGGATTGGATCGACCATTCCAATCTTCAAGTCAGGATTCCCATGCTTGGAAAGAACGATTCGCTCAATGTTTCCACCGCTTCAGCGGTCCTGCTCTACGAAGCCACGCGACAGCGCCGAATACACGCCTAAAAAAGTCTTCTTTCGGTCCTTAAATTTTTATTCGAACAAATATTCAACGTAAACCGCCGGATCTTGTCGTATTCAACCAAAGAGTTTTTCGAAGAACGCTCTCGGAAAAAGTTATTATTTTTCACAAATATAGTTTGCAAAAAACGAAACGACCTATAGGGTCAAAACAAAGGAAGGGAGGTAGATATGGCTACTAATCCAGCAGGAAAAGGAACAAAGACAATTGGCATCAACATGAAAATGGAGATGGCCAAAGAGTTGGAGCGACGTGCATCGTCCATGCAACTCTCCACGGGTGCTTATTGCAAGATTATCCTGGGCGAGTGGATCAAGTCGGGAAAGAAGCTACAACTAAAAGAATCCTGAGCCTGTTTCCAGGATAATCAGTAAAGCCGGCTTCTCATTACATGGGGGTCGGTTTTATTTTTACCCCGTTTGTTTATCAGCATGCAGCCGGAAAAGAAGATCGCTATCAATGGACCGGAACCCGCTTCCAGGAACGCGAACGCCAGATCCAACTCGCACGGGAACGTAACGAAACACACATTGGCGGGGAAATAGCCGAACTTCAGGAAAGCCGACGAGAACAAAAGCGAGTACGGAAACAGGCGACAGGGATAGTGAACTTACGCGCCTAGCAAAATCCGGACAACATCGCCGGCAGAGAATTCCGTTTGGCCTTCCTGGCAAAAACGCCCAACTTCGGCCAGATCGTCTCCCATCGTGATCAGACATTTATCGTCGCTACCATCGGGCAATCGTTGCGGCATACCCACATTAGCGATGAGTGCGTTGCACAGACACTTGCGGCCCGCGGTATCCTCTTCGCACCCCCCCTTGGCCACGTAGGCGGCGATGGGTTCGGCCGGACACCGGTAGCCGATTTTTCCGTCATCGCGCCGATAGGGTTGGCGCAGGAATCCCAAATCACATACACGGCGCCGTTGCTGGTAGACGGCCTCGTCGGACAGGCTTCCATCCAGTTCAGCCACCTTGAACGGGAAACCGGTCGGGGAAGCTGTGGGATCGGTGAAAACACGCGCTTTTCCGGCGAGTGCCTTGCGAATCAACTCATGACGCGCCTCGGGCAACAGGCCTGATTCTTCGCAGAGCGCAAACGCCGTGCCCACCTGTACCCCGTTCGCCCCCTCGTCCAATGCGTGCTGCAATCCTTCGGCCGAACCAAACGAACCGGCCATCCAGAATGGAAGCCCGATATCGCGGAATGCCGAAAGCTTTGCTTCATCACGCTGCCCATAGATTGGCTCGCCGCTATCGCCCAGGCTCATGCGTCCCCGCGGAGGCGCGTTGTGACCCCCCGCCAAATTGCCTTCAACGATAAATCCATCAATAGGACCGGATGCCTTGCGCAAAAGAATCGAGGCCAGCGCCTCCGATGAAACAACAGGGAAAAAGTCGGGAAGTGCTAAAACGTCAGGCAGAGCAACATCCTCGATAAACACCGAAGGATCGAAGGTCATATTACAGGTCTCGCCTCCACCGCTTGCACCGGCGACAAAAACGGGATATTCCGTCGGCTCGTGGTGTGACAGTGCCCGCAGAACTTCCGGGACTGCCAAAGGGATTCCGGCGCCCATAATGACTACGGCCGCTCCCGCCAGCAACGCCCCGTAAATGGAGGAAAGGTGAGGTAACTGAATCTTCTCAAGGTAATTGATGCCGACCGGATTGGAATGGCCTTCCCGTGCCAGGAATACTTCCACGAAATTACCCACAATACTGAGTTCCTGAGGCTCTCTTCGTCCTTCAAGATCAAGCAGGGGAAGCGTACGGTACGGGGTGTTTTCGGCTTTTCCTCCGGAAATAAAGAATCCATCGAGAACGCTCGTGGCCATACGGGGAAAAGGGAAATGTGCAAGCGCCCGGCGGATGTGCCCTCCGGGATCGCCATCCTGAAGCCTCCGTGCAACGACCTCGGCGAGCCCTGTACCAGAGACGATTCCCAATTGGCCGATCCGGGAAACCGCCTGGGCAAGGCGCCAGTTCGAGACACCGGCACCCATCCCTCCCTGAATAATTTTTATAGATGGAATTCGCATAAGCAAAATATGACGAACCTACGCGGGAATAGCTACGACATTCGCAAAAGATTACAGAAGGTTTTTCCAGCCTCCCAGCCTGAATATTCACGCGTCGGGTTTGCTTAGGCAACGAGGCGTCAAGTAGTGACCTACCGCGAACCATTTGCAACAAAGTTGACGAAGTAAAATCGCTGCGCCTTCGGCAAAAATGAATGAGAATAGATCAGGCTAGAGGGATTGGCTCAGCATTTCCCTGGCATGCTGCAGGGTGACGTTGGTGCTGTCCTTGCCGCCGAGCATGCGGGCAAGTTCGTCGGGCCGCGATTCGTTATCGAGCAACCGGACCTCCGTAAAGGTGCGGCCATCCTGAACACTTTTTTCGACCGCGAGATGGGTGGATCCACAGGCGGCAACCTGCGGCAGGTGCGTGATGCAGATAAGCTGGTGGCATTCCGCCACCTGAGCGAGCTTGCGTCCCACCGCCCCGCCTATCTCGCCGCCGACGTTGGCATCGATTTCATCAAATATCAGCACCGGAATATGGTCGTGTCGCGCCAGCACCGCTTTGGTGGCCAGCATGACACGTGAAATTTCTCCGCTTGAGGCAATCATCCGCAAGGGGCGCATATTCTCGCCCGCGTTTGGCGCAAAGCCGAATTCAATTTCATCCATTCCGGACGGCCCGGGATCGCATGGCCTGAGCTGCGCATCGAAGAAACCATGTTCGAAGCCAATATCCACCAGTTCCCGGGTAATGCACCCGGAAAGATGGTCAGCCACATTTTCGCGTTGCTGACGCAGTGCCAGCCCGGTCTTTTCCACCGATTTGAAAACCACATCCAACTCCGTCTGCAGCTCGGAACGTTTTTTGTCGCGGCCGCGCAACTCCTCCAATTGCTGCTGCCATGTTTCGCAGTTCCGGAGGACCTCCTCGACCGTTGCACCATATTTACGTTTCAGCGTCTGATAGGTAGTGAGCCGGTCATCAAGCCATTGCATTCGCTCGGGGCTGGCGTCGATTCCGGCGGCGGAACTTTCAATGGAGCGTACAATTTCCTGCACTTGCGCAACTGCATTTTCGACTTCATCGTGCCATTCCTGAGCCTCGGGCATCAGCTTCACCAACTGGTTCAGGTTGCGCTGCGCGGCGGCAAGTGCATCGAAGGCGCACCCTTCGCCCTCAGTCAAAGCATTGACGGCTCCGCTGGCAAGTTCGATCACCTGTTGAGAATTGGCAATAATGCTGTGTTCTTCTTCCACCTGTCCATCCTCGTCGACAGACAGTTTGGCAGCCTCGATTTCAGCGACGCGGTAGGCCAAAAATTCGATCTGCCGATCCAAATCCTCTTCGTCGACGGAGTTGAGCGCATCGATTTGTTTTTGGATTTCGCGGAGCATTGCATACTCGGCCCGGTAGGCTTCTTTGGCATCGCCCACCTGTCCGAAAGCGTCGAGGATTTCAAGCTGGTTTCCGGTATCAAGCAGCGACTGATGGTCGTACGGACCATGCATGTCCACGAGCACATTGCCCAATCGCTTGAGTACCTGCAGGGTGACGGGCTCGTCATTCACCATTGTTTTGCTGGACGCATCGGTTATTACACGCCGCATGATCAACAGTCCACCGGCACAGGGCTCAAGGCCAATATCCAGAAGAATGGCATCAACGCGCGCGGTATCTTCGAGGCCGAATTCGGCATAGACCGAGCAGGAGGTTTCACCGGTGCGGATCATCGACTTGTCCGCCCGCTCACCGAGCAGAAGCCGCAACGCACCGATCAACAGCGATTTCCCCGCGCCGGTTTCGCCGGTAATCACATTCAACCCGCCGTTAAACCCGACTTTTACATCGTCAACAAGCGCGAGATTTTTGATATTGAGGTTTCTGAGCATACCGGGGCACAATATTCAACGGAGATGGCCGTCGGCAAGTCTGGAGATGCGGACGGACGGAATTATTCAGCTTCCCAGACGTCCCGCGCAACCGTGCGCAGCTCTTCCTTTCTCTTTTCCTCGAACCCGTTGAGGAAAATCACGAGCACGCGCAGGAATAAGAAAAGAAAGATGGGGCCGCCGATAAAGTAGAAAGCGTCGGGCAGATCCAGAGATGGCCGCGATTTGCGGGACCGTACTTTCGGACGCAAATGTTTCCGTGCTGTTTCGGTGGCAGGCAGGTAGTCGTCTGCGGAAAGCCCGTATACGGCTGTAACCTTCGGCTCCTGCTGAGCGGGTGCACTCGTTTCCATGGACAGCATGGCTGCGCCCGCCGCATCCTGCGCGATCGATACATGAGGCATCAAAAGCATGGCCACCGCGATTCCAATAATTATTCCGCCCAACCTCATGACCGTTGTTACACCCCTTCGATACAGTACAAATACACTCTTTAACCGCCTCAACGCTCGCAATCTACCATAATCTGTTAGCGGTAGAATTGAAAACTGTGTTTATTTGATTTAGTGCCGTATTTCGACCCTGAATGGCACTGGGCGGATATATCCAAGGATCCTTCATTCAGCCGTTATATAGTGTTGTTTTCCAGTGAATTTCACGATTCCACCGGGGTGTAAACCGGCCGTAAAGCCGCCCTGCTCCATCTACAATCGTATTATGATTGCACCAAAATAGCTGATCGGGCATAAATATCGGCCTTGTTCAAAACGAGGGCTTCACAACTATGGCGAACAGACCAATTTATGCAGGATCCTACCAAAACCGCAGGCGCAGCCGGGTTAAGGTGATCTTTTTCATTATCGTTCTCATGCACTTACTTGGTGTGGGGGCATACATGCTTTTCAGATCCGACAAAACCGAAGCCACTGGAGCCGAGGAAACACCGGCTCCGGAAAGCCTTGATCCCGCTCCGGCGGCCATGGGAACAGCACCGTCAACCGGGAACACCGGATCATCTTTGCCCGAAACCCGGGCCATGATTGCCGATGCCCGTTCAGCCATCGAGGCCGGCCAGTTGGCCGATGCGCAGACGATACTCATTAGAATCACAGCCAACCACTCCGATCCGGAAGCCATCGAATTGCTCGGCAAGGTCAACATGCAGTTGCTCAAGGCGCCTTTAATGATGCGAGGCAAGGAATACTATGTAATCCAATCCGGCGACTATCTCCAGAAGATCGCCAAGAAGTACAATACCACCGTTGCTTTGCTTAAAACCATGAACGGGCTGGAATCCGACACCATCCGCCTCGGCGACCGGTTGCTTGTATTCAACAGCAACTTTTCCATTCGCGTCTCAAAAAGCAGAAACGAGCTCGACCTGCTGCTTGGCGGAAAGCTCTTTAAGCGCTATAGCGTCGGCACCGGCATGTTTGGTAAAACACCCGCCGTTGAATTCACGCTCGTCGATAAAATTGTAGAGCCTCCGTGGACACGGCCTTCCGATAATCGGCAAATCGAATATGGCGATCCTGAAAACGTGCTGGGTTCCCGCTGGATGGCCATTAAATCCACCGATCATCCTGAACTCACCGGGTTTGGTATCCATGGAACATGGGAACGCGACAGCATCGGCAAACAATCCAGCGCGGGCTGTATCCGCATGCTGAACGAAGATGTCGAAGAACTCTTTGATCTGGTTCCGCGGAAAACATCCGTTACAATCAGCGAATAATTTACCGAGTAAGGAGCATTGCATGAGTGCACAGTTTAGCCTGCCTTTTGAGCAACCCGTCGCGGAGCTGGATGCCAAACTCAAGGAACTCGAAGCCTTCAGTAACGAACAAGATATTGATGTCTCCCATGAAATTGCGAACATGAAGGTCAAGATCGAGCAAACCCGCAACGAGATCTATGCCAACCTCACCGCTTGGCAGAAGGTGCAGGTGGCAC
The DNA here is from genome assembly GCA_030595785.1 of Kiritimatiellales bacterium. Taxonomy (GTDB): domain Bacteria; phylum Verrucomicrobiota; class Kiritimatiellia; order Kiritimatiellales; family Pontiellaceae; genus Pontiella. The sequence goes on along the minus strand of JAUVCG010000081.1, from coordinate 1,233 downwards.
GCCATCCCGACCGCCCTTACACCATGGATTATATCAATACCATCACCACTGACTTCGTCGAGATCCATGGAGACCGCATTCACCGTGATGACCGGGCTATCGTCGGCGGCTTTGCCAAGATCGACGGACAGAAGGTCATGATCCTCGGCTCGCAGAAAGGGCGCGACACCAAATCGAATGTTGAATCCAACTTTGGCTGCGCCCACCCCGAAGGCTACCGCAAGGCACTGCGTCTCATGAAACTCGCCGACAAGTTTGGCGTGCCGATCATCACCTTCATTGACACCAAGGGTGCCTACGCCGGCCTCGAATCCGAAGAGCGCCACATTGCCGAAGCGATCGCCATCAACCTGCGCGAATGCTTCAATATCAAGGTGCCCATTATCTGTGTTATTATCGGTGAAGGCGGAAGCGGCGGCGCGCTGGGCATCGGTATCGGCAACCGCATCCTGATTCTTGAGCACGCCTACTACTCCGTTATCTCACCGGAAGGCTGTGCCGCTATCCTCTGGAAAGACCGCGCCTTTTCCGACAAGGCCGCCGAAGCCCTGAAGATTACCGGTGATGACCTGATCAAGCTCAAGCTGGCCGACGAAATCATTTCCGAACCCAAGGGCGGCGCGCACGCCAATCATGAGGCGGCGGCAGAAAACCTGAAAGCCGCCCTGCTCAGAAACCTCGAGGAACTCTCCGCAAAAACCGCCGAGGAAATCCTGCAGGAGCGCTACGATAAATTCCGCGCCATGGGCAATTTCGAAGGCTCAGTGGAGTAAAAAAGCATGTCGTTCCGCCTTCAGGCGGCCACGTCCTGCCAAGCTGTTCGCGAAGCCGCCTGAAGGCGGAACGACAAACATTATCGCATCCTCGTAATCTCCACTGCGGAGCTTTTGGCGAAGCGCAGTGCGCCGGGCTTGTCGATGGTCACCACGGCCTGCTGAATTTTCTCATCGGCCAGCGCGATGTCGGCAATGCTTTCGGCCAAGGATTCGATGAGCTGGAAACCGCTCTCTTCAACCAGCTTGAGAATGGCCTTCTTAATCGATTTATAGTCGACTGTGTCGTTGAGGTCGTCCGAACGACCCGCCTTGCGCAGGTCGCAATGCATCTCGACATTAATGACGATATCCTGCTTTTCGCGCCGCTCCTCGGGATAGATCCCGATGATGCAGCGCTGTGCCAGATCGCGAATAAAAATCTTATCCATGCTTTCCCTCCTTAACCCGCTGAATAGAA
>JAUVCG010000089.1 GCA_030595785.1 Kiritimatiellales bacterium | reverse complement strand
GTGATGCCGAGTCCGCGGCCCGAAATCATGGGAACCGTTACCCCGCATGCTGCGACGAGCGGGGCGAGAGGGATGGATATTTTGTCGCCAATGCCGCCGGTGGAGTGCTTGTCGATCTTGATGCCGGGAATACGGGCAGGCTCGATGACTTTACCGGATCCCATCATGGCGATGGTGAGGTCGGCGGTTTCACGCGCATTCATCCCCTTGAAGTAAATGGCCATGGCGAGTGCTGACATCTGGTAGTCGGGGATGGAGCCGTCCGTGTAGTTCGCGATGAAGCTGTGGATCTCCTTCGTGTCGAGCTCCGCGCCATCGCGTTTCTTCTCAATGATCCATTGGGGTAGCATGGCACAAGGATACGCGTGCAGGCGGAATCAAGGCAATGCCAAAAGCTGGTTCAGCCGTGTTACATTTCCTTTATCGATTTATGACATCATGCGCATATGCGCATAAAGTCATAATCTTAAAAAAAGCATATGATTGATCACTATAGAGAACGTCAAAAGTTGGAGAAAACGGTTTATCCGAAGAGACTATTTATTGCGAGTGAGGAGGGGATAGAAAACCATGCGCGGGCAGATGAAGACCGCGACGAGCGCGATCATCAGGCCAACCCAGCCCTTTGTGGATACCACGAAAAGAGCCGGCAGGATGACGGCCATACCGAGCAGCATCCACGCTGTGAGAAATCCCCTGATGTGGCGACCCATGATCTGCGGCACGTTGAAGAAGAGGTCAAACACCCAGTGTTCCAGCAACGCACCGTGCTCTCCGAATACGGGAATGATGTGGACCAGCGCGGTAGCGCGGCGGCTGACGAGAAAGCGCGCGAGGTGGGGATAGGTGGTGGTCATCTGCAGCGGGAAGGCGAGGTAGCCGATATATTTCACGAATGAGAGCGGGGCGGCCACGAGGTAGTCGCGCCAGTTGCGTTCGCGGATCATCAGATAGACCACATAGAAGCCACGACAGAGCGAGCCGGGCGAAATGGGTGTGACCTGGAAGATCGCGATGATCCCTGCGAAGGCCAGCGATGCATCGGCTTTCGACCCGCCTTTACTCAGTACATAAGCGGCCACAAAGCCACCGGTGACTACACTAACGATTTGCGTAATCGGAATGGTGGCGAAATGAACGGCCATACTCTTGAGGTATTTAACGATGAACGGCTCTTTGATGATGGAGACAATGTGATCGTGCTCTTCTCTGGAGAGCATGCCTTCCTTTTCACCTTCGGCGACCTGGTCAAGGAACCATCGTTCGCGGAAGGCCTCGTCGACTGCAAAATCATGGATAAATTTGAAAAAGGCCGCAACGGCGTTCCATGCAATGATAGGGCGAATGGCAAGGCGGTGCAGACCGCCGGGCAGCAGGCCGACGGTGAAACGCTCCGCAAAGAAGCGGGCGGGTTTTTCGGCGAGCTTGCGGGTGCGGGTTTCATCGGTACGCCCGGCGCGGTGCCAGCCGATCAGGTCGTGCGCGGCGCGCGACTTCATGGCCGCTTTGAAATAGGACGGCTTGGTCAGGATGCTGAATATATGTTTGCGAAAGGCTTTACTGCCCCAGCGCTGGCGGATCATTTTTCCAATGATTGGCACGGCTCCAAGCAGATGGAACAGGGCAAAGCGCAGGCCGCCCTTACGAAGCTTTTCAGCAAAGGCCTCGTCAATCAGATCGTCGGCCAGATAGCCTTCCGTCAATCCGGCAATCACATCCCTTTGCAGTTCACGGTCAAAGGTTGGGCGCAGGCCGTGGTGGGTAATGTCCAGAAGAGAGCGGCGGTAAGCACGATCCCGAACCTTCAACTCGTCAATCATCGGCTGCACGTCTTTGAACACTTCGGGATGGGCGGCGATATAGGCTTCCATTTTATCCAGGTCGCAACGGTCGAACTGCACGAGGGTTCGGCGCTTGAAAAGCCCGTCAAGGATTAGCTTGAAATCGCCGGGACTCATGGGCAGCCATGGAAGCAGGGCGAGGCCGGCACGGAAGTCGATGGCGCAAAGGCCGCCGTCCTCGGTATCGGTGCGCTTCATGCAGTTAGGCTGGCTTTTCATGGTCGACCACTCATACTGGCGCGCAAACTCGGGCGCGCCCATTTCGTGCATCAGTTCAACCATGCCGCGCATGAAGCGGCGCTTATCGATAAACTCGGGGCTGCCGGTCTCGGCAAGCGGGACATTTTTCCAGTCGAAGCGCCTGGCGATATTGTCGTCGGCTTCGAGGTGCCACATGCGCCCTTCGACCCATTCGGTAATTTCGCCGTAGGCGTTGAGGTTGGCATCCCAGAACGAGGCGTAGGCATCCTTGACGGCGGTTTCGCGGCCAAATTGAATGAGTCCTGCACGGCGGACAAGCTTCTGCCACAGTAACCCGGCGCGGCAGGCACCATAGTTTACCTGCGAGCTGAACGGTCCCTGGAACGCGAGCCAGTAGGTGGTGTTGCGAAACCAACGCGAGAAGGAACTGGGGGGAATGACGATCTTGATCGCGTACAGCTTGCCGGCTTCCAGACCCGGCACAGGTTCCGGAAGATCGAGTCCAGTGAGCTTGCAACGGTAGACCTGTCCGGCAAAACCTCCGCCAAGGAATTTATCAATCGTCAGTTCGGCTTTGCCTGCAATGGCGGGAAATACACCGGTGATTTTGATCGGGAGCACGGTGCCATTTTCATAGCGGACCGGGCGGTGGCGGATTTCAAGGTGTGGATCCTTCGCTGCTAAATCCAATTCCTTGCAGAGTTCGGATGAGTATTTTCTTTTAGCCATTTTTTCCTGGATGACGGGTCAGTACAAACCGGAGCGAACCATGCCAAAGCCACCCTGTGAAAACAAACCCTATGAGGGTTAAAAAGCAATTAGCCAGCAGAAGGGTCGCAGAAGTTCAGGTCAACAACAGCTATAGCTTCGACCATGCTGGTTCCGGCAAGGCGGCCAACCATCTGGTGCATACCGTGAGCTGGTTTGACTGCGCCAAGTGGTGCAACGCCCGCAGCGAGATGGAGGAGCGGACACCCTGCTGCAATCTGGGCGACTGGAGCTGCGACTTCAGCGCTAACGGCTACCGACTGCCGACGGAGGCCGAGTGGGAAAAGGCCGCCCGCGGCGGACTCAACGGAAAGCAGTATGGCTGGGGCGATTTGATTGACCACAGCAAGGCCAATTATGACATAGATCCGGTTTACGCTGTTGGTGGCTACCCCTACAGCAGTCCGGTAGCTTCTTTTGCCCCGAAGGGAAAGCGCGGCAGGACAGGGTGCGGAGAGGTAGGGCGCGATCGCCGAGCGCGCCGCACGTCCGCAGGGCATTCCGCACCGTGCCGTTCTGCCGTGCGGACAACCCGGCGGTCTGTCCCTGCCCGTTGCGGAGCTGAACGGTTTTCTCTCCTCCCACCGCGTATTGCGTGTGCGCGACGAGATTGTTTTGAAAGGTCCCGATCCCTATCTGCTGTTTGTCGTGGAATACCTCGATGGCCCGGGGGGTGAAAAATCCGCCAAGCCGCCAAAGGTGGACTAAAGAGCAGTAGTGGATGCGGCGCAGCCGCCATGGAGTGCGGCGGCTTGATGCCGCTTTTAAATAAGCCGCCACGTGTGAGTCCCGTTTCACGTGACAACGTGGTCTCGGGAACACAGCAAGTCCGCCATTATCTCCGCTACATGGACGACATGCTCTGTTTCGGTTCGCTCGAGGAAATGAAATCCTTGCGCAACGAAAGCGAGGAGTGGTTGGGCGAACATTTTGCCTTGCGCCTCAACCACCACTGGGAAATCAACCGTTGTGCCAAAGGGCTTCCTTTTGTCGGCTTTGTGATCCATCCGTCTGGCATTCGCTTGTCGCAACGCTCGGAGCACCGGTTCCGCACCAAGTTCCGCAGTCTGGAAAAAGTCTTCGAGAGGGGGCTGGTCTGCGAACCAGAACTGCAAAGCCGGGCAACCAGCCTCGTTGCCGCAGTCGCACACGGCCGAACACAAGGCCTGCGGCGACACCTTGCAGCAACTTCCCGGTTTTTGGGATGCGTAAACGGGCTCGAACCGCGTGAAACGGGGCGGCAGCTGGAACAACAACGCCAGGAACTGCCGTTCGGCGAACCGCAACAGGAACAATCCGTCGAACACGAACAACAACATCGGGTTCCGTGCCGTCTTGCCCGCCAATACAGAGAAAGGGACTCTGGCTAGCGCGCATTCCCGTTCCCGCTTCGGGCGGGACGAAAACAGGAATACCCATCCGGGGCTGGTACCAGAAGGGAACGTCCCGGGCGGGCTCAATTCACACAGGTATGGAACTATTGGATTGAATTCATACATGCAAAAGGCATACGCTCCCGGAAAGCGAGGTGAATTATGGTTTATACAGCAGTGATATACAAAGAAGAAGAGTGGTACGTGGCTCAATGCCCGGAAACCGGAACCACCAGTCAGGGGGTCACGGTGGAAGAAGCCGTGGAAAACCTCAAGGAAGCCACCGGACTCTACCTCGAAGAGTTTCCGCAGAAAACGGTCTTTCGTCCGATGGTGACCACCTTCGAGGTTCCAGTCTATGCCTGACCTGCCCAGCATTTCCGGCAAGAAAGCGATCAAGGTTTTCGGCCGGTTGGGTTTTGTTGCTGTCCGGCAACGGGGTAGCCATGTTGTTTTGCGAAAGGGATCGTGCGGTTGCGTTGTTCCTCTTCACAAGTCCCTTGCCAAAGGCACCCTGCGCGGAGCAATCAAGCAGGCGGGGCTTTCGGTTGACGATTTTCTGGGCGGATACAAGAGATAGAATTCGAATCCGGATTTGAAACCATCTTTCTGATTTGGCTTGAAACGCGGAATAGCTTTGCGCATATTCCCCCAATCTTCAGGGCAGGGTGAAATTCCCGACCGGCGGTGATAGTCCGCGAGTTTTTCCAAAGTCTGGAAAAACATGATGCAGCGAAATTCTGCGACCGACAGTATAGTCTGGATGGAAGAAGATAAACCGGCATGCTGTATTGTCGAGAAGCCCTGTAGACGTATGTTCTTCAGGGTTTTTTATTTGGAAGGTGCAATTATGAGTAAAGGCATATTCGACCCGATCGAGGATGTGATTGAGGCATTCCGCAACGGTGAAATCATCGTGATGACCGATGATGAGGACCGTGAAAACGAAGGCGACCTGGTTTGTGCTGCGGAAATGGCTACACCCGAGGCCATCAATTTCATGGTTACCCACGCGCGTGGTCTCGTCTGCGTTCCGATGGAGGAGAAGATGCTCTCACGCCTCGGACTCTCGCACATGGTTCCGGCCCACTCGTCGGATAAATACCACACCGCTTTTATGGATTCGGTCGATATCCGCGAAGGTGCCACGACCGGCATTAGTGCGAGCGACCGCTCTAAGACGGTTGCTGCACTGATTTCCGATTCCAGCCAGGCGGGCGATTTTATCAAGCCCGGCCACATATTCCCGCTCAAGGCGATGCCGGGGGGCACGTTGGAGCGCGCTGGCCACACCGAAGGTGCCGTCGACCTCGCCCGCATCTGCGAAATGAAACCTGCCGGTGTGATCTGCGAGATCCTTCGCGACGACGGCGAAATGATGCGTCTGGAGGAGTTACGTAAGTTTTCCGCCAAGCACGGCTTAAAAATGACTGCGGTCTCGGAAATCGTTAAATATCGCTACACCCACGAACCACTGGTCCATCTGGAGCGGGAAGTCAGCATGCCGACCGATACCGGCCCGTTCCGGCTCAAGCTCTACAGTTCCTCTGTCGACAACAAGGACCATCTTGCACTGGTGTGCGGAAGCCCGGATTCAGGGAAAACGCCGCTGGTACGCGTCCACAGCGAATGCCTGACCGGGGACGTATTTCATTCTATGCGCTGCGACTGCGGCGCACAGCTCCATGCCGCTATGCAGGCGGTTCAGGAGCATGGCTATGGTGCGATCGTCTACATGCGCCAGGAAGGCCGCGGCATCGGGCTGGCCAAGAAGATCCACGCCTACGAACTACAGGAAAAGGGACTCGATACCGTCGAGGCCAACGAACACCTCGGGTTCAATGCCGACCTGCGTGACTATGGCATCGGCGCGCAAATCCTTATTGAGCTGGGTATGAGGAAGGTTACTCTGTTGACCAATAATCCCGCCAAGATCCAAGGTTTGGATAAATACGGGATCAAAGTGGTTGAACGCGTTCCGCTGGTGTTGCCAACACACGAACACAACGATTACTATATATCCACCAAGCGCGACAAAATGGGGCATATTATTTAGGCCTTAGGCTTGAGGCGGGAAACCTGAAACTTGAAACTGGCAGCTTGAAAACTGAAACCGGAACCTTGAAAATTTAAAAATGAGATATCAGACATGGCCAAAGGGATAGACAATCATATCGACCGGATCGATGGAATTGATGCGAAGCAGACCGTTGGGAGCCACGATGCTTCCGGCATGCGATTCGGGGTCGTGGTGAGCCGCTTTAATGATGAACTGACCGACGAGCTGGCGCGAAGTGCGTATCAGTGCCTGGAAACAAACGGTGCGAAATCGGAAACGGTTGATGTGGTTCGCGTTCCCGGAGCGTATGAAATCCCGGGGGTTGCGGAAAAGATGGCTGCCAGCGGAAGGTACGATGCATTGATTGTCCTCGGCGTCGTGGTCGAAGGCGAAACGCAGCATGCGCAGATGATTATCGACACCACCGGGCAAAGCATTCTCGACATTTCCTGCCGGCACCAGATTCCGGTTATCAACGAAATTGTCGGTGTACGCAGTTGGGCGCAGGCCGAGGCGCGCTGTCTGGGCGGAGAAAACACCCGTGGATGGTACGCTGCCGAAGCGGCCATAGAAACCGCCCGCGTTTTTAAACAATTATAATTTGAAACACGAAGCAGGAGCACAGCGACTGCAACTATAATATAATCCACAGATTACACAGATGTTCGCAGATTATAAAAATCAGGGTAATCTGTGAAATCTGTGGACTTTAACTACGGGCGTCTTTAGGAAGATAGATTTATGGAAAAAAAGAAAATCAACGGACGGCGCCAGACGCGCGAATGGATCATCCAGTTTTTGTTTCAACTCGATTTCAATCCCGAGCCGGTCGATATCGCACTGAAGGATTTTTGGGAGGGAAAGGATCCGATCGAGCGCGAGAAAACCTATGCTGAAGAAATCATCAAAGGCGTGGTACAGTACAAGGAAGAGCTTGATGACCGTCTTTCGCAATATGCCAAGCGCTGGGATTCCGAGCGTATGGGAGCGGTTGACCGTACCGTGATGCGTGTCGCCCTGTTTGAGATGCTCCACCGTGAAGATGTTCCGCCGGTGGTATCGATCAACGAAGCCGTTCACTTTGCCAAGGACTTCAGCAGCTTCCAGTCGGGTCGTTTCGTGAACGGGGTGCTTGACCGTATCCGCAAGGATCTGGATCGTCCCGCCCGGACAACCTACAAACCGCCAAAGGGAGAGACCTGATGGTTGCATGGGCCACTGCGCTTTCCAAAACCCGGAATATCGTCAAGCAGGTCTTTTCACCATCAGTAGGCGATGTTGACGAACTGAACGTTGAAGATATCGAAGAAATCCTCCTCCGCTCCGATGTGCCCGTCCGCCTGGTGATGGGAATCGTTGACCAGTTGAAATCCGCCCCTCGAAAGGTTTCCCGAAAAGAACTTCTGCGCGATCTGCTGCTTGATGAACTGGGCGAAGCACAACCCTTCGAATGGCCATCCGGAAATACTCCGGTTGTCCTCATGCTGCTGGGTGTCAACGGTTCGGGAAAAACAACTACGGCCGCCAAGCTCGCCAGAATGGCGATGGGGCAGGGGTGCAAGCCGATGCTCTGCGGCTCCGATACCTTCCGTGCCGCCGGCTCCTCCCAGCTCAGGCTGTGGAGCGAAAAAGTCGGGTGCGATTTTGTCGGCGGCGAAATGGGGCACGATGCCGCCGGCGTGGCTTTCAGTGCGATTGATGCGTCCATCGAGAAAAAGTGCGATGTGGTGCTCGTCGACACTGCCGGACGGATGCATACCAAAACCCCGCTGATGGATGAGTTGCCCAAGATGTGTCGAGCCATGAACAAGCGGCTCGAAGGAGCTCCGCACGAAGTCTGGATGGTACTCGACGCATCGTTAGGACAAAACGCCGTCATCCAGGCCAAGCAGTTCAATGAAGCGGTTCCAATCACTGGAATTATCATTACCAAGCTCGACGGCTCCTCCAAAGCCGGCTTTCTCTTCTCGGTCCGCTCCGAGTTGAACCTGCCGATCTGTTTCACCGGCCTCGGCGAAGGCGAGGACGACCTCGTCCC
>JAUVCG010000017.1 GCA_030595785.1 Kiritimatiellales bacterium | reverse complement strand
CACGATGCCTCCATGGTCAACTGGTTCCCCGTGCAGGTAAAGGTTGCCCTCGAGGCGGGACTTCATCCCCTGCGCCTGAGCTATTACAATCAGGGAGGAGTTCCGAGTTCAATAGATATTGAATGGGAAGGCCCGGGCCTTGACCGCGAACGCATCGGAGCCGTTCGGCTTTTTCACAAATAGAGCAGTTTAATTTGAGCGCGGCTTAGAGAGCTTGCCGCCTTTACCGGCGGGTTTATCCGGGTGGCCGGTTTTGTGGATCTTACTTTTGTATTCCGGCTTTTTATCCCAGCTGTTGGAATGAAGCGGGGTGTAGATCGGATCGTTGTCCTGCTCGGGCTGGTCCTTGATCGCCACCATCAACCGCTTAACAACCGGTGCATATTCCGGATTGCCCAGCAGGTTGTTCTTCTCCGACGGATCTTCCTGCAGGTCGATCAGCTTTTCCGGCTGGCGGTCGCTTCCGACAAACAACTTGTAGCGCACCTCGCGCACCACGCGGTCGCGGAAATAGAAAACATTTTCCACACCCTTATCAGTTGACCGCCCCGGCTTCGAACCCATGGCCAAAATCCATTTACGCTTAGATTCCTTTTTCTTTCCGAGAAACACCTCCTTCAGCGAAATCCCGTCGTAGACATAGTCTTTCTCAGGAACCACACCGGCAAGGTCGGCAAAGGTGGCATGCATGTCGGAAAAATCGACCAGTGCCTCGCTGACGGTTCCGGCAGGAACCAATCCCGGACAGTTGACGATAAAAGGCGCGTTCACGCCGTTTTCTGTCGTCCTCGTTTTGCCTCCCTGCACGCTTCGCCCATTCAGCAGGTTTTTCAACCCGCCGGAGCTTCCGTTGTCGGTGGTGAAAACGACAATGGTTTTTTCACGCAATCCCAGTTTTTCGAGATGGTCGACCAGCCTGCCGGTCAAGTGGTCGATATAGTGCACCATGGCCTTGTGCTTATCATATTTTTCCGTCACATCCGGTTCATGGGGCGTGTGCACCAAGGGGCTATGCGGTAGCGCCATCGCGTAGTAAAAGAAGAAGGGCTTGTCTTTGTTCTTCGATATAAAGTCGAGCATGAACCGGTTGTAGAGATCGGGACCAAACTCACCTTCATAGGTGCGGCTTCCGTCCTTTGAATAAATGTACGGATCCCAATAGCGCTTGCCACTGGGCGGGTTCCCTGCCTCATAGCCCGTCCACATGAAATAGTCGTCAAAACCCATGTCGACCATGGCGTTGGGCTGAACGCGAAAATCGTTGAGCTGCCACTTGCCGGTCACGCCGGTGGCATAGCCCGCCGACTTCATCGTGCGGGCAATACTCGGATTACGGCTCCAGTCATAATAACCCACGCCCCAGCGCGGCGCATCCCAGTGGTTGATCCAGCCGCTGCGGAACGGATACTGGCCCGTCATAAAACAGGCACGACTCGGGGTGCACTGCGGCATGGAGTAGGCATTGTTAAACTTCATGCCGCTCGCCGCAAGCTGGTCTATGTTCGGCGTTTCGATGCCCTCCGCGCCATAGCAACTGATCCACTCCTTGCCGAGATCATCGAGCAGCACAAAGATAATATTCGGTTTCTCAACGGCTGTCGCAGTAATGGCCGCGAACATCAGGCATGCTAAAAGGGTTTTAAATAATCTCATCATTTCTCTCCCGCATTCATTACAGAGCGACTATGACCGGCCGCCTTTTGTTTTTCAAGTTGTGCCTTAAGGCGCTTCGCAATTTCCGGATTCGTGGTGTAGGCATTGACGGTTTCGTGCGGGTCGGTTTTCAGGTTAAACAGCTCGGCCGGCTCGCTGTGCGGCTGCACGTTAAACGTCTTGCGCCACGATTCCGGTTCGTGCCGGTTGTGAGCGCCGGTTTTATGATCGATGAAGACCCAATCGCCCTGGCGGAAGGCATACTTGTTGCCGGCGGTGTGGTGAATAATGTTTTCGCGCACCGGCCAATCTTCCCCCGTCCCCGTAAGTGCATGCAGGAAACTGAAGCTGTCCTCGGCCTCATTATCCGCCAACGTATCGCCGATCAGGTCAGCCATGGTGGCGAAGATATCGGTCTGGCACACCAACTGATCAGAACGCACGCCTTTTTTGAATCCCTTCGGCCAGGAAACGACGAACGGCACACGGTGCCCGCCTTCCCAGTTGTCGCGCCCGGTCATCAGCTCCACGCGCGTCGGTGTGCAAAGCGGATTGCTGTGCGCATGGTCGAAGCGCACGCCCTCGACGGCCATCCGATCCAGTACCGGCGTCTTATAGCGTGACTCGCCGTAGGCGCCCAGGCACTCGACACCCATATCGTCGGTCAGCACCAAAATAATGTTCGGCTTCACCGTTGCTTCAACCGCAAGCGCCACCATTACCAACATCCAACCCAACCAAACTGTTCTTCGCGTCATATCAACCTCTCCAACCGGGCTTATTCAGCCTCTCGGCCTTCCTGCACAAATTCTTCAAGAGCACGCGGCTTGTACACCGCCCCCCCGTTTTCCGACGAAACAAGGGCATAGATACGCACATAATCAACGACAAACCGGTCGGGGAACTCCACTTCATCAATGAAGCGGTGGTGGAATTTATTAAATTCGACTGTAAACTGCAAAAATTCAGGCACCTGCGACACGCCGCCGGCGGACGTTCGCAGGGATTCCTTCCCGTCGATATAGAAAACATATTCGTCCGGAGACCAGTGGAGCGCAAAGGTATGCCATCCCGTTCCAATGCCCTCGACAGGCCTTTTCTCGAACAGCTCTCCATGATGTCGATCTCCGTTCCATCCCGCCCCTGATTGCCAACCGTGTTGACAGAGGTTGCGTGCATCCAGTTTGAACATTTCCGCCATCGTCACCTGTGCCGCAGGCATGCCGCGCTACTTGTGGGCATTCAGCGCCAGCTGCGCCCGTTGCGGATAGCGCCCGGTCAGCAGTGCCGAACGCGATGGAGAACAGACCGCCGACGCCCCGCTGTGCCAGCGCATCCAGATTCGGGGTCTCCAGATCGGTTGCGCCGTAGCAGTTGAGGTCGATGCTGCCCAGGTCGTCGGCCACAATCAAAACCACGTTGGGTTTTGCCAACACCACTCCGGCTCACAGGAGCACTGCAATAACATATCTACTCAGTTTCATCGGCCTTTTCCCAACTGCAGGAACTTTGCCCGCATCTGTTCAACACGCTCGGGATATTGCTCCGGCAGTTAAATGGTTGATGGCCGCGAAAGGGCGCAAAAAACTCAAAACCTGCACAGGTAATCCCTCTGCGTTTCTTTGCGCTCTTTCGCGGCCAAATCCTCAATATTTATCCGCCGGATCTATCGACCGGTTAGAATTTCACAATAGCGGGGGTTCCCTTTTTCAGCTCAACGGTCTGGCGGCGCCCGGCGGAGTTAACCGTCACGACGGTATCGCGGGGGGCATGCATGACCGCCTGCACCAGCGTCCTGTCTTTCCATTCCAAATCGACCCGCACGCCGCCCCGGGCGCAGAGACCTTTAGCGAAGCCGTCGGCCCATTGCGGCGGCAGAGCAGGAAGCAGTTCAACAACCCACGGCGACTCATGAGCGCCGACCGACTCACGGCGCTGATGCGACTGAACGAGGCACTCTGCGACGCCAGCGGCATGCCCCAGGTTCCCGTCGATCTGGAAGGGCGGGTGGAAATCGAACAGGTTTGGGTGGAAGTTATTTCGCAGATGCTCCGTCATCAGTTCATAGGCACGATCGCCATCGCGCAGGCGGGCCCAAAAACTGATTTTCCAGGCCTTGCTCCAGCCGGTGCCGCCGTCGCCGCGCGCATTGAGTGAAATCTTTGCGGCTTCGATTAGTTTATCGTGAACACCGGCAATGATCTGTCGCCCCGGATGAAGCCCGAACAGGTGGGAAACATGGCGGTGATTATTTTTCGGATCGTCGCGATCGGTTTCCCACTCCTGCAATTGGCCCCAGCTGCCGACCTTCGGCTCCAACAACTTCTCTTGCATCTGCTCAATCTTTGCGGCGTACTTGGCATCAACGCCCAGATCGGCAGCCGCCTCTATATAGTTCGAGAAGAGGTCGTAAACGATCATTTGATCGTAGGTCACGCCATCCTCGACCGGGCCGTGCTCGGGCGACCAGCCCTGCGGCACAACCAGCGTCCCGTCCGAACGCTCCGTCAGGCGATCTTCCCAAAACTCGCAAATTTCTTTAAGCACCGGATAGACCTGATTTTTCAAGACATCTGCATTCTGAGTGAAGGCGTACTGCTCGTACAAGTGCTGCGCATACCAGGCCGCGCCGGGATAGTTCCACTTCCAGCCGGTGCCGCCGTAGATGTTATTTTCCGTCTTGATGGCCCATCCCCGTTTTGCAACCGTCCCTCCGGGATGCGTAACCTCTTTGGGAGTCGATACCAGACGCGGTTCACGTATCGCCATAATGTAGTCGCAAAAGGACTGGTGGCAATCGGCCAAATTCATTGGCAGGGCAAACCAGTAGTTCATCTGCACATTGATGTTAGAGTGGTAGTCGCTTCGCCATGACGGGGAATTGCTGTCGCACCACAGGCCCTGCAGGTTGGCCGGAAGGCAGCCGGGGCGCGAGCAGGAAATCATTAGGTAGCGCGCATAGTTGACCACCAGTTCGCGGAAATCCGGATCTGTTCCGGTTTTCTTATCTTCTTGGAACCGTTTCAGGCGCTGATCGGTCGGTTCCTGTGCCCGCTTTGGTTGGGTTGCGCCGATATCAAAAGTGAATCGGTTGTAGAAGCTCTGATACTCTTTGATGTGTGCCGAGCGCAACGTATCCAGGCTCTTGCGAGCGGCCGCCTCAACGCGCTGCCTGACGATCGGTGCGGGATCCTCCCCGCGCCATTTCCGCTGCATATCCATGACATAGTCGGTATCAGCCGCCAGGTAAATTTTCAGTTGACGCGCGCCCTTAAAGACGAGCTCATCCCTGTCCATCGACAAACTGCCGCCCTCACACACCGCCTTCAGGCAGGTTGCATATTGCAAGCCGTTGACCAGCGTTCCAGCCATGACAACCGTATCGTCTTCTGCCGAGAGACTGTTCTTCCGTCGCGATTTTCTGGACTTCTCATATTTATTTTTTTGAAGAGCGTCTTCCAGCCGGATTCGGCCGCTCAGGTTCTTACCGGTGATCTGTAAAACCATGACCTGATCGGGGACACTGACGAAACATTCGCGATGATAGGCGGCCCCGCCGGCCTCGAAATCCACTGTATGAATGGCCTGCTTCAGGTCGAGCATCCGGCGATAGTCCTTGACCGCCCCGATGTTGTCGAAGGAGATATGCAGGTAACCGAGGTTTTGGTAGGAACCTGTCGATTGCCCATCGCCGGTCCAGAGCGAATCCACGTTGAGCTGGATCTTCTCCTCGGCACTGCCGCCGAAGAGCATTCCCCCCAGCGCGCCGTTGCCGACAGGCAGGGCTTCTTTCTCCCACCCGCGCACACGACCGCCCTTGCCGGACGAAGCAGCATGCAGCCCATCCATTCCGGCGGGCTTGTCATACCACAGGCTGTTAGCCGGGTCGGCAACTCCGGCAAAACAGCAGGCAACTAAAAACGGGAGCAACAAGGTTAATATAAATCGGATTCTATTTTTCATAATTTGTCCTTTTATTCTATCTGCTTCGATTGGTGCTTTTATATTTTTCCAAGGTTTGGGACAGCCGTTCCACCCGCTCCGGATTTTGCCCGTAGAGGTTGGTCTTTTCGTACGGATCGTCCTTCAGGTTGGGCAGGAAGCTGACACTGTCTTCGCCGACATCCACCGGAAGTTCTACGCCAAACATTTCGGCCATGGTTGCCAGCAGGCCACTCAAACACAGAGGGGTCTCGTTCACACGGCCAGCCTCAACCGCTGCTGGCCAGCGCACAATAAGAGGCACACGATGCCCCCCCTCGAAAAGCGAGGTCTTCTGGCCTTTCAGCTTTCCGCCGGAACGGTGGCCCTTGCCTCCACCTACCGCCCCGACATCGCCATAGCCCATATCGTCCGCCAGGACCACAACGACATGCGGCTTATCCGGCGCAGCCTGCGCGCCCATTGCGAGCAGTATGGCCAGTCCGGCAATTCGTTTATTCATTCCTATTCCTCTGCATACCCCCCCTGCGGCGAGGTGGGGTTAATGGAAGGCGTGCTGGTTATTTAATAAAACCGGCATTCACCCAGTTGGCGTGATCATTGGCGGTGCCATCATCGGCATCTTCCACAACCAGATACAGATGCTTGAAGCGTGGATCGAGTTCGACGTCGAATTGCCAAATTCGCTGGTCACCTTTCAGCACCGGGCTGATGCCGATTTCAACCGCCGGCTCGCCCATTTCCATCACATCTCCGATGACTTTAAAGCGTACACTCCCCTTCTTATCCGAGTCGAGGCCAACCGTGGCCACAAAGCGTTTTGAATTTCCGGGAATGATGTAGTGCAGCGTTGAGGCGGCACCTACCCCGATGCCGTTTTTGTAGAGGGCATCATTGATTTCAAGTGCGCCCTTCGACTTGGATTTATTGATCTGCACGGCACCCGAGCTCTCCTTGGGCTTGGTTTTCCACTTCAGCTTAAGATCGGTGCAATAAACCTGCGGCTTCGGAGGAACAGGCGGCACCGTCAAGGAGGCTGGTGTGGTGACGGATACAACGGAAGGTTCTGACCCCCGGCCGTCCCAGCCGGCACTTTGAATTTCATAGCGGTAGTCTTTGCCAAGTTTAACGGATTTATCGGCATAGGTTTCACCTTGAAGCTCCGCCATCTCTTCACCGTTACGCAATAGACGATAGCCGAATCCTTCATCGCGATCCCAGTTGAGGACCACCTGGTCCAGCAGAAACTCCGCGGTGAAATTTTCAACGGGGTTGCAGTCGGGGACGCCGACCGATGCCTTGGCAAAGACGAGGTTCCATTTGATGTCTTCCGAATCCGGGGAGATGATTTTAATGCGAATCGTCGGGCCGGACTGGACAAACGAAGTGGTCACCCCGGCGGGAGGATTGTCCAGCACCACTTCCTTGAGCTGCCAGGACTCGCCAACGGGCACGACGGCGCGCAGTTCGTATTCATCGTTGGCAATCACGCTGCTGATACCACCCAGGGTTTGGGGCGCGGGCGACCACGTTTCATTCTTCAGGTCAACAACCCCCTGAAGCAAGTGACGCGACGTACTGACGATTTGCGGATGATCCGTTTCGGGGCGCACGGATAGAATGGCACAGCCGCCGGGGGGAAGCGTTGCGCCAATCTCCTTGGAGAACGGGGCAACGAAGCGGTTATCCCAAAAGTTGAAGCCGACATAGCGATCCGCCGCGGGCAGATCCATACGTTCAAGTGGAGTCGCGACCTGCTGCACATTTTTGATATCCCAGTTAAAGAGGCCAATCACATCCTTGCGGGTGGTGCTGCCGAGATCGGCCAGATGCCAAACGCGCGGGGTTTCCGAATCGAGGAAATCGACCGGGCGCGCCGTCAGCAAGCTATGCGACGGAATGGAGCGCAGCAGGATGTCGTAGCGTTCCTTGGGCAAATCGGTGTACTGATAGCTGCTGGAATGCAGTGAGCCCGAGATTCCAGTCCAGGAAACCGATGTTTTCGCCATCTCAATCGGGAAGCTATTGCGAACATACACCGGGTCAGGATCGTTGTACCAAACGCGCTTGTTAAGGAAGTAGACCCGCGAGGAAAATTCGGGTCCTTTAACCAATGAAGCAGGATTGGCCCCGTTATCCGGGCCGACACGCATGGCATCCAGACGACCGATCGACGGTCCGAATGAACGGACATTCTGAGCCTGACAGCAACCTAAAAGGAAAACATCGTCCCCTACGGTGTCGCGGATAATATCGAGCCCCTTGGCGTAGGCTTCAATCGGAGTGATGGCCGGATTGAAGCGCGTCGGCTGGCCGAGGTCGTCATCCTTGTAGGCCGCGTTGACATATTGCAGGCGGGTGCCGGTTCCGGTCCAAAGCCCGTCCATCTTGAAATATTTATAGCCCCACTTATTGGCCAGGGTGTCGGCGGTCCGGCGAATATATTCCTGCGTTTCGGGATGGGTGACATCCAGACAGGTGCCGCCCCAGCGCGCCACATACGGCCACTCCTTTTCAGGAAGCGACGGCACATCGATCTTCTGATCTTTAGCTGTTTTCCGAAGGTGGTTGTCCGCTGATTTTCCCTGCTTCAGGAAGAGGTGCTGCTTATCGGCCCAGAAGGGATCGTTCCAGGTGCCAGCAAAGGGAATATACCAAATGCCGGGAACCAGCCCCTTCTCCTTGATGTAGGAGGCGGTGGAGGTCATACCGTTGGGATACGGACCCTTGGGATCAACGCGGCTAAAATTACGATTGGGTCCATTCTCGCGCACACCGTCCTGCCATTTGTCATCAATCTGCATGACATGAAACTGATAGGGCTTCATCTTTTCAGAAACAAAGTCCGTGTTCGCGGCAATCTTTGCCTCGTCCGACGCGCCGCCATGATACCAGGTGCAATAGACCGTCGGTTGCGCTGGCAGCGTAATCTCAAGCTTTTTGGCAATGGAATCGGCATAGAGTTCCAGGCCGTCGCGAACATCGGCAAAGCAGCCCACCACGAGCGTTTCCGCCGCGGCTTTTTGGCCGGCGGGAATTCTCAAATCACCGTAATCAATATGCGCCCGCAGGACCGAACGCTTCTCTTCGGCGGTGGCGGAAACAATGCCGTAGCCGCGCTCATGCGTCAGCCACCCGCAGACCACGCCACCGCGCGTTGTCGCGTCAGCCACGGTCATGTAGGTATAGCCCGCAGGCGATTGATCGACCGTTTTAAGACCGGCCGTGCTCACGGTAATGAGTTCATCGGCACCCAGCCCGAGATTGATATCGGCAGCAAACAGGTGATCTTTGCTTATGACGCGCTCAATCCGATCCTTGTTTTCAATCGTGTGGGTGATCACGGAGAACGGAAGATCTTTGTAGAGCGCAACCGAGTAGGTATTCCCCGATTGATCGGAGAGAACGAGAGCCTGTCCGTCGCCCCAGACCGGGCTGTTGTCCCGGTCGACCCGGGCGATTCGCTCCCCGGTGCTTGTTCCAAAGGAACCTTTGTTCAGGAAAGGCGTATCGCAATCTTCCTTATAGAAGGAGAGTTCACCATTTTTGAAAGTGACCCGTAGATCCCTATTGTTGATGGTCAACTCCCCGGCGTGTGCCGAAGACAAGATCGCTATGACAAAACATATTCCTACTTCACGAAAATTCATTCTATTTCCTTATGTTTAACATAAAAAACCACCTTCGAAAAAAAATGACCGGACGGTACCCACTGATTATGCGAAGCAAAACCCGTGTTTTTTGATATCCCCGATTATATCGAAAAAAGAATTATCTACCTGACACTCCCATTTCTTCCAACTCAGTCCGTTAGTATTAACGCCCACACCTTTGCCGTTGCGCTTCGTAGAGATCGACCGGAATTACCGAGCCGCCAAGCGGCTCACACCACCAGTTATCTTTACCCCCGTTCTCTTTATCCGTTCCCTTGATACCAACCATATTGAGCTGTGGAAAGTGCCCTTTACGCGGCAACGCAGGTTTACCACCACTGTGGCGAATGTTCCAGGCGGTCGAACGCGCCGCAGAATGCGGGCCGCGATGTCCGGAACCACTGGATGCCCACAGGCGATCGGGATTCCCCGCATCGATATCGGTCAGCAGGTTTTCAAAGGGGGCATTGCGGTGATGGTCGAAATTCAGGCGAATGCCGGTTCCGCGCCGAACCACATTCCCATGCGCCATTCCTTCAAACGTGATGTCGTGAACATACTCGGTTTCAACCCGGAAATCGGAAACGAGATTTTCCTGCGACACCCCCGAAATCCAGATCGCATGATGCCCGGTCGGACCGTCTTTAAGCTTCCGCTTATCTGCACGAATGAGCACGCGTTCAATCTGGCAAAAGCGCGAGCGGGTATCGAGCTTGATGCCCATATCGGCATCGATGATTTCAACTCGGCTCACCCAGCAATTAACGGTGGCGATGAGTTGAATGGCATTGAAGCCCTCTTCAAGCAGATGAGGTTGCTTGGGCTTCCCCGCCATTTCGATGGTAAAGTCTTCCAGGCCGACTTCCTCAATGCTCGGCTCGAAAAGAGAAACCGTCGGATTCCATTCCGGCCGCACGTCCAACCGCAGGGGACGGTCGATCTTAATGCTTTTCTTATCCACCGACTTAACCTGCGCCACCGTAGAGAACATAAAGCCCATCGTCCCCTCGCCTGCGTCGCAACAATCGGCATGAAGGTGCCGTCCAAACTCCTCGTTCATTTTCATGTTCAGCTGAATCCAGGAGCCCCGTTTCATGCCCTTGGTGCTTTTGAGCTGTAGCCGGCTATCGCCGCGTTTCGCCGGTTCCACAACCGCAACACCACGCTCCTTCGGCCGCTTGCCTTCGATCGACAGAAACGCACCGCCAAACGAATAGGCCAGCTTAGTTCCTCCGTCTGTGTTGCTCTCCAGCGGAGTGAGCTCCTGCAGCGAATGCGGCACATAGAGAATGGTTTTACGCGGTCCGGCTCCGCGCAGTACGACATTCGACTTTTTGATGGTGAGCGGCTTATCGAGAATGAAGCGGCCGGGAGGAACCAAGATGGCCCCCTTATCCGTTGCGTCAATGGCGGCCTGGATGGCATCCGAATCCCCGATGTCATCATCCGCCTTCGCACCAAAATCCGTCACCTTTACAACTGCGGGAACATCCGGAATCGGATCGTCACCGCAATGGTATCCGGCAAAACCAAAGAAGGGCAACCGGCTGTCCGGTCGCCACTTTTCACCGCGCCGCCCCCAGAGTTCAGACGTGGCTCCCGCCGCGTATAGCGGGGGGAAAATCAAGCCTGTTAAAATGAGATAAAGAACACGTCTTCCGCCTGTACCGTTCAAACGATCCCCCTAATCCTTCGCTTCAATCACAACAATAACCCCTTTACCCGGATCAACCGAAATCGGGTCGTTCAAGGATATGGATAATGCCCCTTCCTGAAATCCTTTGATTTCCGGCATGGATATCTGAACGGATTTTGGATCGAGATCCAGTGCCTTCCAGTCGATTGCTAGGTGGATTTCCTCCGGTTGCTCCGCCCAGCTGGCCACGGCGATCGCCACCGCTTCGCCTTTTTTGACAAAGGCGGTCACCTTGATATCGGAATGGCTGATTCCGACAGGGCACTCGTCGGACCAAAATCCAAGCGTCTTGCTTTTTTTAATTTCAAACTCATCCCACCATTTCCAAAGCTGGGTTGGATCCCCCCCGCTCCAGCCATAGCGTCGAGCCATTCCAAAGAGCATGGCCCGGTGCGGGCTCGCATCTCTTTTCAGCGTTTCCCCACTCAAACCGAACGGAATGCCGGAAACCTCGACCAGCCAGTAGTCTGCGGCCTTGCTATAGTCGGCGCCCTCGCCAATCCACACACTATCCAGATAGGGCATGTGCTCCAGAATGGGAATCAGGCTGGAACTGTGATAATCCATCAGCCCGCCTGGATTATTTCTCAGCAATGTTTTCCGCAGCCTTTTCATAATCTCCCGGTCATATCCGATTCCATCGAGATAGATCCCGGAGATCCCCGCGTTGTCGATCAGCCACTTGAGCCCTTCGATATAGTAGTTGTGCCACCGGGACAATCCCTGAACGCTGATCGATGCGTCGTAGTTGTTTTTGTTGCCATCCACGAAGGTATGCCAGCGGTTGATGTAGTTATTCACCACATGCTCGCACATCCAGGGGAATCCGGTTCGGACGTAATGCGTTTTCGTGTATGCCGCCGGTTTATCCCTTAGCTCCCGGTAGCCTTCGCCGGGCATGATGATTTCATCGCCCAGACTACGCAACGCCCAGAGTTCCGTGGCATAGACGCTCAACTCCCGAACCGTGTAGTAAATCTTTTGCCCAATGCCGAACTCGCGGGCGGCCTGGGTCGTTTCGCGAAGCGCTTCGGGATTCAGAAACGGATAGTTGATGTTCGGGTTCTGGATGGTGCCGTGGTGGGCATTGATGAATTTCGCCCCCCCGGCCACAGCTTTCTCCAGCTTCGGCGTGCTTCCATGCACCGTGTGGTAATAGCGGAAATCCCAATGATCGGCGCGAACTGGTTTGAACGGCGTGGCGAATAGGGCGAAGTTGAAACGTATCTCTTCGCCTTTTTTCAGCGTGTGGTTCCCCGAATCCACTACGAGGGAAACGACACCGTCGACTTCCTCGATTCGGTATTCACCGGTTCCATGATTTCCCCAAACCTTCGCGACAGGCGTTTTACTCTTGGTCTTGTTATCCCCGTTCCACTCGTCGTCATCATTTTTCGGGCGACACGCGATGCCCGCGTTGTAGTCGCCCAACCATGCGAAATTATAAAACAAGCCCTTGTTCAACGAGGCCTTCTTCGTTCCGGCGGATCGGGTTCCGCCTTTTTCCCTTGAAAGCTTGGAATAGCGCGCCACATCTTCAAGCATAGGAATCACCAGTTTCGCGCTGGTCAAGATGGTATCCTGATCGGCCTTGAGCGTGATGCGGTAACGCATGTATCCATCCATTTCCACCGAAACATCCGTTCCCCACGTTCCGCCCTGCCACTCGCCAGCGGCGCTTAGATCGAGTTTGCCCGCCGTCTGATTTTTCTTTTGGAGTCCGTCGGATTCAAACACGAGCGCTTCGTCGCCAATGTGCGCTTCGAACCGAATCGGCGAAGCCAACACCTCGCGCCCCTCCTTTTTGATCTCGGACAAATCAATAAAGCTCTTTACGCTCGTGGGCATCCCCAGATCGTTTAAAGCAATGGAACGGCCGAGAATAGAGATGGTCTGATCCTGATATTCAACCGGAGTGAACGGCGCGACGAGATCGGCATCCAGACCGATTTCTGAATTCAACCAGCGCAATCTGGAGTGTCGCCATATCTCCGCATCGCCCCGATCGGCGAGACGTTCGGTTCCAACGTGGATGGTCAGATCGACCTCTTCCTTCAAACCGCCCTGCGCGGAGAGGGTCACCTTGCCCCGATAGGTTCCCGGCGCAATCCCATCAACGATATCAACGCCGTACCACAGCGACTGTACGCGGAAAGCCGGAACATCCACGGTTTTGGAAAAGGCACGCCCCAGCCAGTCCGATCCGCCATTGTTGAAACACGTCAACGCAGTCGCTGGAATCACGTTTCCTTCTTGGCCAACCAAATCGGAGAATGACGAGGTCAAACCGGACACAGCCTTCAACGCATAGACGCCAACCTGAAACGTGAAATATTCATTTTGGCAGGCCTCGCCTTCGAACTGTTTTGAAGGACCTGCCTCAATCCACCGGTATGGCAGATCCTCGGTCATACGAATCGGAAACCGGCGGCTTTCGGGAAACAGAACCATCGCGCTTCCCGCAGACGTGCCTTTCAATTTTTCAACTTCAGCCTGAGTCGCAATTACTTCCATCGGGTAAAAGCTGTCGAACGCACTACGGGACTCTATTCGTTCCAGACGAGCCTGGGGAAGCTTGCTAGGATTTTTACCATAGTCCTCAACCCATTTTTCAGATGCCGTATTTTTCGGCGGACGATAGCGCGTCAGAGGAAAATGAAGATCCACATTGAAGCCTTTTTTATGGAACGTATCGGGAACGATGAGCGGGAAATAATAGGCATAATAGGTTCCCGCTCCCGAAATCGGCTCGAAAATCAGATCGCCGGATTCGCGGGAAACCTGGAGCGCGAGCCGATTCTCCACCCGCTGCCCATCCTTTGCGGATACCACAACAATATCCTTCTTTTCCGGCACGTCGTCACGCCGTCTCCACGGGATATGAACCGCAACAGCCGGAGCAGCCTTGTCCACCCGAATCACCGCGCGATGATTCCCCATTTCGTTGAATTCCTTATTGTTGATAAACGCGGGCCAATTCCCCACGTCATATTCAACATCGCCCGCCATACCAGTGCTGGTGGACTCCACTTCAGCTCGCGCACCTCCCATAACCAATATCGCCAGAATTACGATGTTGCACGTTTTCATCCCAATCATTCTTTATCCCCTTTTATATGTCTAGCTTCCCACCATACCGAACAACGGAAGAAGCAAAGCTCTCATCAGTATTTTATAAATGCCTTTCATCACGTTGTTTCTATCTGCCCGAATAGTTGTTTACGGGGAAGACGAGGATACGCGAGCCCTCCGCATGCTTGTGCGGCAGACAGGCCGCCAGCACGGCGATGACGTCGCCCTTTTCGTTGAGCACCACGTTGGGACGTTCGATGCGGGCAAACTTAAATTCGCTGTCGTCATCGAAACGGATCGGGTGGTTCATGGAAAAAAGCGGATCTTTCGATACCAGCTCATACTTCAAGCCGTCCTTTGAAGTGTAATAGGTGAAGCCGCGCTTGAGGCCGGTGGCATAACCGTGCAGGTCGGTCACCATCACATGGTAGCGGCCTCCGTCGTACCAGATGCAGGGATCCTCGTTCTCAAAATTTTCCGGAAGCGCGTTTTCGCCCTTCTCATGCAGGCGGGTGTAAGGGCCGAAGATGTTGTCGGCCTTGATCGCCTGCAGATAATGAAACTGGTGATGGAACTCCTTGCTCCCCTTCTCATATTTTGGATTCGGCACCTTGACCTTGCCGACGCCGTAGACCGAACCGTCCGCATGGATCCACATGGCCGGATTATTCGCTGGGATGCACCAGTCATCGCGCCGCTCCCATGGGCCCTCGACAGAGTCGCTCACCGCCACCCCGCTCTTCCATGATGAAATTCCAAGGTGGTAGAGATAAAACTTCCCGTCATGGAACGTGATCTTGGGATTGTGGCAGCCCTGGCTATCGAAATATTTTCCAGGCCTTGGAAGCAACACATCCTCGACATAGGTATAGGGCCCGAGCAGGTTCTTCGAGGTTGCACGCACCACATAGCTTTGCTTCCACTTCTGGAAATCATCGTCCGGCCAGCAGGATGCAAACATGTGATAGGTGTCGCCCACCTTGATGATGGAGGGATCCCATAAATGGAACCCTTCGCGCATAAAACCACCATCAGCTTTCGGCTGGCCCATTACCGCCTTGAGCGGATTATCGGTCGGTTCCTCCGAATACCGCTTGAACGCCCCGCCCTCGACCACTTGAACCAGAAGCATCGCCGCAATTAAACTGAACTGTTTCATTTCTTCATACCCTTCTTCGCATCACCCAGATCGGCACGGGCGCGTGTTGCCATCATTTCCAATCGCTGGACAATCTCCGGATGCTGCCCTTGCAGATCAACCTGCTCTCCAGGATCGTTTTCCATGTCGTACAATGCCTTCGACGCCTTCCCCTTTGCATAGGGCCCCGGATGGCCATCCTCGCCCGGCTCCACACCCAAATACGACCGGTGCCCATGCGCAAAAACAAGTTTCCAGCGACCATCCGTCACCCCGCAAAGCGGCACGCCATAGTAGTACCAAAACTCCGTCCGCGGATTGGCATTCAGATCACCTTCGAGCAGCGCGGAAATATCCACGCCATCGATCCGGTTCTCCGGCAGCTTCCCGCCCGCGTATTTTCCAAGGGTTGGAAAAAGGTCGATCGTCGCCGCGAATTTTGTGCACACGGTTCCTTCCGGGATCGTACCCGGCCAGCGCATGATGCACGGGACGCGCTTGCCGCCTTCAAAGGCTGTGCCCTTGCCCTCGCGCAAACCATCGCAGGTCCCACTGTGGTTGCCATAGTTCAACCACGGCCCGTTGTCGCTCGTAAAGATCACCAGCGTGTTTTCATCGGCACCGATCTCCCTGAGCGTCTTCATTACTTCGCCGACCGACCCGTCGAACTCCATCATCATATCGCCATAGAGCCCCTCTCCGCTCTTGCCCCGGAACTTATCGGAAACCCCCAGCGGCACGTGCGGCATCGAGTGCGCTAAATAGAGAAAGAACGGCTGGTCCTTGCTGCGCCTCAAAAAGTCGACCGCCCGTTCCGTGTAGCGGGTGGTCAGCATATCCTGATCCTGCAGCGTCTCGATGGTATCGACCTGCTCAAGCCCGTCGTAGAACGGCAGCGGCGGCCATTTCTTTTTGCGGTGGCCGCCCGGCACCGGCGTGCCATCATAGTCCACCGGCCAGTAGTCATTGGAATACGGAAGCCCCAGCCACTCGTCAAATCCATGGTTTACCGGCAAAAACTCCGGCAAACAACCAAGGTGCCACTTGCCCACGATACCCGTGGCATACCCCTGCTCCTTGAGCATTTCAGCCAGCGTGGTCACTTCAGCAGGCATCCCGTTTTTCGACGCGGGACTAAGCGCGCCCTTGATGCCCACGCGCTGCGGATAGCATCCTGTAAGCAACGCCGCGCGCGAGGCGGAACAGACGGCCTGCGCCACATGGAAGTTGGTGAACTTCATTCCCTGCTGCGCCAACTGGTCGAGGTTCGGCGTCTTCCCTTTTTTTGCGCCGAAACAACCCACATCTGTGTAGCCCATGTCATCCGCAAAGATAATAACGATGTTGGGTTGCTGTGTTTTTGCGGACGCCATGCCCAACGTTCCAACCACCACTGCCAACCACACGATTTTCTTCATTAACGCACGCATGCCTATTCCCCATCTCATGTTTTTATCCCTTACTGGCGCTTCGTCATCGCCTATTTCCCATATTTAAAGGGCTTGCCCATGTAGGGGTACTGGTCGAAAAGATCGCCTTGTCCAAGCACGCGCGGGTCGTTCTGTTCCTCCAGCGAGGATTCCATTTTTTCGTAAAGTCGCTTCATGGTTCCGGCATATTCGGGATTCCCCGCCAGATTGTTCATGCAGGCGGGATCCTTGCCGATTGCATACAGCGCCTGCTGCGGTCGTTTGCCGAAATTGAGTTCGTAGAAACGATAATCCTCCGTACCGGGCTTTAGCTTGGTGATGACATTTTTGGTCGGACCTCCGTCGCAGTTTTTTAGACCATACTCCGGATTCCCGGCCGGCCAACGCTCCGGCTTGTAGTTGTGCACATAGAGGAAATCCCTGGTGCGGATGCCGCGCACAGGAAAGCCGAGATCGGTTCCGTCATCGTTAGCACGGCCGATGTCGTGCCGCTCCTTGCCGACCAGCGCATAGGTGCGCGACGGATCGATCTGCCCCGATTCAGGCGAATGCAACAGATCCAGGAAGCTTTTACCCGTCATCTGCGGATGCGGCTTTTCGCCGGCAACCTCCATGAACGTGGGAGCCACATCGGGAAAGTTGATAAAATCCTCGACCACGCGACCGGGCTGGATGACGCCCTTCCACCAGGCGATGAGCGGAACGTGGATGCCGTCCTCAAAGACCTGCCCCTTGACACGCGGGAACGCCATGCCGTGGTCGCTCGTGAAAATAATCAGCGTGTTGTCGAGCAGCCCCTTCTTTTCCAATGTTTGGAAAGCCCGGCCCACCTGCTGATCGATCCATTCCACCTCGTTGGCATAGTCGAGCAGGTCACCGCGCACGGCGGGCGTATCGGGCCAGTACGGCGGCACCACCGCATCCTCCAGCTTGCGCCCGGCCTTTTTCCAGGCATCTTTTTCGAAGCCGCGGTGCGCCTCGCGGGTGCCGAGCCAGAAGCAAAAAGGCTGCCCCTCCCCGCGCTCCTTGAGAAAGAAATCGAAGTTGCCGACATAGTCGGTGTTGCTGATCGCCTTGAAGGGCGGCTTGATGAATTTCTTTTTGTATTCCTGCCCGGCGGGATTGTGTTCGGTTGAATAGGTTCCGGGGCTCCAGCCTTTACCGGTGGAGCCGGTGTGGTAGCCGGTATCGCGCAGCAGGTGCGGGTAGAACTTGAATTTTTCGGGAAAGTGCGGCCAGTGGTTGGCGGCCTCTTCCAGCTGCCAGCTATAGCGTCCCGTCACCAGGCTGGCGCGCGCCGGGGCGCACTTGGGATTGCAGCAAAATGCATTTTCGAACCGCGCGCCCTCGCGCGCCAACCGGTCAAGATTCGGGGTTTTGATGTAGGAACATCCATACGCCCCCAGGCTGGTATGCGATACGTCGTCGGCAACGATGAACAGAATATTGGGTCGCTGCTTGTCCGCCCTTGCTTTCAGCGTGGCAAGCGAACCCGCTGCCACCATTCCCCCCAGCACATTTCGCCTATTCATGGCATGCCCCTTTCTTCCGCGCTTCCCAGCCGAGAAAAGCCTAGTGTGTTTTCTTTTTTGTCTTCTTCTTGTTCATACCGGCCGCCTCGCGATAGGCATTCCAGGACGTCTTTGGATCATCAAAGTCCAGAGGATCGTTAAACTGCGTGCGCAACTGGGCCATGGCCGTTTCCAGCTCGGCGATCTTGCTTGCATATTCCGGGTTTCCGGCCAGATCGTTCTTTTCGAATGGATCGGCTTTGAGGTTGTATAGCCGCGTCTTCCGGATCGAAGGGTAATAGATCAGCTTCCAGCCATCCTTGGAGACCATGCGTTGCTGATTCTGGTACGAGCTATAAATGGCGGGATAATGTTTCTTTTCGCCCTTCAGCAGAGGTAGCAGACTCTTGAATTCCACATAGTCGGGAACCGGGGTTCCGGCCAGTTCCAGCGTGGTCGGCATCACATCCTGCAGGTAGATCGGTGTCTCGACTTTCGATCCGGCTTTGATACCCGGCCCAACAGCCAGGAACGGCGCGCGCGCACTGTGCTCATACATGTTCTGCTTACCAATCAGCCCATGGCGACCGCAGGCCAGCCCGTGATCGGCCGTGAAGAAGATGTAGGTATTGTCGGCCTTGCCGCTCTTTTCGAGCGCATCGAGGATGCGGCCGATCTGGTGATCCATGTGGGTGATGATCGCGAAATATTCCTGACGGTTGACCTTCACCGCATATTCCGTGCGCGGGAACGGAGCCAGCGCCTCATCACGCAATCCCTTACTGCAGCCGATGTCGTCCTTATAGGGATATTCGGTCAGATAATTTTCGGGGATCTTGATGCGCTCGAGCGGATACATATCCACATATTCCTTCGGCGCCTGCCGCGGATCGTGCGGTGCGTTAAAGGCAATGTGCATGTAGAACGGATCATCCTCTTTGGCCGCCTGCTCCAGGAACTCCACTCCATAATCGCCAACGAGTTCGCTAGCATGTTTTCCATCCTTGTCCCAGTAGCCCTTTTGGGTCGTGTCCCAGGGTTTCCACCCGGCTTCATAGTCGGCTTCGTCCTTAGGCCGGTTGTAACCCGCACCGTTCATAGGGGTTGTAGGAAGCATGCCG
The DNA here is from genome assembly GCA_030595785.1 of Kiritimatiellales bacterium. GTDB lineage: Bacteria > Verrucomicrobiota > Kiritimatiellia > Kiritimatiellales > Pontiellaceae > Pontiella. The sequence goes on along the minus strand of JAUVCG010000017.1, from coordinate 3,481 downwards.
TCGCGGCGACCCTTGGCCACATCAAAGTAATCCTCGGGTTTGACTTTCACATGCCACTTGCCGGTAAAGTAGGTTTTGTAGCCGGCACTTTTCATCTGCTGCGCCCACATATGACCCTGCTCGACCTCTCGGCCAATGTTCTGCTCCAGCATGCCCGCATTCCAGACCGAGCGACCGGTAGTCAGCATAGTGCGGCTGGCCACACAGACCGCGCCGTGCCACGCGCCCATGTTATAGGCATGCGTAAAGTTCGCGCCGCGCTCAACCAGCTTATCGAGGTTGGGCGTATCGATATCGAGATGGCCGAAGGCCCGGATCGCTTCGTAGCTGTGGTCATCCGCAAAGAGGAACAGAATATTCGGTTTTTCCTCGGCGGCCGCAAATCCGCCGCAAAGCAACAGTGCACCAAGCAGCGTCGTTTTCATCAATATATGTCGTTTCATGATTTTTCCTATTTATATGGTTTCAAAATGAGTGCCTGTGGGCGGAAACGTTCCACGCCATCGGTATCCGTTATGCGCCAGACCAGCTTGTTGTTGCCGGCAACCACCTTAAACGTACCCAATGATTGTTTCACATCCGAGCCCGTCGTTGTTTTACCAGAAACCGCGACGGTGCCCAGCTTAACCTTGATGTTGGCACCTTCCTTCAATCCGTGATAGCTGGCGATCACTTCATATTCCCCTGCCTCGCGAACATACAGGTTCCAGCTAACCGTGTCGTCGGATTTTATCCAGCCCTTGAGGCAATCGCGGTGGTTGTCGGCCTTATAGCCGCGCGCACCGTTTTCATATTTCAGCTTAGAGCCGTCAACCTTGCCGTCGAACACATTCAGCGTATTGATCGCAACCGGATCAAGCAGACGCGCTTCCGAAGTCTGTATATCGCCTTTGAACTTGAGAGCAACAACCGTTGATGCTTCTGAAACCGGCTCCGCGGGAACAGTAAGTTCCAGCGTATTTTCATCGAGTCGTTTCAAGGAAACCCGCGCTTTATCCGCGCCGAGAATGCGCATGGAAGCAGGATCGCTTTTCAGGCCACCGATGCGCAATTTGCCATTCTTTGGCCAATCAAAAACCTGAAGATAGACCGTGTTGCCCTTGCCGGTCGATTCGCCCCACGCCTGTACCGGCAGGCCGGACTTACCGGCACTGTGGATCGACTCGGACGCAACCGCCATCCAATCGGCGAATCCTTTCAGGATATTGACGTCGGGATCGTCGATCCGGCCATCGGCACGCGGGCCGAGGTTCATCAGAATATTGCCGCCGCGAGCTACCGACTTGATCAACAGCTGGATCAGCTCGGACGCCGGCTTGTGGCTCTTGTCCTGAGAATGGTAGCCGTAGGACTCGTTAGTGGTCGGGATAGCTTCCCAGTACTTTTCCGAAGTCGGCTTAATCTGCGCCGGCTTGTCGCACGTCGTCGTGTAGTCGCCGAATCCATAGATAAAACGACCGTTCACGACCACATCCGAGTCAGTCTCGCGCAGCGCCTTGAAGATACGCCACAACTCGGAGTTCGGCAGCTTGTGCGGTGTGTCGAACCACATGATATCGGGATCATATTTTTTCAGCAACTCGACCACCTGCGGAATCGACTTCTTATTCACGTAGTTTTCGCGGATGCGCGGAAGTTCCTTGCCCATCACCGGATCGTCCCACCACTGCTTGCCGCCGATCAGCTTGTCTCCGCCGGGATTGTTGAATTCCCAGTCGTTGCCGGGACCGTCCTTTTCGCCCCAGTCAAATGCATGCGAATAGTAGAAACCAAACTTGATGCCATGCTTGACGCAGGCCGCCTTAAGTTCCGCCATCGGATCGCGCCCGAACGGGGTGGCCTTCATGATGTTCCAGTCCGAAACGTCCGAATCATACATGGCGAAGCCGTCGTGGTGCTTGGCAGTGATGACCAAATAGCGCATACCGGCCGCCTTGATCAACTTGACCCATTCCTCGGCATCGAAATCGACCGGGTTGAACTTTGCGGCGACTTCGGAGGCGTAGGTGGCCTGGTCGATCTTGCACTTGCGCTGAATATGCTCGGAATAGCCATGCACCTTTTCGCCCTGCCACACGCCGCCGAGCTGCGCATAAACCCCCCAGTGGATAAAGCAACCGAAGCGGCCATCGACCCACCATTGGATGCGTTCGTCGCGCGTCTTCATCGATTCTTCATAGAATTTCGGCGCCTTGGCACCTGGTGCAAATTCCGGCTCCAGATAGATGTCACCGGCGAGAAGCGTTTCCTGGTCCACTGCGCTTCCAAGCATTGGAAGCAGCATGGCTGCAATTAATACATATTTCATGGCAATTCCTTTTCTAGTTTGCAGGCGTACTGCGCCCGTCGTTTTTATATTTTTGCAACAGCGCCTTTAACCGTTCGACGGTTTCCGGATGCTGGTCCTGTACATTGTTGGTTTCGCCGGGATCGGCTTCCATATCGAACAGCTGAACCGCAGGAAGGTCCTTGTACAGCTCTTTGTCCTTCCCCGGGCGCGGAGTGCTCCAGCCGCCGGAATGCGGGGCATCGATTAGCTTCCACTGACCCTGCCGGATGGCAAAGGTTCCGTTAATGGAATGATGGATGGTCGCCTCGCGAAGTGGCTTCTTAGCTCGGCCCAGCAGATTGGGCAGCATGCTGACCGAATCCTCGCCGGCATCGGCCGGCAGCTTTGCGCCGACAATGTCGGCACAGGTGGCCAACAGGTCGGTCAAGCAGGTGGTGTCGGCACAGACCGAACCGGCCTTGACCTTCGCCGGCCAGCGCACGATGAACGGAACGCGGTGGCCGCCCTCGAAAATGTCGGCCTTGTGGCCGCGATAAATTGAACTTGGATTGTGCCCCTGCGCCTTGAGCTCGTCAAAATCGGCCTCGGGCGAACAGCCGTTGTCGCTGGTGACAATGATGATGGTGTTGTCGGCAATGCCGGCCTTTTCGACCGCCGTCATCACCTGTCCAATACAGGCGTCGTTCATCATGGTGAAATCGGCATAGGCGCTGTCGATTCCGCTCTTGCCCTTGTATTCCGCCGTCGGCAGCACGGGCGTGTGCGGCGAGGAATACGGCAGATAGAGGAAGAAGGGTTTATCGGTCTTGGCCTGCTCTTCAACATAGTTCACGGCGCGGCGCGTAAAGTTGGGCAGCACATCCCAATGATCAAAATCGGGCGCGGTCGGCCCCTTGCGCCACCAGCCATTTTTCACTTCGCTCTTATGGGCGACGGTTTCGCGATCCGGCAACGCGGTGGGCATGCCGTTTTCCACATAGACATAGGGAGGCATATCGAGCGATCCGCAATGGCCGTAGGAATAGATGAATCCGTTTTCTTTCGGACCGTTTTGAATCGGTTTGGAATAGTCCACCGGCGTAATTTTTCCCAGACCCTTGCCCGCGCCTTCATCACCTGTTTTATGCCAATCCCAGCCCATGTGCCATTTTCCGATATAGGCCGTGTGGTAACCGTTATCTTTCAGCAGCG
>JAUVCG010000022.1 GCA_030595785.1 Kiritimatiellales bacterium | reverse complement strand
ATAGGGGAGGTTTGCCTAAAATGGGCCTCTTTTGCCCTGTTGGTCAGCGCACCTGCCTCTCCGGGGCATGCCCCGGAGAGGCAGGTGCGCAACCTTGACAAAACCCCCGCCTTCCACTACACCTTTCACCATGAAACCACTTTCCAGAACGACCTTTCGGGGCGAGTGCCCCAATCGCCTGAAAAGCGATTTCCTATCACTCTCACTCTAACTTGTTCCCATGGTTCAGCGAAGCGACATCATTGAATATGCCAACGAAGTGGTGCGGCAATTCCAGCCGGAGCGCATTATTTTGTTTGGCTCCTATGCCGAGGGCAAGGCTACTGCCGACAGCGATGTTGATCTGTTTGTTGAAATGAACCATACGCAATCCTCCCTTCAGCAAGCTCTGGTAATTCGTAAGGCAATTAAGCGCACCTTTCCGCTGGATCTAGTGGTCAAAAATCCGAGAGAGATCCAGCAACGGCTCCGGCAAAACGACTTCTTTCTCAAAACCATTATGAACGATGGACAGGTTTTGTATGAGCGCGCTGGTTAAGGAGTGGGTGACCAAGGCCGAGGGGGACTGCACGACGGCCCTTCGCGAATATCGCGCCCGAAGGTCTCCGAACTACGATGCTACCATGCCTATCCGGTTGGCGCACCAACTACCTCAGTCAGTAAATATTTTATTTAACAGAAGGTCGCAAAGAACGCTAAGGACAACAGGAAACCAGACTTTGCGTACTTTGCGGCCTTCTGTAAAAACTGGTTCATAGAATATATGCCGGATTAATCATGCCGGTGTGTCAACCGGATTGGCTATTGATGCAATGAAAAGCTGCCGACATGAAATTCGTGTTGCGCTTGGTATTGGCGGATAAGTCGCGCCTTGCCCCTCAGCCAAACTCGACAGACATCGTGTTGCTAAAGCCCTCTCGCCGAGCGGGCTTTATTGTTTTAATAGGTTGCATCTACGCTGAATGCGCGTATACATGCCCGTTCGTTTTTACGAAACCGATCAATTCGGTTTTAAATTCGGGGTCAAACTCTTGCGATGGGCGCGGGATGAGTGCCCTGACCAACCTATAAGAGAGACCCGTTATGAAATTTGACGAAATGGGGCTGAGTCCCGATACGCTTAAATCCGTCCAGGCCCTGGGCTTTGAAACACCCACCCCGATCCAGGAGCAGGCTATTCCAATTCTGTTGGAAGGCGAGCGCGATTTTATCGGGCTGGCTTCGACCGGTACCGGCAAGACGGCCGCATTCGGTCTTCCGCTGCTGGAACGTGTCGATCCCGATGCCACCTTCCCGCAGGGGATTATCCTCTGCCCGACCCGCGAACTGTGCCTGCAGATTACCAGCGACTTAAAGAACTATTCGAAGCATCGCCAGAGTCTGCACGTTGTGGCGGTATATGGCGGGTCTCCGATCATGACCCAGATCCGCGAGTTGAAACGCGGGGCACAGATCATTGTTGCCACGCCCGGCCGCCTGCTCGACCTTATCGAGCGCAAGGCGGTTAAGCCGGATCAAGTTTCGGCCGTCGTACTCGACGAAGCCGATGAAATGCTCAACATGGGCTTCAAGGAAGAGCTCGATAAAATTCTCAGCCGTATGCCGGAACAACGCGTAACCTGGCTCTTTTCCGCCACGATGGACAAGGGCGTTACGCGCATCGCGAAGAACTACCAGCATGATCCGGTCGAGGTGTCCGTCGGCGGCCGCAACGAATCGGCTGCAAACATTGAGCACCTCTGCTTCATGGTGCATGAAAAGGATCGTTATCAGGCGTTGAAGCGTATTCTCGATTTCCTGCCCGAAATCTACGGACTCGTCTTTTGCCGCACCCGTGCCGAAACCCAGCAGGTGGCCGAAAAGCTGATGCAGGACGGCTACCAGGCTGAATCGCTTCACGGTGATCTTTCCCAGGCGCAGCGTGATGCGGTCATGCGCAAGTTCCGCCAGAAGACGATTTCCATCCTGGTGGCGACCGATGTCGCCGCGCGCGGCCTTGATGTTGACGACATTACGCACGTCATTCACTACAAACTTTCCGATGAAATTGCAGCGTACACACACCGCAGCGGCCGTACGGCCCGTGCCGGAAAATCCGGTGTATCCATCGCACTGATCAATATGCACGAGCGCCGACGCATCGTCGATTTAGAGCGCCGCAATAATATTAAAATAAGCCTCGAAAAGGTTCCGGACGGAAAAGCCATCTGTGAAAACCAGATGATTGCCCTGTTGAATAAAGTCATCGACTCCCCGATCAACGAGGAGGAGATCAAGGACTATCTACCGCCGGCCTACGAAGCGCTCTGCCATCTCGATAAGAAGGAGATTATCAAGCGATTTGTTTCGGTCGAATTCAACCACTTCCTCGAATACTACCGCCATGCAAGCGACATCAATGTGACGCCCAGATCGAACGACGCTAAGTCCCAGGGCCGGCGTTCCGACAATCGAAACAGTCGACCACGGACCGAGTCCGCCGACTTCAAGCGCTTTTCCATCAATATGGGACGGGCCAACAAGATCAATGCCGGAGCCATTGTCCGCATTATCTGCGAAAACTGCGGCATCAAGTCGAATCAGGTGGGTGAGATTTCCCTCGGTCACGACCAATCTTTTTTCGATGTCAAGAAGGAGTCCGCCGATGCCGTGCGCGAAGGCATGAATAATGTGCGACTCGACGGCCGGAAGGTCAGCGTTCGCTCCGCAACGCCTCAAGGGGGCGGCCGACAGGGTGGCCCCCGTCAGCGAAGTGGTCGCCAGGGCCGCCCCGGCGGCGGACGGCGATATTAGTACCTTACTTTCCAAAACCGTAAAGGAGGTCGAAGTGAACCTGAAGAATACAGTAGGTGTCGTTGCTTGTGTCTGCTCGTTGATCCTGATGGCGGCTTGCCAATCGAAAGCTCCCGTGGTGGATCATGTTAAAACCTTCCATGTGGGACCGGCCATGAAAGAGGGTGTTGGCGTGGGGCCGATGCCCTGCTTGATGGTCAAGCAGGCACCTGATTCGGAGTATCAAATGTTCTACAGCCCGATCAAGGGCTTCGATTATGTTCCCGGTTTTGAATACGAGTTGAACGTTGCGGTGACCGAGCGTGACAACGTGCCGGCGGACGCATCGAAATATGTCTATGAACTGGTTGAAGTGGTTTCAAAAAAGCCGGCAGGACTTGCTATCGACAGCACGGCCTGGGCGCTTTCTTCCTGCCTTTCTGTAAGCGGAACGATGGATCCGTGTGTTGATAAATCCATAGTGAACATGAAAATTGCTGATGGAAAAGTGACCGGCAATGCCGGCGCTAACCGGTTTTTCGGGGGCTGCGAAGTGGATGGAGCGTCTATCCGGATCTCCGCAACCGGTTCCACCATGATGATGGGCACCCCCGAAGTGATGGCTCAGGAAAATCAGTTTCTGAAACTCCTGCAGGATAGCGTCGACTATTTAATCGTGGGTGAAGAACTGCGTTTAAGAACGGGTGATGGCAAGGTGGTCTTGACGCTGACGCCTGCCATCGAACCCGGTCTTACTTCCAATGTCTGGAAGGCGACGGGAGTTAACAACGGCAAGGGCGGGGTGGTTAGTATGCTGGCCGGCACCGAAGTCACGGCAGAGTTCGATGCTGACGGGACGGTTTCCGGAAACGCCGGGTGCAATGACTACTCAGGAAAATATGAAGACGACGGCGAAATGTTGAAGATCGGCCCTGTCGGGCAAACCCGTAAAATCTCCAACAGGCCTGAAGGCATAATGGAACAGGAGTCGAATTATCTTCAGGCTCTGGAGCGGGTCTCCAAATACCGTATCGACGGAAAAGCGTTGGAGCTGCGTAGTGAGAGTGGTTCTTTGCAGGCAAGATTTGTTCAGGAAGAGCAGTAGTAGCTTGGAGCCGGGAGCTTGGAGCCTGTAGCCGGGAGCTTGGAGCCGAGAGCCTGCAGCTTGTCTCAAGTCTCATGCCTCAGGTCTATAGCCCAATCCGGCCTAAAGCCTATTCCCCCCGCATGCCGTCGATCTGAATTTCGAGCTCGGGGGTGAGCCACATTTTCTGTGTGATCGTAAACTTTTCGTGATTGCCGAGGGTATTTTCCACGGCGATGCGATCCTTGGTGATATAGGTTTTAAGCAGGAGCACATAGTTTTCGCCAACACCGGAAATGAACAGATCAGAGTTCTCAATCCCTAAAGCACTCAATTCGGCTTCCAGGTCGGTCTTGAATGCCTCGGCGTTCTTACCGTCACCCTTGAAGATGAACATCTTCGGGCGGCTCGATGGCATATCGAGATATTTGTCGGTATCGGCCGGTTTCTTTCCGGCCAGATCTTCATAGATTTCGTAGATGGCGATGGAGTTACCCGTCTGCAGTTTCCCGTCCAGTATTCGTGCGGCTTCTTCCCGATCATTTTCCAGGGACTGGGAAATACGTCCGTAAAGTCGCTGTTCGCGGTCGGTGGCGGCGACATCGATGAGCAGCTCCACGATTTCAGGGGACTTGTTCTGGACCTGGGTGAGACCGTGGTAGACGGCACTGTAGCGCACATCAGAGGACTCATCCTTTGCCAGTTTGATCAGCAGGACCATGGCTTCGGGGTTCGGAGTTTTCTTCCCCTCGACAAAATGCTGTCCAAGCAGTCGCGCCGTGACGCTTCGCACGGGTACGGCAGAATCTTCGGAACACACGTTGAAGCCCGGCAGGAAACTTTCGTCCACCCCTCCCTGAGCCTTTCCCTGAGTTATCATGGCCAGCGAGTGGAGCTTCATACTGGAGTGCCCGATAACAAGCATTTCCTGTATGGAAATGGTTTTCGGCGCTGCCGGTGCGTTGGTAGCAGCGGCGGGTACATTGGTTTGCGCCCACGCGATGCTGGATAACAGAGCGGCAATGATAAAAATAGATGGTTTATTCATGGGGTTTTCCTCATCTTCCAAGGTGTGACAAGATAAACGAGAGAACATTCAAAAACAAGCCGAAGCTAAGCCGGAAAATTTGTATGCAGTGAAATAGTGAGCAATTCAGATCAGTGAAACATTCGTACCTAAGAATGGGACCGGCCTCGCGAAAGTCGTTAATGCTCCGAAGCTTCACAAGGAAAACAGAGACATCCATTCCGGTATTTTTGAGAGCGGTACAATGTTCTTCGATTTCCACATCTCAAACTCCGAGGCGGTGGCCGAGTTCGTGGCAGTAGAGGCCGAAAAGCTGATCAAGGAGATGAATATAGAGGATGTTGACTCGGCGGCACTTGTCGCAAATATGACTAAATGGTTCAAGGTCTACGGAGGAACCGGCTGCGAACAGGTCATCTTCGGGGCGGATGGGAAAATGGATGTTTCCTTTGTGATGGAAGTTCAGGATGAGGCCGCGGCGCTGGACATGCTGAGAGGCATGGAAAAGGATATGGCACCGTTTTTCAAGTTGTATGAAAGCATGGGCATCCCGATGAGCATGCTATTCAAAGAAAATGTCCGTGAGGCCGATGGTGTAAAAATTCATGAGTTTACGATGAACATGAAGATCGAAACCATGCCTCCTGAAACCCGTGAGCAGATGGAACAGATGGGACTTGAAAACATGACCTACGAAATCGCGATTGCCGATGGGTTGATGTACTATTCCGGTCCCGGCGGAATGGAGGCGCTGATGAAGCGCATAAAAGATCCCGCGGTGAAGGGTGATCCGATCAAGGCGCGCAGCGTCTATCCATCCGGTGGTTTCTATTACTTCGATCTTGATATGGGCGACTACATGGCGTTCGCGGCGCTCATGATGCCCGATTCACCTCAAACCGCCACGATGAAGCAGCAGATGACCGCTCTGTTCCAGGGAGTGGACCCGATTACTTCGGCCGGATTCAAGGCCGATAACTGCGTCATGTGGAGCGTGAATATCCCCGGCGAACTGATCGCCAAATATGGCCAAATGGCCATGATGATGCAGATGCAGAAGATGCAACAGCAGCAGATGGGTGCTCCGCAGGCCATGCCCGATGGTATACCGCAGGCTGTGCCGGCACCATAGCCATTGGGGCATCTTTGGAAAGTCGTGAAATCCCGCCTGAACCGGCGGGATTTTTATTTTCCCGACGTTCTGGGTTTAACCGATCAGGCTTTACGGCTATTGTGCCCGTTTTACATAAAAAAAGCCTAATCGGGTGGAGTTTAGCTATGATTTATCGTATTGAAATCGGTTTAAAGGACGGCGTGCCGGACGCACGCGGGCGCGGCGTAATTCATCGCGCGGAAGGCGCGCTTAAGATGGCGATTGCGCAGTGCCGTACGCGAGACGTCTACAAAGTCGCCGCCAATATCGATGCCGCCAAGGCGGCTATTGTCCGGAAAACCTTTGCTGATCCGGTGGTGGCCGAATCCGCCATAGGACGGCTTCCGGCCCCTGAAGATTTTGACTGGCTGCTGGAGATCGGATTTAAACCCGGCGTAACCGATAACGTTGGCCGTACGGCCCGTGGTGCGCTGAAGGATGTCGTGGGCCGCGACCTCGAATGGGAAGAACAGGTCTACACCTCTATCCAGTATTTCCTCTCCGGCGAGCTCTCCCGCGAAGAAGTCGAACACCTGGGCAAGGACCTGCTGGCCAACACCCTTATCCAGACGATCGATGTTTTCTCCAGAGAAGAGTGGCTCGCCGCTGAACCCGATATGACCGCCCCGATCTTCGACGACCATCCCGAAATCAAGGTCAACGTGATCGAGCTGCCGGACGATGATGCTGAGCTGATGTGCATTTCCTCCGAGGGTATTCTGTCGCTCTCCCTGGAAGAGATGCACACCATTCGCAACCACTATCTGCGTGACGACGTCAAGGCGCATCGCGTCGAACTCAATCTGCCGGAATGGCCGACCGATATTGAACTCGAATGTATTGCACAGACCTGGTCGGAGCACTGTTCGCACAAGATTTTTGCCGGCACCGTGGAGTACAGGGATGAAGAAACCGGCGAAACCGAAACCATCAACTCGCTCTACAAATCCTACGTCAAGGCCTCCACCAAGAAGATCGAGGAATCCATCGACTGGCTCGTCTCGGTTTTCACCGACAATGCCGGCATTGTGAAATTCAACGAAGACCTGCATCTCGTTTACAAAGTGGAAACCCACAACTCGCCCTCCGCACTCGATCCGTACGGCGGTTCCATGACGGGTATCGTCGGCGTGAACCGCGACCCGCTCGGCACCGGTATGGGCGCATCGCTCGTTTCCAACGTCTGGGGCTACTGCCTCGGTTCGCCGTTCTACGAAAAAGAAATTCCTGAAGGCCTGATGCATCCGCGCCGTATTCGCGACGGGGTACACGAAGGTGTAATCGATGGCGGTAACCAGTCCGGTATTCCATACAGCCGCGGCTTCGAATGTTTCGACGAACGTTTCCTCGGTAAACCGTTGGTCTACTGCGGCACTATGGGCACCATTCCGGTAGAAGTCACCGGCGGCCCGTCCGAGCGCAAAGAGATTGAAGTGGGCGACTGGACCGTCATGTGCGGCGGCCGCATCGGCAAGGACGGCATTCACGGCGCAACCTTCTCGTCCGAAGAACTCCGCACCGAATCGCCGGCACAGGCCGTGCAGATTGGTGACCCGTTGACTCAGCGCAAGCTCTACGAATTTCTGCTCGAAGCGCGAGACCTAGGTCTGTTCCGCTGCATCACCGACAACGGGGCGGGTGGCATCTCCTGCTCGTTCGGCGAGATGGGTAAATATTCCGGCGGCTGCGAGTGCGAACTCGCCGGCGCTCCGCTGAAGTATGAAGGGCTCCAGCCTTGGGAAGTTTTGGTGTCCGAAGCACAGGAGCGCATGACCCTCGCCGTGCAGCCCGAATGCCGCGAGCAGTTCGAAGCACTCGCAAAACAGCGCGACGTCGATGTGGCTTTCATGGGCAAGTACAACGATTCCGGCTACTTTACCATCAAGCAGGACGGCAAAGTGATCGCCAGCCTCGACATGGACTTTCTCTATGAAACCGGATGCCCTACGCTCGTCATGCCCGGCATCTGGAAGAAGCCGGTTGTTCCGGCTCCTGCCGTTGAAGCGCAGTCCGACTATTCCGATACTCTGACGAAGCTGATGGGCGACCTGAACCTGTGTTCGCGTGAATATAAGAGCCGCATCTACGACGGCGAGGTGAAAGGCCTCAGCGTTGTGAAGCCCTACGTCGGCGTGAACTCGGACGTGCCATCCGACGCCACCGTCATGCGCGTGGAATACGACAAGGATCGCGGTGCCGTACTGGCCGAAGGGATCAACCCTTGGTTCTCGGATATTGACACCTACGACATGACCACCTCCGTCATCGACGAAGCGGTTCGCCGCGTTATTGCCGTCGGGGGTGATCTGAACCGCATTGCGATTCTCGACAACTATTGCTGGCCGGATCCGGTCGAATCGGAAAAGACGCCTGACGGCGCCTACAAAATGGCGCAGCTCGTTCGCTCCAACAAAGCACTCTATGATTTAACTACTGCGTACAAGACGCCAGCGGTCTCGGGTAAAGACTCCTGTAAGAACGACTCCACACGGGGGGGGAAGAAAATCTCGATTCCTCCAACGCTGCTGGTTTCCTCCATCGGTCAGATTGACGATGTAAATAAAGCCGTCACTATGCCGCTGAAAGATGCGGGCGATGTGATTTATGTGATCGGGGAAACTAAAGACGAACTTGGCGCGTCGGCCTACTACCGTCTGCTGGCAGAAGAGCAGGGTACTCCGATGAACTATGGCGGAACCGTCCCGACGGTGGATGCAGACAAGGCGTTGGAGATATACGCGGCCATGAATAAGGCTACAGATGCCGGACTGCTGAAATCGGCCACCACTCCGTCCAAGGGCGGCCTCGCCGTGGCCCTCGCGCTGATCGCAATCGGTGGGCAGCTCGGCGCGGATATCGATCTGAGCGGGTTGGGGGTTGATTCCGCAACGGCCCTCTTCTCCGAGTCCAACAGCCGTTTCCTCGTTTCCGTCGCCCCCGAAAAGGCCGGCGACCTCGAGGCGCTCTTCGTGGGGTTGCCAATTGAAAAAATTGGAGTCGTTTCTTCAGAAAAGAAACTCATTGTGAAAGGCGCTGTTTCGGTTGAACTTCAAAATCTGGCTCACCCCTTCAAAGCGACTCTTCACGGAATATAGGTCCAATAAGTCTTATAGGACCTATTCTTTAAAAGGAGCCACCTATGCACGGCAAGAACGATCCGATCCGGGCTCACGGAGGCTATCGAGAGCTGAAGTCGTTCCAGATGTCGGAGATCGTCTTTGATGCAACGGTAAAATTCTGCGAGCGCTTCGTGGATCGCTTCTCCCGCACCACCGACCAGATGGTTCAGGCCGCCCGCTCCGGACGGCAGAACATTGCCGAGGGGTCGCAGGCCTCCGGCACTTCCAGCAAAATGGAACTTAAGCTCGTGAGTGTGGCACGCGCCAGTCAGGAAGAATTACTCCTCGACTATGAGGATTTCCTTCGCCAGCGGGAACTAAAACTCTGGACAAAAGACTCCAAAGAAGCACTCTATGTGCGCAAGCTGGGGCAAAGGGACGATAGGTCATATTCGACCTATAAGTCCTATTTGGAGACTCGAGGTGCCGAAACCTGCGCCAACATCATCATCTGCCTGATCCACCAAACCAACTATCTGCTCGATCAGCAGCTTAAGGCGCTAGAAACCGGATTCCTTGAAGAAGGTGGCTTCACCGAACGTCTGTACCACAGCCGCAAAAAGAACAGGCAGGGCTGATGAAAGTGGTTCTCAAACATGCGGGGCGGTGGCTCCATTTCCAGTGCCCGGAAAAAGTGCTGTTGGCGGAGCGGGTTGAGGAGGTTCTCCCGCTGTTGCACGAAGCGGAGGCCTCCGGGCTGTTCGTGGCCGGTTTTATTTCCTACGAGGCTGCACCCGCATTTGATTCCGCTTTGACGACGCGCTCTCCTGAAGGCTTTCCACTGCTCTGCCTCGGGCTTTTCCACGCCCCCGATGTGTTGAAGGATATTGAAGAGGCTCCGACCTCATCCTTTGAGGTCGGTGAATTGAAGCCCTCCGTTTCAAAAGCGGATTTCGTTGCCGCGATTGGTGAGATCAAGGAGCGCATCGCCGAGGGGGCGACCTATCAGGTGAACTATACCTATCGGCTGACGGCCGGGTTCTCAGGGGATCCGTGGGCCTTTTTCTATGAATTGGTAAAGGCGCAAAAGACGGACTATGCCGCCTTTGTCGATACGGGTGATTTTGCGATCTGCTCCGCTTCGCCGGAGCTGTTCTTCAGTCTGAACGACGGGCGGATTGTTTCCCGCCCGATGAAAGGGACGGCACGGCGCGGCCGTACTTTTTCCGAGGACTGGAAGCAGGCGGAGGCGCTGCGGACCTCAGAGAAGGATCGTGCGGAAAACATCATGATCGTTGATATGATTCGCAACGACATTGGCCGCGTCGCTGAGCCGGGCAGTGTCGAGACCATTAGCCGATACGACGTGGAAAAATATTCAACCGTCTGGCAGATGACCTCGACGGTGCAGGGGAAACTGAAACCACGAAATGCACAAAATACACGAAAATTGGAAACAGAAGACCGCGAAGAAAGCAAAGAAGAAGTTCCTCTTGGCGGCCTTTGCGATCTTGGTGTTACAAATTTAGTTGACGTGATGAAGGCGCTCTTTCCGTGCGCGTCGATCACCGGTGCGCCGAAGGCGAAGACGATGGAGATCATCCGGGGGTTGGAAACGTTACCGCGTAAGATCTACACCGGAAGCATCGGCTTCATGACACCGCAGGGCGAGGCCTGCTTTAATGTGGCGATCCGCACCGCACTGATCGATCATGCGGCCGGAACGCTGGAATATGGCGTTGGCGGGGGAATCGTCTGGGATTCGAACGCGGAAGCCGAATATGAAGAGACGCTGACGAAGGCGCGGGTTCTGACCCAGCCGCGGCCGGAGTTTCAGTTGCTGGAAACCATGCTGTGGGAGCCGGTTGACGGTGTCTTCCTGTTCGATGAGCATATGCAGCGGCTGGGAAAGAGCGCGGCTTATTTTGATATTCCGTTGGATCAATGTGCAGTTTTGCAGGCCTTGGAGGAAAATTATCACACCTGCGCAGGTGTGATACATCGCATCCGGCTGTTGGTTTCCAGAGATGGAGATATTGAGGTTCAGGTTTTTCCTTTGCAGTGTAGCAACGCTTCACCGCCCGAAGGGAGGAAAGCGTTCAGTGCGGACAGGGATCGGTTTCCTCCCGCTGGTCGGGGAAACGAACCTACACCGCTTCGTATTAAGCTGGCTTCGAAGCCTATCGATTCAGAGAATGTTTTTCTTTTCCACAAAACCACTCACCGGGATGTCTACGAAAACGCCAAGGCTGACGCCCCAAATTGTGATGATGTGATCCTGTGGAACGAGCGGGGCGATGTGACCGAAAGCACGATTGCCAATGTAGTGATCCGTAAAGATGGCCGGCTGATAACACCGCCGATTGAATGCGGCCTACTGGCGGGGACCTTCCGCGGACATTTACTGAAAGCCGGAGAGATCGAGGAAACCATTATTTCAGTCGATGATCTGAAAGCTGCCGATGAGGTGTTCTTGATTAATTCCGTCCGCAAGTGGCAGCGCGTCGAACTAAAGCGGGCGGAATAAAGGATTCCAGCCACTGAATGTCTTCAATGGCTGGGATGGCGGCCGTTACAAGCTTACTTTTATGCCGACGTAAGCGGAAATATCATCCGTGTTATAGCCGGCAACAGTTTCATAATCCTCGTCTAGAAGGTTTTCCACGCGACCATAGATTTCGATGTTTTTCGTGACCTGGTAGCGTGCGGCCAGATTTACCAGGGTGTACGGGTCCATCGTGCCGCCAACATCCTCGCGTTCACCGATGAATCCGGCATAGAGATTAAGATTGAGCTTCTTTGTGACGGCGTAGTTCAGGTCGGAGTCGATCTGGTGTTGTGGTCGGCGAAAGGTGAATGAGCCGCCAGACTTGTCGTCGTTGTCGAGGTAGGTGTAGCCCACGCGCAGACGTATGTTGGCAGGCAGGTTGGCAATCGCATACACTTCGACTCCGTCAGTTTCCGCCTCGGAAATATTCTGAAAGGTGAACGTAGTAAAGTCATAGTCGATCAGATTGTCGTAGTCGGTGTGGAAACCCGTGGCGCCGATACTGAGGCGATTGGTAAGCACCTGCTGCTCGATACCGATCTCCCAGCCTACGCTGGTTTCCGGCAGGAGGAGGGGATTCCCGAAGGAGGCAAAGAGCTGGTAGGAAGACGGTGCCTTGAAACCGGTGCCGTACGAGCCCTTTAGCTTGGTCCGGGTGGCGTCAACCGTATAGGCAGTTGATGCCTGATAGGTGGTCTCGTCGTTGAATTCGCTGTGTTCGTCGTGACGGATGCCGAGGTTGAGCACCCACGGCTGGAGAAGGTAGGCCTGATAGGTTCCGAACGCTCCGATATTATTAAGGTCGCCATCAGTGGCGCCGAATCCTTCATCGAACATGAAGTCATCGTAGTAGCCGTCGAAACCAAACAGCACGGTGTGGCTATCATGGATAAAGAGCGTGTTGTTCCAGTCGGCGGACAGGGTGTTGGCATCGTACGTACTCGAAAATCCATGTTCATAGCGATTCAGCATCAGATACGACGCGCCGAGTTTTGATTCGAGGGTTTCATTTAATATAAGCGCCGCACCTTCCGCCCGCGTGATCAACTGCTCCGAGTCGTACTTAAATTGATCATGGTTGGTGCCAAATCCATCGTCATATTCCGAAGTGGCATCGATATACCGGACAATGAGGTTGATTTCCGAGTTGTCTGTGGGATTTGTGCCAAGGCGGGTAGCGACGGTGGTGTTTTGCGTACCATCCTTTTCGGTATTATTTTTCAGAGCGGATTGGCCCTCGCGTTCATAGTGGGAAACGGACGCATTGTAGTTTAGCAAATCATCGCCGCCGCTTACACCCGTAGCCACACGCCACGTACCGTATGAGCCGCCCTCGACATCAACGTAAGGCGCGGGTTTCCCTTTGCCTTTTTTAGTTATGATGTTGATGACCCCCGCCATCGCATCCGATCCATAGAGCGGGCTCTGCGGCCCCTTCAAGACCTCGATGCGTTCAATGTCGAGGAGTTGAAGATTCGCCATATCGTAACCGGAAAGATCAAGCTGTCCATTCATTCGAACCCCGTCAACCATAATGAGGGCATGCTGCGGTTTTGCACCCCGGATGTAGACCGAGGTCTGCTGACCGGGACCACCGGAGCGCGATACAGAGACACCCGGGATCATTTGAAGGAGTTCCGGCAATATCCGGACCTTTGTGTTCTCAATATCCTGGCTGGTCGCGACGCTCACCGAAGAGGCCATTTGGTCGAGGGGGGTTTCTATCCGTGTGGCCGATACGATGATTTCGTTGGTGGCTGCAGATGCTGCCAGTGTGGATGAGACGACTGCTGCTGTCAGGATGCCGAGTTTCATATTACTTTCTTCCTGCCCTTACGCGGGGCGTTGATTGCTATGTATAATCTTCGAGGAAGGGGGAGGCTTGGGGCAGAAACCCGTGGTAGCCATCACCTCTTCCGCGAAGGAGATTAACCAATAACAACCGGGGCTCGTTTTCTGGCTTGCGGCTTCAGGGCCGATTACAGTTGCGCGACAGCGTCCGAATTTCACGGAACTTTCCGAAACGTCCGATTGAGGCGCGAACCTATATCAACGACGTACCGGGGCGCAAGAATGTTTCGTTGATTTGCGGTGGAATTGGGTGCCCCGCCGGATTCGCCGCTTCCAAACTCCAGAGAAACGGGGTATAAACTGCCAATCGTTAAATGGGGAAGGGCCATGGTTTTTCGGGAAGAGTTTACGGTTCAAACGAGCGGACACCGGGACATGCACGAGATCACAGCCGAGGTGGAGGCGATTGCAGTGCGATCAGGTATCCAGGACGGTATCGTGCATGTTTTCAACCGAAACTATGGCCACGAGCAGGCGTGGCACGACGGCAACGGCCATTCTCACCTGCAGGCGACCCTGATGGGTCCGGAGATCAGCGTCCCGCTCGCCGCCGGCCGCCTGATACTCGGTACCTGGCAGCAGATTTTTCATCTGGAGGCGGATATTAAACCCCGGACTCGCAGGATTGTTGTGACGGTCATGGGAGAGTAACGCGTAATTCGTAATACGTAATTCTTTACCTTGTCATAGGTTTCCGCCACGATTTTTTACGCATTACGCATTACGCATTACGCATTACGAATCACGAATCACGAACCATGAATCTTTTCAGCGCCATTCTGTTTTGGGCGGGCATCGTTCTGCTAACCGATGGCTCACTGGCGTTGCTGTTTCAGGAGAAATGGCAGAAACTGGCCCAAGGGTTGAATATTCAGCGAATCGCACTCATTGAAATCGGGGTGGCTTTCGCACTGCTCGCCGCGCATTTTATGCTGGAAAAGGGGATTTGAAAGGGCTTGTAGTTCCGCCTTTAGGCGGTTGACTGACTCCAAAAGCCGGCGCGGATAAAAGGGGCGTAAATACGTGCTGTTTCTTCGATTTGGCGGCTTGACTTCCATCCGCCGCCTTCCTATGGTCTTTCGCTCTTTTGTAAACCGATGGGAGCTTGAGTTTAAGGAACGGCTTACTGTTGACGGTTTTGTTTGCCCGATAGTGTAATGGAAGCACATGTGACTTTGACTCATAGGGTCCAGGTTCGAACCCTGGTCGGGCAACCACTTGAAGTGCAGTACTATGAAGATTATTTCAGGAACAGGACATCGAGCTTTGGCAGAACGCATTGCGTTGGCTGCCGGCGTTGAGCTATGCCATGTAGACATCACGCGTTTCCCGGATGGCGAAATATTTGTCAAAATGCAGGACAATGTGCGCGGCGATGATCTTTTCATTGTGCAGTCGGTATCGGTGAATCCGAATGAATATTTGATGGAACTGCTGATCATGATTGATGCCGCAAAGCGCGCATCGGCCAAGCGCATCACGGCGGTGCTCCCTTACTATGGCTATGCGCGGCAGGACCGCAAGGATCAGCCGCGTGTGCCGATCACGGCCAAGCTTGTAGCCAACCTGCTGGTGGCCTCCGGAGCCAGCCGCGTGCTGTGCATGGACCTGCACGCCCAGCAGATCCAGGGCTTTTTCGATATTCCGGTGGACCACCTCTATGCGGCGCCCGTGATTGTTAAATATCTGCGGAGCCAGAATCTGGACAACCTGGTGGTGGTTTCTCCGGATGCGGGTGGCTTGAAGATGGCCGATGCCTATTCCAAGCTGCTCGATGCCGGTATTGCGGTGGTGGGCAAACAGCGCAAGAGTGCCACGGACGTGGAGGCCAATCATCTCGTGGGGGATGTCGATGGCTGCAACACGTTGATCGTGGACGACATGACTTCGACGGCTGGCACGTTGTCGGCCGCCGCCGGGCTGTTGAAAAAAGCCGGCGCAAAATCGATTCGTGCGGCGGTAAGCCATTCACTGCTGACGGAAAAGGGGATCGAACGGCTCAAGGCGTCGCCGATTGATGAACTGGTGACGACCGACAGCGTACCTCAGCGCAAGTGGGAAGGCTTTGATGTGACAGTGCTATCGGTGGCCGACATACTGGCAGAAGCAATCTGCCGCATCCATAACGACCAGTCGGTCAGTTCGCTGTTCAGGATTTAACAATATATACAGGAGAGAATTAATGAAAGACACGAAACTGATTGCAAAAAACAGAGACCTGCAGGGATCCTCCAACTCGCGCCGTCTGCGCAAGGCCGGAAGCCTTCCGTGTGTGGTGTATGGCGAGGGCAAGGAAGCCTCCGCTATTCAAATTGAAACGCATGCCTTTGAACAGCTGCTGCATCACCACGCCACTGAAACCCTGATCACTGAGATTGCACTGGAAGGTGCCGGAGAGATTCAGGTCCTGGTGAAGGATGTCCAGCGCCACCCGGTAAGCGGGGACATAATCCATGTTGACCTGCTTAAGATTGTTGCCGGCCAGGCCATTCAGGTTGATATCCTGGTGGAACTCATTGGTGAAGCCGCCGGCGTGAAAGAGGGCGGCGTTATAGAGCAGGTGATGCACTCGATTTCGATTGAGTGTTTGCCGAAGGACCTCATTGAATCCATCGAAGTGGAGATTTCCGAAATGGGAATCGGCGATGTATTGTGTATTTCCGACCTCAATCTAGGCAGTAAATACAGGACACAGGTCGAGGAGGATGCCATCGTGGTTTCCGTCGTCGAACCACGCGCGGAAGAGGAACCGGAAGAAGAGGTTGCCGAAGAAGTCGAGGGCGCCGAGCCGGAGGTGATTTCCGAAAAGAAAGCCGACGACGAGGCTGCCGAGTAACCGCTGTTTATTCCGGGAGGGAAGCGCTTGAAGCTGGTCGTTGGACTCGGAAATCCCGGGCAGGAGTACGAACGCTCCCGCCACAATATCGGATGTATGGTGGTGGAGGCGCTGGCCCGCAGGCAGGGTGTGGAACTCAAGAAAATGTTCTGGTTCCCTGCGCGGCAGGCAAAATGCCGCCTCGGAGAGAGCGACGTACGGTTGCTCGAGCCGACCACCTACATGAACCGCAGTGGCCAGGCGGTCTGGGGCGCGATGAAGAAATGGCGCGCCGACCCGGCCGATACGGTGGTGGTCTACGACGATGTCGACCTCGAGTTCGGCACCATTCGGGTGCGGGCCAAGGGATCGGGTGGAAGCCACAACGGCATGAAATCGGTGCTGGAATGGCTGCAGACACAAGCGTTCCCGCGGGTACGGGTGGGCATTGGCCCGAAGCCGCCCGATGAGGATATGATTGGATTTGTGCTGGGGGATTTCCCGGCCAAAGAGAGTTTAGGGCTGGAAAAGGTTGTCGAACATGCTGCCGATGCGGTAGAAAGCATCTTTTCCATCGGAACTGAGCGAACGATGAATGCGTTTAATCAGTCGAAGACAGGATAAGCAAGGAGAGAAACATTGAATACATTGTATGAAGGATTGTTCATTTTTCCGGAGACGCTGGACGAGGATACCCTTGATCTGGCGATTACTCGCGTGAAAGAGGAGCTGGAAAACCTAGAGGGTACGCTTGAAAGCACTACCCGTATGGGCAAGAAGAATTTCGCCCGTCCGCTGAAGAAGCAGAAGGCGGGATATTATGTGGTCATGACGATCAAGCTGGACGGAAGTCAGCTCGACGCGTTCAAGAAGCGTTTAACGCTCGCGACCGACGTCTTTCGCTCCCAGTTTGTTTTAGCTGAAGAAGCGGAAGTCGCACAGGAGGCTTAGCATGGCCAGCTATAACCGGGTTTTGTTAATGGGCAATCTGACGCGTAATCCGGAGATCCGGTATACGCCGTCCGGTACGGCTGTTGCGGATCTGGGTTTGGCCGTGAACGAAAGTTTTAAGAACAAGGCGGGCGAAACGGTTGAACGAACCTGCTTTGTGGATGTGGTCGTGTGGAGCAGGCAGGCCGAGACGGCTGCCGAATACCTGCACAAGGGATCCCCGGTTTTTGTGGAAGGCCGCCTTCAGCTGGACCAGTGGGAAAGCCAGGAAGGTGAAAAACGAAGCAAGTTGCGCGTACGTGCCGACCGGGTTCAGTTTTTGGGAACCCCGGGCAAGGGTACGGAATATGCGGATGCACCGGAAGCGCCTCCTGCAGACCCTGCGCCGGCACCGGCACCGGAAGTGGCCGATGAAGATGATGTACCGTTTTAATGGAAAGGATATAAATTATGCGTCGTAGTAGAGATAGAGACGAATACAAACGCGATCCTGAACTCCTCAAGGGAGTGGATAAGATCGATTATAAAGATGCAGAGCTTCTTAAGAAGTTCATGACTGACCGGGGCAAGATTCTGAGCCGCCGTCTGTTGGGCACCAATGCCCAGCAACAGCGCCAGATCAAGCGTGCCATCCGCCGTGCGCGGGTTGTGGGCCTCATTCGCTAAGCAGGAAGGAACAAACCATGGCTGTAGAAGTCTTATTGATGGACCAAGTTGAAGGTCTGGGTATCGAAGGCGATATCGTAAAGGTAGCCGAAGGCTACGCCCGTAATTTTCTTTTCCCGAAAGGATTCGCCACCGAGGTGACTGAAGGGAAAAAACGCCAGATTGAAAAGAAGCGTCTCGAGCGCCTGACTCAACTGGAGAAGGAAAAAGGCGCAGCTGAAGTGCTGGCCAAGAAAATTGAAGGGGTCGAATGCACGATCACCGTTAAGGTGGGCGACAACGGAAAGCTGTTCGGTTCCGTCGGCATCCCTCAGATTCTGGAAAAACTTTCCGAGCAAGGGTTGGAGCTGGACAAGGCAAAAGTGAACTTGGCCACGCCGTTGCACGAACTCGGCGTCTTCGACGTTGCCCTTAAACTCCATTCGGAAGTCACCGGCACACTGAAGGTCTGGATCGTAGAAGAGAAATGATTCCAGAGGAGCCAGGAGCAGGACTTCGGATACCCCCGCAAAGCGAAGAGGCCGAGCGCGGAGTTCTAGGTTCCATCCTGCTCGACCCTGCCAGTGCAATCGATAAATGCCTCGCAAAGCGCCTAGGCAGCGACTCGTTCTACGATCGCCGCCATCAGGCGCTTTTTGAGCAAATGGTGGACATGAGCCAGGCCAACAAGGCCATGGACGCCATTACCATCGCCGAATGGCTCAAGGATCACAACGCCCTCGAAAAGGTGGGTGGATACGACTACCTTACCCAGCTTCAGGAAAGCACCCTGGTTCCCGCTCATGTCGAATTCTATTGTGACATCGTCCTGGAAAAAAACCTCTACCGCCGGCTGATTGACCATTCGAACACCATTACCGATCAGGCCTATAAAAGCGAAGAGGAAGCCGCGCTGCTCGTTAGTCAGGCCGAGTCCTCGCTCTTTGAACTCGGAAATCACGGCGGCGACAAGATTCCCGACTGGAAGGACTCGATAAAGCATGTCTTTACCGAGATCAACAAGGATCCAAACGACATTGACCATGGCGTTACCACGGGCTACGACGGACTGAATGCACGTCTGCGTGGCCTGGCCAGGACCGACATGGTCGTGCTGGCCGCCCGCCCGGCCATGGGCAAGACCTCGCTGGCCATGAATATTGCTGAAAATGCCGCGCTGGGAAAACTGGCCAAGGACAATCTCGGGGTTCCTGTCGGGATATTCAGTCTGGAGATGTCGCGCGAACAACTGGTGCGGCGCATGCTCTTTTCCAATGCGCGTGTTTCCTCCCAGGCCGTCCGGAAAAACCTGACGACGGAAAATCACATGCGCCTGACCGAGGCCGTCGACCGCTTATCCAAGGCGAATATCTACATTGACGACACACCCGGTCTTGAGGCCGTCGAGCTGCGTTCCCGTGCCCGCCGCATGAAAAGCCGCTACGGGGTTGAACTGATCGTGATCGACTATCTTCAGCTCATGAACTACTCCAAGTTTTCCAAGGATGGCCGCCAGCGTGAAACCATGGCCATCTCCGGCGCCATCAAGGCCATGGCCAAGGAGCTGGACGTGCCGGTTATCGTACTCAGCCAGCTGAGTCGTGCAACGGAAGGGCGCGG